>DIHT01000001.1 GCA_002420305.1 Akkermansiaceae bacterium UBA5689 | reverse complement strand
GATCTGGCCCGCGATTTCATAGCCCTCGACCCCCAAGAGGCTCAGTTCCGAATCTACTGAGGCTTCGTTACCCTTTGGGTTTGGTGTGAACGGTCGTTTGTTAGCCTGACCCTCGGGAATTGTGTCCAGAGTACGGGCAATTTTAAAAGGAACCCCGCGCATGGTGACAAGGACTCTGCGTTTCAGGGTTATCGGTTGTTTTTGGCTAGTAGATCCTATCTCGCGGACCCACCAGTTACGATCGTCAAAGATCCCGCAAAGTGGGGTCCGGATTTTCTGGTTGAACTGCTCACGTGAGATTTCATCGCCGAGCGGAATCGGAAGGCCCACAAGATTATCTTCGGGAATACTACGTGCTTTCGCGTAGTGCAGAGCGAGGCGCTTTGAGTCCTCATCCTCGGTATTATACAGAACGACGACTACCTCCGGAGGTACTATGGAGGGCTTGGATAGGAGCTGCCCCGGGATAAGCAGGGAAAGACAAGGGAGGAGGACTCTCCGAAGGGTGAACAGGTTCATGATGGGGCGGGATACAGGATAGAGTAGGGCTGTTGTCTCTCAAAGGTTAACTTGAGTCCATCGCATGCCAAGGTAACGGCCTCGGGAAGACTCAGCTGAACTGCAGCTTCACGGGCGTCGATCTCGTGGGCAAGATGAGTAAGAAAGGATTGCTTGGGATTAAGCTGTGTAATTACGGCAAGAGATTCCTCAACATTCATATGAGTTGGGTGGGGTTGAGGTCGAAGAGCATCTACAATGAAAACATCAAGGTCTTGCAGCAGTGCGATACTGGGACGGGGAATCTCTTTCACGTCGCTGATATATGCCAGTGAATGGCCGGTAGGAAAATCGAAGCGGAAGCCAAAGGTCTCCACAGAGGAGTGTATTACGGGGATAGGCGTGACCAGCAGATCCTTGATCGTAAAGGGGCCATCGATGAGATGAGGATCGGGGCGGACATAATTTCGTGAAGTGTTAGCCATGGCCCATGGAAACATGCGTTCGAGGTTCGCCATCGTTTCGGGCCCTGCGTGAAGTGGTAGAGGCTCTTCACGGTGCCAACAGAAGGCTCTCAGTTCATCGAAGCCCGCGATGTGATCGAGGTGGCAATGAGTGTAGAGGATGGCATCAATTTCGAACAGGCCTTCGCGAAGTGCCTGTTGGCGGAGGTCAGGGCCACTGTCTATCAGGATAGAACCCTCGGGGGTGTGCAGGTGGAGAGAGGATCGGGTTCTCTGGTTTCCCGGGTGGTTGGATGTGCAAACCGGGCACGAGCATCCAATGACTGGGACCCCCACCGAGGTCCCGGTGCCCAAAAATGTCGCTGTGACTGGACCTCCCTCCACGGCTCAAAAATGCAGTTCCCCAAATGTTTCGCAACGAAAGACCGGGGTAAGGTCGAAACCAGGAAGCAAGGGAGGGCCGGTAGAATGAAGATTTACCGAGTGGCTGGAGAAGAATCTTGGTAAGGCTAATTCGGGTGTCGAGGCCTAGAGGGCAGGGTTTTTCAGTCTTTCCGGCCCCTGGGCTGTAGATTGCCTTCCTGAATCCGATGAGAGGGGAGGCTTGCAGGTGCCATTAATGCTAGTGCTAAGAGTAAGGCCTGCTTACAGCTGGTTCTCGGTAAAATTGCGCTGAAAAGAGGGTGGCGATTGTAACAAGGTGAGTTGGTTGCATAATTGGGGTGCCGCAGGACACGATCAGATGCTGAGTCTCTTAAAAATCCGGAATCTTGCCCTCGTGGAGCGGCTCGACTGGGAAATTGGTGCCGGGTTGGTCGGAGTCACTGGCGAAACAGGTGCGGGGAAGTCCGTGATAGTTGGTGCTCTCAAGCTGATCCTCGGAGAAAGAGCAGACAAGGGCCTGATTCGAACGGGAGAGGACACCTGTCACGTGGAGGCAATCTTTGACCTGCAGGATCCTTCCGGGGTCAACTGTCTGCTTGAGGAGATGGGCCTGGAGGCGTGTGAGGAGGGGCAGCTCCTTATCAAGAGGGTTGTAGGATCCACATCGAACCGCCAGTTCGTGAATAATTCACCTGCAACACTTGGCGTCCTGAAGGCGATTGGAAGAAATCTCGTGGATCTGCATGGGCCGCATGATCATCAATCACTTCTATCTCAGGATCGTCAGCTCGTCATGCTTGACGCATATGCGGGAGTGGAGAGCGAAGTTGAAGAATACCGGACATGCTGGGCCTCCTGGAGAGAAGTAGAAACACGCCGGCGCGAGATACGGGATGCGGAGGAAGCAGGTGAACAGGAGATCGAGCTCCTGAAGCATCAGGTCGCGGAGATCGAAGCAGCAGAAATTGACCCTGAGGGAGAGAACGAGTTACAGGAGCGTTATCAACGAGCTGCCAACAGCGCAAAGCTTGTGGGAGTCGTGGCAGAGGCTCTGAATCTTGTTAATGGAGATGGCACAGGAGTGCTGGACAGGATGCAGGAGATGCAACGGCTGGTGGGAGAAATTGAAAAGAATGACCCGGCGGCACGGCATTGGACCGCCGGGGTGACAACGGCAGTGGTTGAAATGGAAGACTTCTCCAGGGAATTAGAGCGCTATCTGGGCGAGATTGATCTCGACCCTGTGCAGACCTCAGCTTTGGAAGCTCGGGTGGACCTGCTCGAAAGCCTCAAAAGGAAATACGGCCCTTCGTTGGATGAAGTGGTGGAAAGCGGCATGAAGGCGGCAGAGCGACTCGGGGCAGTGGAAAACCGGGGGGAGCTGTTGGAAACGCTTGAGAGAGAGGCGGAGGTAGCTCGCAGTGCCATGATGAAGGCGGGAATGGATCTGACCGAAAAACGACGAAAGGCCGGCCCGAAGTTAGCTCGTGACATCCGGCAACATCTTGCGGAACTCGGTTTTCGGCAGGCGGCGTTTGAGGTGAATCAGCAACAGTACACGGAGCCCTCTGCAAACGGCTTGGACGGGATTGAGTTTTCTTTCGGGCCCAATCCTGGAGAGCCTCTCAAGCCGTTAAGGCAGATTGCTTCTAGTGGCGAAATTTCAAGGGTGATGCTTTCCATTAAGAGTGCTCTTGCCCAGCAGGATCGAACTCCATTGATGGTATTCGATGAGATCGACGCCAACGTTGGTGGAGAGGTTGCCCGAGCGGTGGGAGAGAAGATGGCTATCCTTGGTGGTGTGCATCAAGTCGTGGCGATTACCCACTTTCCGCAGGTTGCGGCTCTTGCTTCCCAGCATTTTCTCGTTGAAAAAAGGGTAGAGGGAGGAAGGACGATTTCCTCGCTCAAGGAGGTGAGGGGTGAGGAGCGTGTTGCCGAGTTGACCCGTATGCTGGGTGGACAGAGTGAGGAGGCTCGGTCGATGGCGAAGAGTCTGCTGACTTTGCCTAAGGGTAGTGCCTAAAAACATTACTACCCTTTCAACCTATTTTCAGCAGTGTGGAAGCAATGCCTCACTAGGCTATCGCCTTCCGGATACGACGTGCCCCTCCTTGATTGATTTCTAGTTAGGGTTGCCCGGCACTCCCTCGTCCGATCTCGAGGATAGGATTTGAGCAGGATTATTGCTCAAGTTTTTTCCTGCTCCGTATGTTCTGAACGAAAAATACGAGCGGCAGGATGGCCAGAAGGAACAGCCAGGGAGGCTTGGATGCTGGAAGAGCTGCTCTGGCAGTCATAGGCATGGGGCCGGTGGCGTGTTCCTTGAGGAGGAAGTTCCATTCAAGGCGAAGTTTGTCCTCGGACTGGGAAGAGGCATTCGATTCCTGAGCTTCTCCGGGAAGATTCAGGATAAATGTCAGACGGGATTTGCCGAACAGAGCCGGCATTTTCGCAATCGATTTTGTCGCTGGGGTCGATTGCAGAAGCCAACTGATATCCACTTCTCTGTCATAGGTGATGTTATCATCAGAGATGACCATGGCTGATTCCCCAAAGAGGACCTCGGCTTGAACCCGCTTATCGGGTTTCGACGCATCCCGCAGTTGTCGTTGAGGAAAGGACGCAAGCTTGTTCAGGTTATCGAAAGTCCCGGAAAAGGTAAGGGTGATTCCGCCGCCCTCGGTAGTGTGGGTGAGGTCCGTGATTTCGACATGAGGATCTCGCTCTGCCGCTTCCTGCAGGACTCGGACCAGCTCGGCTGGTTCCCCTATCCTCTTTGCTACGGCAGAGGGCATCTTGTAGCGAGCCTCAATGCGGCCCGAACCATCCGCACTCAGCCAGATTTGCTCCTCGCCCTCGATGCAGCCGGCGAGCGCAAGACAGAGCGCTCCAGAAATGACGAGTAAAATACGTGAGAGCACCAGAAAACTGTAGTCGGCGATCCTTAATTGTCAGCCCTCGTCTTTCGAGGATTCGATCCCAGGTCCCGAGAGATCGCAGCGTTTCGCTTGATTATAGGCGAAGGCCTTTTCGCCGCTGCATTCTCTCCCGCCTTCGGCGTTCTTTACGGCCCATCACCCAGTTCAGGAGCGCTGGCAGGAAGACAAGGTCGCCAATCAGCGCCGCGACCATGGCTGAACAGGCAAGCCATCCAAAGAAAGAGATCCCGGGCATCGAACTGAAGGTCGCTGCCAGAAAGGCGCTCGAGATTACAGCGGTGGTAATCAGGAGAGCTACTCCCACGGTCCGGAAGGACCGATCGATAGCAAGGCGCACATCGGCTCCTTCACGGCGCTCCCGGATAAATCGGATCAGAAAATGGATGGTATCATCTACCGCAATTCCGAGGCAGATGCTGAAGGTGAGAACGCTGCTGATCTGGAGAGGTTTGTCTAGGTAGTAGAGAAGACCCGTGTTGAAGAGCAGAGGAAAAGCATTAGGGATGACACTGAGAAGTCCCAGAGTGAGGGAGCGCAGGGCTACGGTAAGAACAAGAAAAACGGTGATCGAGGCAAAGGAGAGGCTCCGCACGAGATCTCTAATCACGTTGGACATGTTTTCTGCGGCAATCACGGCGGAGCCGGTGACATGCAGGGAGAAGCCTGGATACAGCTGCTCGAGGTTCTGGAGATCCTTTTGGAGAGCCTTTACCGCGGGGCGAGTCGCGGCTGCTCCCTTGTTTGGCAGCCGGACGTTGATGACGGTTCGTCTTAGATCAGGCTTCAGCATCCGGCCAGATAGTGTGGCTGGCATTGCCTGCATGAAAATCTGTTCGCGGGCTCCTGCCGGGAGAGCGCGCAGGGATTCAGGCATGAAATTTAGGATGGAGAGCGAAGGTCCAAAGGTAGGATCCGCCTTGAGGAGAGTCTGAATCTTGGCAATGAGTTCAAGCGTCCGGGGGTGACTGAAGGAAAGGGACTGGTCCCAAGTCACGATGATGGGAACCTGCATGACGCCCCCGAACGCTTCGTCAGAGAGGTCGGAGGCTCGATTGATCTCGGAATCGACGGGAAGGGTTTCCGTCCAGACGATATCTGACTTTAACTGGGTGGCGGTCCAGATGAGGACCGCGGTGACTATCAGCGTCAGCACGGAAAGTGGTCGGGAGAGAGAAGTTACCAGTCGCGTAACAAGAGTAAGGGATTCTCTGGACTCACCCTCGTCTTCAGGTGGCCGGGTGGCTCGCCCGCCGGGCAGGCGAATAATGGAAGCCAGTAGTGGAACGATGGTGATGTTTGAGATCAGTCCAAGGATGGACCCGGCGGCGGTAGCAAGTCCGAACCTCTGCACGCTACCGGTTTCCGCGAGCGTCAAAGAGGCAAAGCCAATCGTCGTGGTGAGAGCTGTAAGAACGCATGCAGTAGCGAGGAGGCTGATTGCCCGCCGTGCTGCCTCGGAGCGCGAGCAATCTCTCGTGCGGCGAATCTCAATCATGATATGAACGGCGTTGGCAAAGGCGACGACGAATACGATTGCTGGTAGCGGGATGCTGATTCCATCAATTTTCAACCCAATCCACCCCATAAGGCCCAGGGTCCAGAGAACTGCCAGCCCAGGGCCCGCAGCGACAACGAGGGTCACGCTCAGACTTCGAAACAGGCCAAGTGCGACAAGCATGGCGAGGAGCGCGCCAAGGGAGCTGGTCACGAAAAATTCTTTTGGGAGGCTGGCAAGGGTTTCAACCCTCACGGGAATGCTTCCGGTAAAGTTCGCCGTGCAGGAGAGTTGTCCAAACCACTTTTCACGAAGCTGGAGTAATTCTTCGTAGATCGGGGCCACCCGGTTCATTGTCTGCGGGCCATCCTCAACCAGCTCAATAGTGACCAGAATGGTGTTACCATTGGCTGAGACGAGGTGGCCGGAGGCGAAGGGGTGAACCTGTGCAAAGGCTCGCGCCTGCTCGAAAAGTGCCGGCTCGCAATCTGGAGACGGAAGGAGGGACTCATCGTTGGGCCCGGGAACATCGAGAAGGCTCAGGACGGAAAGGACGTCAGGCAAGGTCTGCACGTCACTGGTGAAGCCCCTGAGAGCCTCGGCGAACGCGCTGTTGAATATGTCCCCATCCAGAATGAGAACGATGCCGTTGTCGTCCGGTCCGAATTGCTCAAAGTATTCTTCGAGGAGGGCAAACTCCTTGTCTCCCTGCTTGAAAATTTCGCGCGGTTCACCGTCAAAACGGAGTTGAGTCAGTCCAGCAGCGGCGAGGAGGGTTGCGATAGCAAGAAGAGCTAGGAACCAGTTTTTTCGCCTAAGCAGGAAATGGGAATACCGCTCGGAAAGGTGCAGGGAGGTCTTCCCCCTGTCGCTGCTGTCGGGGTGCGTCGTCAAACCGGAATCAAAGGTGAGGCATGCCTGTTGGTTTCTCCACAGGGACTCAGGTTGCAGGTGCAACTCGCTGGAGAACCAGAGATAGAACCATACATGATAATGGCAGGCAGGGGAGAAGGGTAGGGCAGGAAATTACGGAGGCGTTGGATGCCTGCAACATGATCGTGATTCCTGGAAACGCCAGCAGATCCACGAGGCAGATGCCTGCGAGTGAGCGCGAGACAAATTCTGGGACAGATTTTCTAAGAATGGAGAGGCTGCGAGCGGTCCAGAGAACAAATACAGCGAGAGCCGGGAGGGCAGAGAGGAAGGCAGAAGTTCCTCCAAGGTCTCCAGATTTTCCGCTGATCCACCACCAGTTGTGAGTAAGAAGGCAGGCGAAAAGAAGAAGGCGCAGGGTGAGTCGGGGAATAGTCCCTCCGGCGGGTCCACTTTCGTAACGGGCTGCAAGGGTAAGTCCGGCCACATAGACGAGAGATCCCACGCCGATAAGAATGATTATGGGAAGAGGCTGAATAGATTGAACCAGTCCGGGAGACGAGCTTGCAGCGCTGAAAAATCCAAGCGGATAGAGGAGGCCCCGGCAGAGTCCCATCGGAATAATTGCGGTCGGGGTTTTCTTATGGAGGACGGTATAGCAGACGATGCTTATAAGAAGCGCGGTTCCGAGAAGAGGGACAATGGCAGAGGAGAGGCTGAGGGGTATAAGGCAGGCCGTAGCGAGGATTGAGAGGACGAGTGCGATACTGCCAATCGCACGGCGTGACCAGCGCCCACTTGGAATCGCACGCTCGGGGCGGTATTGCTCATCAAACGAGGCATCCTTCCAGTCGTTCAGGAAGGTGCCGAAAAGGTAGGCGCAGCTGGTGGATCCCAGGAGAAGAGCGATAAGGCCAATTTCCCTGGTCAGATCTTCCGGTGCTTCGTGGAAGCATCTTGCCACCAGAAACCCTGTGAGCACGTTCGACCAGACAGTAGGGAGATTGGACACTCGCCCAATGGCAAGGAGATCAAGAAAACACTGACTCTTTTCTCTCATGGGGCAGGAGGACCAGTTCGGCCGCAGTTAGAGTTGAGAGAGGACCCATCGGTATTCTTCAGCAATCTGCCTCACGATTGGTTTCTGAAGGTCTCCTGGAAGGACGCCCCAGGTGTAGGTTTCAATTTCGAAGTGAGAGCAGAATTCCGGATGGGATCTACGGTAAGCAAGGAGATCACCGACGTGATCTTTGGTTGACCGGAGGGGCGGTTCTGGCTCGGCATACAGGGGTATGTGAAAATGAACCCGAGCTTCTTGCTGTCCTTGAGAGCTGAATGCAGGGTCTCTGAGCTCTGCAAGGGCTTCCGGAAGGTCCGTAAAATACAGATTGGTTCCCTTTCCAGCGGTTATCAGCTGATGCAGGTAGGTGGGTTCGTGAAATTGAGCGATCGCCTCAAGAGCACTGGGGGTGTCGAGATCGAATGCCAGCGCATTGGACAGGTGAACCTTGGAAATACGTAATCCGGCCTTCCGAAAGGTATCGAGGGCCGTGTGACAGTCATTGAACTCTACGGCGAAATGGCAGGTGTCATAATTAATCCCAATTCTACGGAGAAGGAGTTCCGGATCGTCAGAGCTATCCAGCAAGCGATCAAAAAAGGCAATAGTGTCCCGGGTGTGTTCAAAGTGGCCGAGAGGCTCTGGTTCCAGCCCGAGGTGCAGATCCCGTCCAGTTCGCTCTGCCAGTAGCTCGATATGTCGCGCGCAGGCCTCGAGATGCTCGAAGATGGCGGACTCATCAGCTTCGAAGGATTTGAATGAACCCGGCAGGGTTGAAACGGATCCCTCCACGCCCTCGGGTGCCAGTTGAGCAATAATATCGAACAGGTTGTTTGTATAGAGCAGGCGGTCTGGTGAGGACCAGTCGGGACGATAGACGTTCTCCTTCACGCGGGTCCCGTGGAAAGATCCGTAGGGGAATCCGTTGATGGTGAAGACATAGCATCCGTGCTCAGAGAGCCAGGCCTTAAAGGATGGAAGGTTGTCGCCTTCCAGAAGTTCTCTGGCTGCGTCTGCAGAAAGGCGAAGGCCGATCGCATAGGGTTTGTCCGGACTCACTTCGTCCCTGACCTTCAAGGTGTGCTCCTGAAGTGCACCCAGAGTTTCCACCCACGTTTCAGCAGGATGGATATTCGTACAGTAGGAAAGGTGGTGGTTGTGATCAAGATGCACGATACGAACGAAGTAATGACAAGATTCTCTTCATGAGAAAAGGTTCATAAAAGTACGAGTTGAAGGCCGAGTGAAGCTTGGCCGGAGCCGTGGTCAACCTCGAATCTCTGCGGCCAGTTCTTTATTGGGGTCCGGGGATCCGCTGTCATGGCCCTTCGCATAGGAGAAGAGATCTCGATGTCCATATTCGATAAACTTTTCCTTCTGCTCATTATCGAGCTTCGACCAGATGGCGATATTGAAGGTGCGGTTGATTTTCATCATCATCTTGAGGGTCAGCTGGCGTCCTGACCGTGCGCGTCTTACCTGCTTGTGGGTGAGCTGCTCTGGTGAAGTTTCAACCAAGTTCGTGTTCGTGAGCCCCCAAGCCTCCATCAGAAGGTCAAAAGGTTGTATTCCCAAGTCGCGTTCTCCCATGTGCGGACCTGTATTCCCCGGGAAACGACATTGGGCCAGTAGATTTTATGCCAAATTACTCCTTCAGAATTCTTTTCCGGGTGGCTACATTCCCCGCATGCCCAGCAAGACAGACATCCTCGACCTCTATTTCATGGATGCTCGCTACAAGTTGATCGACATTGCCGCGTTTCTTGACCGGCTCGATCGTCATGAAGGAGAAAGTGACTTTCGCCATTCCGGCTTTCTCAAGGCTATGGAGGCGATGTTGAATCCGGGGGATCAACCCCGCGCCAAGGCCGTTCTGGAATCACTCTCGGATCATTCAACAGAGCCGGTGGAAAGCTCCACGATCCAGTTTGCTTACGGTGCACCCCAAGACTAGGAAGTATCGCCTCAACTTTCACCTGCACACCCGAGAATATCATGCGTTATATCGAACCGCACGCTCACATGGTCAGTCGGACCACAGACGACTACCAGTCTATTGCGCAGGCCGGATGTGAGGCCCTTTGTGAACCCGCTTTCTGGGCGGGGTATGACAGAGGATCAGTAGAGGGGTTCAAGGATTATTTCCGTCAGTTAACTCAGTATGAACCTGCCCGAGCTGCAAAATTTGGAATCCCACATTTTACCTGGCTCTGCATCAATCCGAAGGAAAGCGATGATGTTGTTTTTGGAAGAGAGGTCTTGTCGATCATCCCGGAATTCCTTGATCAGCCTACCGTGCTCGGGATTGGAGAGATTGGCCTGAACAAGAATACGAAAAACGAGCATACGATTTTAGAGGAGCATATCGCTCTCGCAAAGGAGCGAGATCTCCCCATCCTCGTTCATACCCCTCACCTGGAGGACAAGCTCAAGGGGACGCGTTTGATTGTGGACGCTTTGAAAAACGCTCAGGTCAATCCTGATCGTGTGGTTATTGACCATGTCGAAGAGCATACTGCGGCCATTGCTCTTGATGCGGGCTTCTGGGCGGGGATGACGCTGTATCCTGAGTCAAAATGTACGCCAGGTAGGGCCATCGACATTCTCGAGACATTTGGGATGGAACGCATTTGGATGAATTCGGCATGTGACTGGGGAATTTCTGATCCTCTGGCCGTCATCAAATGTGCCCTGGAGATGAAGAAGCGCCAACACGCTGGTGAGCTTGTCGAAAAAGTGATTTACGAAAATCCTCGGAGCTTCCTCAGGCAGAGTCCCAATTTCACGCTCTAGCAAGGCTCCTGTTCCAGATCGTGGTGCGGTGAGCTGCGGTTCAGATTGACCACTCACGGCAGGCGGTGCATTCCTAGTGGTGCACGAATGACTTGGGAAGTAATAGTGGTATACGTGATGCTGTTGCTCACGGTTGTATTATTTGTCACCGATCGAGTCAGGACAGACATTGTGGGTGTCTTGATTATCGTTGTGCTAGGTGCTCTTGGCATCTTGAAGCCGAAGGATCTTCTTCTTGGATTCAGTAACGAAGCCCTAGTGACCATTGCGGCAATGTTTGTCCTGAGTGCCGCCCTGATGAGGAGCGGTATGGTTCGAGCTCTGGGAGCAAAATTAGCGGATTTTTCACGCGGCAGCCCGATGCGGTTCATGGTGATGGCCCTCTGTGCGGTATGCTTCATGTCCGCCTTCATCAACAATACCCCGGTAGTCGTTGTCTTTATACCGGCAGTGCTGACCGTTTGCGCGCGTCTTGGGGCAAGTCCATCCAAATTCCTCATGCCGATCTCGTTTGCTTCAATGCTGGGCGGCAGCTGCACTTTGATTGGGACCTCGTCGAATATCCTTATCGCTTCCTATGCTGCCGAGATTGGTTTTGGCGTAGGGATGTTTGAGTTCACAGGGGTAGGCATCGTTATCGTTTTGGTAGGGATGGCCTATCTGCTTCTGTTTTCATGGCGCCTCCTACCCAATCATACGACGATTGCCTCAACTCTGTCAGCGGATGAGGCCAAGGAATATATCACACAGGTGGGCATAGGATTGGATTCAGATCTGATCGGAAAGAACCTTGCGGACACACCGCTTGCATCAGCGGGGATCAAGGTGGCCGAACTCATCCGAGGTGATCGTGTCCAGCGCCTGGAGGCAGAGATGCTTCTTCATGAAGGCGATATTCTTCTGATCCGCGGTGAACTTAACAAGATTCTCGAGCTCGACAGGCAGCACTCCATCAGTATCGCACCTGATCTTCAGGACGATGGCTCTGAGGTGAAACGGGTAGAAATGACGCTCTTTGAACTGATGGTTGCGCCGGAGTCGCCTCTCATTGGTCAGAGTTGCCGGGAACTGGGGCTGCGCCAGCGCTTTGATGTTTCGGTATTCGCCTTGCAACGGCGTGGGCGGCACCATCAGCGTGAAATTGCTGACCTCGAACTCAGGATGGGCGATATTCTGCTCGTCCGGGGTACTTCCGATGCGCTGGAGAGTTTAAGGAGAAAGAATGAGTTCATCTTGCTTGAGGGTGTCCATGATGAGGTTGTTGAGCCCCACAAAGCTCCTCTGGCTCTGGGAACGATTCTCATGGTGGTTCTGCTTGCTGCCACTGGCCTTGCCCCGATCAGCGTGCTGGCGCTCGGAGGAGCCGCATTTCTTGTGTTGTCGGGAGTGCTTACTGCTCGGGATGCCTACAGCTCTATCGACTGGTCGGTTTTGGTCCTGATCGCGGGAATGATCGCGCTGGGCACGGCCATGGATAGGACCGGTGCTCTTGAGATAGCGGCAGGACAGCTCTACACAGCCACTGGAGGATGGGGTCCACACGTGACGTTATGGGTATTTTATTTCATGGCGGCTGCATTGAGCCTTTTGATTTTGAACAAGCCCGCAGCTGTTCTCTGTGCGCCATTGGGGATTGAGCTTGCCACCAAGCTAGGATGTCATCCGGAACCTTTTATCATGGCCGTTGCCTTCGCAGCCTCCACCGCAATGGCCACGCCGATGGGATATCAGACGAATCTTCTTGTTTATGGACCGGGAGGCTACAACTACCGGGATTTTGTATTCTTTGGGTTGCCCCTTAATATTCTTGTAGGAATTATTGCCTGTCTCCTTATCCCGTTGGTCTGGCCTCTCACGTAAGGGAGGATTGACGAGGGTTTCGGTAAAGGAACAAGGCTCCATGCAAGGACAACTTACTATCGTTGGACAGGGATTGGCTGGAACGTGTCTCGCGTGGCGCCTTTGGAGCAGGGGACAAAAGTTTCGACTGCTGCACCTTGGGGAGGGACGGAGCGCTTCTGCAATCTCAGCTGGGCTCCTCACACCGGTAACTGGGCGGAGTCTGAATCCTAGTTGGCGCCTTTCTGAATTTCTTGGAGAGGCTCTGGGTTTTTATCGAGAGGTGGAGGGGACTCTCGGGGAAAAGTTCTTTCATGAAATCCCGATTTTGCGCCTCTTTGCTAGCGCAGAAGAGTGTCGAATTGTTGCTCGTAAGCAAGAGCTGTTACAATCTTGGACAGGAGCGTTTCTTGAGGCAAAGGATTGTCCCTGTGAGGCACCCTACGGTGGAGTTATTTGGAAAGGTGGTGGCCGTCTCGATACTAGACGTTTTCTCGAATCCTCCGGTATATTCTTTCGGGATTTAGGGTTCGTTGAGAGCGGAGAGGTTGATCTTGCCAGTGGCTTGGAGGTTGAGAGGCCCACTATCATGTGCGCCGGCGCAGCAGGTCTTGGGTCGGGGCCCTTCGGGTTTCTTCCCGAGCGCAGGGCAAAAGGTGAAATTCTAACCGTTCGAATTCCTGGGCAACCCGAGGATCGGGTCCTCAGCCGGAATGGCTGGATGATCCCCCTTGGGCAGGGCCTCTTCCGGGTTGGGTCTACCTACAGCTGGCATAATCTAACGGATGAGGTAACAAGTAGTGGTCGGAATCAGATTGAGAATTTACTACGCTCATTCACGTCTCGTTCTTTTGAGACGGTTGAGCATGTGGCGGGTATTCGTCCGATCATCCGACAGAGTCGTCCGGTGATCGGTTCTCATCCAGAGAATGAGAATCTTTTCATCTTTAACGGTCTGGGTTCAAAGGGAGTGCTCTATGCACCGGGAGTAGCTGATCGGCTGGCGGCCTTCCTCTGCGAGAATCGTGAGATTGAGGAGGATTTGAATATAGACGCCTTCGTAGGGTAGAATCACAACGATGCGAATTACCGAGAGAGCGCATGAAGCTGTGCGAACAGCGGTGAAAGAAGGAGAAGAGGTTGTTGATGCCACTGCGGGAAACGGACATGACACCGTATTCCTGGCGCAACTGGTCGGTCCTGGCGGGCGGGTTTTTGCCTTTGATATTCAGGAGGAAGCTCTGATTGCCACCCGAGCCAATCTTGAGGCGTCCGGTGTTCCGAGCGAGAGAGTCTCTCTTATCCGGGAGAGCCATGCGGGGCTAGGCGACTATGTCATTAATCCGGTGGCGGCCGTGATGTTTAATTTGGGATATCTTCCAGGTGGGGATCATCAAATCCGCACTCGATGTGAGGAAACCCTGATCGGCCTCGAAAGAGCCTGGGAAGTGATCCGGGCAGAGGGTATTGTTACGGTTGCATGTTACCGTGGTCACCCGGGCGGGCAGGAGGAAGGCAAGTCCGTGCTAGAGGCTGCCCACAAACTGGCTTTGCGGGGAGCCGTGATGGATACCTACGGGTTGGCTGGAACCAATTCCGGCCCTTTCCTGGTGGTGCTCCGCAAGGGTTAATGTCCCCCCAGATCACGAGGGGCATCGCCTGCCGAACAAGCCAGCAGGCGACCGCTGCATTCAGGAGAAGATTTCTCCTTCGTTGAAAAATCGTTGAAGCTCGGTTTCAGCGGCTTCGGGACTATCAGAGGCGTGGCAGATATTCCGCGTTTTGGAAGATTCATCCTTGCAGCCAAAATCACCACGGATCGTTCCCGCTTCTGCCTCCTTGGAATCGGTTGGCCCAAGAAGCTTCCGTGCTCTGCTGATGCCGTCTTCGGCTTCCAGCGCGAGGGCGATAATCGGTGTTTCCTGCATGAAGGCCTGAATCGCTGGGAAGAAGTCAAATTGTACGATGTGAGAGTAGTGCTCATTAATGAGTTCATCACTGGCTTCAAGCATCTTGAGGCCGCGAATACGGAACCCCTCTTTGAGAAAGCGATCTAGGACAACGCCCGAGAGACCCTGTTGGATGCCGTCAGGTTTGAAGAGAACAAGAGTAGTTTCAGTAGCCATCAGCGGCAGCTTGCATCGCGGGGAGGGAGGGTCAAGCCAAAGGGAAGAGGCAGAAGATTGAGAAGAACCGCGGTTTTAGAAGGGAGCGGCATAGGTATTACAGCGATTGTGCCAGCCAGCTGTCCAACGTTGTTCTCCTCTGTCGGGGGGAGAGTTTTGAACCCGGCGATCCAGACACCGCTTGGCTGCAGCTGCGAATTCCCGGGCCGCAGCCTGACCGCGTGGAACCGGTCGCATTTCTGCGAGAACCCACATGAGTCCCCAACCTTGCCCCTTGTATCGCTCTCTGGGATTGGTTCCATCACCCTTGAAATTGACGTAATCGATCAAGGCGTAGATGCCATTGGGCGTTGTAGCAACCTTTCCATAGTTGGCCTCGATGCGTGTCCGCTGACTTGCAGGGGCAGATGCCATGATCCGAGGCAGGGCGGCCTGTGACTTGGCCATGATGAATTCGGTCTGAACATCGATGTTGGTTACGAGCCAGCTACGAAGCGCTGTGAGGGCCGTTCCGTTGAAGTCGCGCTGAAAGACCACCCGGTTGTTCCAGGGGCAGTCGGGAAGGAGGGCAGGGGAAGGAATGCCCCGCACGCCCTTGTTCTGTGCGAACTTCACGAACTCAGGCCAAGTCTCAGTCCAACGCCCGTTGAACCCGCGGGGATACCAGATGAAGTGCCCGATTCCGAGGGAAGGGAACTCCTCTCCCTCGTTCCAGTGGGTTAGTCCGCTTATCTTGCCTCCCGATTCATTCTGCCATATTTTCATGCCCACAGACCTTCGCTGGGCACCGTTTAGAGTGACGCCTGCGGGATAATTCCGGGCCAGATCCTTCTGAATTCGGGGTATCCCTGAGCTTTTCTGCGCTGGGTTCTGGTAGGCTGTCTGGTCGGGAGAGCAGGAGATGACGAGCAGGCTGATGGCCAGTGTGAAGCTGAGCTCTTGCATGACAGGTTTATAATGTGCAAGGTCGGTCTTCATCAACAGCAAGCCGTATACGAGATGAGCAAAATTCCTTGGGACAAGGTCATCAGTTTTTCCGGGCTGGATATCACGAAGCTCATCCTCACGGCTCTCGTGGTCCTCTTTGTGACCAAGATTCAGGTCGTCAGCGACCGTCTTTCGGCCGTCCTGATTGCGCTACCCCTCACCTCCTTGCTGGCGATGATCTGGATGCGTCTGGAAAAACAGGATCCCGAGCGGATAGCCAATCATGCCGAGGGCACCTTCTGGTTCGTGCTGCCAACCCTCCCCATGTTCCTTGTCCTTCCATGGATGTTACGTAACGGATGGGGCTTTGGAATAGCGCTCGCAGTCAACTGTGTCCTGACGGTGGTTCTCTTTTTCGGATTGGTTGCGATTCTCAAGCCCTTTGGCATCAAGCTTCTGTGACTGGAGTGGGTTCGTGGGAGCCCGCCGGCTTGGATCTCCTGATCAAGTTTATGTGATATTCTTTTTTTCCTGTGTAGCTGTCCGGGTTGTTCCGGGGAGTCTGGTTATCGGGGAGAGGTAATGTTCTGGAGGTCCGTTATAGGCTGATTATGGGGCCAAACAGCTAATCCGAGCAAAATTTCTTGAATGAAGGCTTGAAGTGTGGTCTTTCCAGCTTCCTGAGCGGGAGAATGAATTTCTTCCCAATGTAAAAACCAGAACGTGCTGATGGAGGCTGATAACGTAATTCCCTTCGAGCAGCCGAAGCCGGTACCTGAATTTTCCGGTAGACCCATGAAAAGTGATCTCGTAGAGCAGGCAGCAGAACTCGTCCCCGATCCGCAGATTCTCATCAATATGGTTTCCAAGCGGGTTCAACAACTGAACACCGGGCGGGCTCCCCTAATTGATACTGTGCCAAGTATGGGAGCTGCAGATATTGCACTGACAGAAATTATCGAAGGCAAGGTCAAGCTTGCCGAGGAATCAAATGGTTAGTGACCAGGCAGGCTTGCCTGCGGTGGAGTCCGGATCATGAGTCGAGATGTTGCCAGAAATAAGAAGGCACGCCGCGACTATTCTATTTCAGAGGTCCACGAGGCAGGGATTCAGCTCAGGGGCACAGAGGTCAAGTCCATCAGAGAGGGCAAGGTAAACATCTCTGATGCTTTCGTCCGCATCGAGCGCAGGGAGGCCTTTCTGTATGGATGTGATATTCAGCCATGGCAGGCAGCAGGCGAGTATTTTCAGCATGCGCCGAAACGTCCTCGCCGATTACTTCTTCACAAGAATGAGATCCTCAAGCTCGCTCAGTCAACTGACGAGAAAGGATATACGCTGCCCTGCCTCCGGCTGTATTTCAAAGGAAGTCGGGTCAAGGTCGAGTTCGGACTGGGGAAGGGCAAAAGCCATACCGACCAGAGACACGACCTGAAAAAGCGGGCTGAAATGAGAGAGGCCGAACGAGAGGTGGCAAGGTTTAACCGGCGTTAGCTCGGGATCAGAGCCAGATGCTGGTTATCACAGGGTTACACCTGTGACAGAAAGGATCCCGCCAACTTCTCTGAGAGTATCCATCACCTCAGGGGCAAGTGGTTGGTCGATTTCAATGATTGTGAGGGCACTCCCGTCCTTCTTGTTGCGAGCCAGAGACATGTTGGCAATGTTGACCCCGGCCTCTCCGAGGGTGGAGCCGATAGCCCCGACGATTCCGGGTCTGTCATCGTTGGAAACGATCAGGAAGTGTCCCTCGATATTCGTGTCGACGAATGTGCGATCGATTTCCACGATTCGAGGAGTTCTTCCTATAATAGTACCGGCGAGACGAAACTTGGTATCACCCTTCGTCAGTTCCGCCACGAGGAGCTCCGAAAATTCTGTTGCCGCGCTAATTGTAGACTCCGTGAGGTCGAGCCCCATACTTTTGGCCACGGCCGGGGCGTTGACGATATTCACCTGTCCTTCGTTACATGCTGCGGAGAGGAGTGCGGTGAGGACATGGCGAGAGACCAGTCCAGTGTCCTGCTCGGCGAGAGCTCCATGATAAGAGACCCTCAGGGAATCGGGGCTTGCTGGTCCCAGCTTGGCGAGCACTTTGCCAAGCGCAGTTGCGAGATTCAGATAAGGTCCGAGCTGAGCTAGGGCGGCGGCATCGAGGGATGGCATATTGATGGCATTCCGTATCTCCCCGGTTGTCAGAAAGTCCCGGATCTGTTCCGCAACTTGGATTCCAACGTTTTCCTGAGCTTCCGCAGTAGAGGCCCCAAGGTGTGGGGTAAACGCGATGTGCTTTTCGCAGGAAAATAGCGGGTGATCTTCGGATGGAGGTTCGTTCTCGAAGACGTCCAGAGCGCAACCGGCAATGTGCCCCGTATCGATCGCAGCCTTGAGAGCGTTCTCATCGATAAGCCCGCCCCGGGCGCAGTTTACTACCAGTCCACCCTTATTCATCAGGGCCAGGCGCTCGGCATTAATGATGTGCCTGGTATCATCTGTCAGAGGCACGTGGAGGGTAACGACGTCAGCTCCGTCGAGCACCGCATCGGGCGAATCTGCCAGTTCGATCTTCATCTCATCGGCCCTCGCCTGCGTCAGGAATGGGTCAAAAGCGACAACCTTCATGTTGAATCCCTGTGCTCTTTTAACAAATTCACTCCCAATCCGGCCCATGCCGATCACGGCAAGGCGCTTGCCATTCATTTCGATGCCGGAGAAGGCTTTCCTTGCCCTTTTAAAATCACCATCGAGGACGCCAGCATGAGCTGGTGCGATATTACGAGCGGTAGCGAGCATGAGGGCAAAGGCGTGCTCTGCCGTCGAGACTGTATTGCCCGTGGGGGTATTCATGACAATCACTCCATGAGCGCTTGCCGCTTCCCGATCGATGTTATCCACACCGACTCCTGCGCGGCCGATGGCCTGGAGCCGGGAGCCGCGAGCGATGACCTCAGCATTCGGCTTGGTTTGGGACCGGACGATAAGTGCATCGTAGTCCCCGATAATTTCCATCAGCTTGTCGGGCTGGGAACCGAGATCAGGGATAAAGTCGGCAGAAATGTCGGGGTGGTCGTTTAAGAGGGCGACCCCATGTTCACTGATGGGGTCCGCGACAAGGACACGGTGACTGGCCATTGGATTGCGGTGGACTTATGCCAGACGGCTCGGAAAGGCAAGGACAGGACGGTTCTTCCTGCTTCACGGACTGTTGCGGGCCGTTTTTGGCCTAGAAAGTCGTGTGGAATTGCGAAACTGGGCGCTGTGAGCCGCCACGACCTGCCTATGGCGTCCCGGATGAAGGCCGATGGGTTTTTCCCGCTTGTGTGCCTCCTCGCTTGACGCCGGTGGGAGGTCTGGAAGAGTCCCGCCTGTGAGCGACGACCAGAGACGACAGTATTCTTCAAAGGTACTGGACGGCCCAGACAGGGCACCCAGCCGTGCGATGCTATATCCGGTTGGCTTCAAAAGAGAGGACTTTAGTAAGCCTCTCGTTGGAGTGGCCTCCACCTGGAGTCAGGTGACTCCATGCAACATGCATATTGATCGTCTTTCACGCGAATCGGCAAAAGGCATAGACGCGGCTGGTGGGAAAGCGGTGATATTTAACACCATCACGATTTCAGATGGTATTTCCATGGGGACTGAAGGAATGAAGTATTCCCTCGTCAGCAGGGAGGTTATCGCAGACTCGATTGAAACCGTGGTTGGTTGTGAGGGAATGGACGGGGTGATCACGATTGGGGGCTGCGATAAGAACATGCCGGGCTGTATCATTGGAATGGCGCGCTTAAATCGGCCTTCCATTTTCGTCTATGGGGGAACCATCCTTCCGGGATGCTCAGTAGTTCAGGGGGAAGAGAAGTCGCTCGACATCGTTTCAGTTTTTGAAGCAGTGGGGAAACACGCCAGCGGCGAGTATTCGGATGCAGATCTGCAAGCTGTTGAGGAGAGTGCCATCCCTGGAGAAGGTTCGTGCGGTGGCATGTATACCGCAAATACCATGGCGAGTGCGATTGAGGCTCTTGGTATGAGTCTCCCAAACAGTTCGGCGCAGGCTGCCGTCGGAGAAGACAAGATGCGGGATTGTTTTGATGCAGGAGCGGCCGTGCTTGTAATGCTTGAGAAGGGTATTACTCCGCGCCAGATCATGACTCGAAAGGCCTTTGAAAACGCCATCACTCTGGTCATTGCGCTCGGGGGTTCTACCAATGCTGTTCTGCATCTTCTCGCAATGGCGCATGCCGCAGAGGTTCCGCTGAGCATTGATGACTTTACCGAGATCGGAAAGCGGGTGCCAGTGGTCGCAGATCTCAAGCCCAGCGGTAAGTTCGAGATGGCCCCTCTGGTGGATATCGGTGGCACCATCCCTCTAATGAAGATGCTGCTCAAGGGAGGCTTGCTTCATGGTGACTGCCTCACCGTGACAGGCCGCACGATGGCAGAAAACCTGGCTAATTCAGATATCGAATATCCTGACGACCAAGTGATTATCCGACCTCTGGATAATCCGATAAAGGCGGACAGTCACCTGCGGATCCTCTATGGCAATCTGGCCCCCGGCGGGTCAGTGGCCAAGATCTCTGGGAAGGAAGGTCAGGCCTTCACCGGGCGTGCCCGCGTATTTGAGTCAGAGGAAGGTGGAATGCAGGCAATCCTCGAGGGAGAAATTGTTGCCGGGGACGTGATCGTCATCCGGCGTGAGGGCCCCAAGGGGGGGCCGGGAATGCGGGAGATGCTTGGTCCAACTGCGGCTGTCATGGGCAGAGGACTGGGCGACAGTGTGGCCCTGATTACCGACGGCCGCTTCTCCGGAGGAAGTCATGGTTTCGTAGTTGGCCATATCACTCCTGAGGCCTTCGAAGGAGGTCCCATCGGGCTTCTCGAGGAAGGGGATCAGATTACGATCGACGCAGTTGCAAACAAGATCACAGTGGATATCAGCGACGAGGAAATGGAAAGACGTCGAGTGGCTTGGACACGGCCTGAACCCCACTATCGCCGCGGAGTTCTGGCGAAATATGCAGCTTCAGTCACCTCTGCCAGTGAAGGTGCAGTGACAGATAAGAATCTCTAAGAGTGGACCAAGAGACGGAGCCTACTCTTCGGGAGCCTTTTCGGGAAGAATGGCTATTTGAGCTGCATTGGATTTTGCAAGGTGCTTTTTTGCCAGAGCGTTGATCTCCTCAAGGTTGATAGAGGCATAGTCCGCATCACGTTCGCGCGCCCAGTCGAGTCGGTAGGGCTCGGATTGGGATTGGGCCATGACGGTGTTGAGCCAGTAACCATTATCCCTGAGGGTTTTCTCTAGATTGGACAGAATTGGTTTCAGCGCCCGGTCCAATTCATCCTGGGCAACCCCCTCGGAGCCGAGCTGGAGTCCCATTTCGTGAATCAGCTCCGTGACTTTTTCTACATCCTCGGGAGCTCCGATCGACATCGCCATCAGGTTGCCGTAGTCAAAGACCATGCTCGCGCTTGCATGAGCCTGTGGGCTGTAGGTGGCTCCGAGTTCCTCCCGCAGTTTGGTTCTCAATCGGTCATCAAGAATCGCAGCAAGGACATTCAGGCGTCGCAGCTCCCCAATATCTTCCCGCACTGGTGGAATTTTCCATCCGACAACAGAGGCTGCCTGAGGAATTTTAGAGGTATAGGTGAATTTCTTGGTAGCAGGCAGAGAGGGAGTCTGGATCTCTCGCTCCTTACTCAGGGCCGGTTTGGTGCTGGATCTATCGGGGAGTGCACCAACTGTTTTAAGAAGAAGAGGGATTGCTTTCTCTGCATCGAAATCTCCGACGAGACTGATTTCGAGATACGCTTTTTCGAATTCCTCGTTCACCCATTCTTTGACGTCTGAAGCTGTGTATTTTGCGAGCACCTCGGCATCCGGCTTAGCGAAGCGGCCATCACCTCCGCGCGACCATTCCTGCATTTCGGCCATTGCCCCACTGATTGTGAATTTCAGCTGAGAGCTCATCATGGGTAGCATCTTACGAAATTGCCGAGTAGCCTCCTCCCTGTATCCGGGGTCGGTAATCCTCGCACAAACAAGCTGGAGCTGCATTTCGAGATCCTCCTGAGTTGTGCGTCCATCGACGGTAAAGGCATCTTCGTCGACTCCAAGGCTCGCACTCACGTTCCGTCCTGCGGAGATTCTTTTGAGGTCGTCACTGCTGTGCTTGCCGAGCCCACCGGCATTGAGGAGTACAGTGGAAAACATATCGAGACTTGGCTTATCGAGGGGCTGAGTCAGCTTGCCATTTCCAAAGCGGCCATGAACGCTAATGGAGTTTTTCTGAAAATCAGTATTCTTGAGGTTAATCCTTACATTGTTCGACAGGATCAACTGGGTGATTCCAAGGTCTTCGATCTGGCGTTTGGATGTCACCGTTCCTGGATTCCCAAAGGCAGTGTAGGCAAAGGACACCTGAGCTTTTTTCTGCGGAGGATCAACCTTCACAGTCTGACTTTTCTTGTAGAGTGCAGTCAGGGCGCTCGCTCCATCTTCGGGCGCACTTTTCGAAGTCAGCGTAATAGTCAGATCCCGGTTTTTCCAGAAAGTGCGAAGTGCCTCATGGCATTTTTCCGGGGTGAGGGCTTCAACGGCCATCTTCGTAATGCGGAGGGACTCAGCTGGACTGGCGAAGACCCGGTTGCCGCTGATACTGTTGACAAGTCCCATGGCGAGAGAGGAGGACTGACGGGTGTCGGCCCTCTTTACGGCTTGCTCCGCTCGATTGATAATCTCTGCCTTCACCTCGTCTAATTCTGAGGTGGTGAAGCCGTGTTGCAGTGCGCGTCGCAGTTCCTGCTCCATCACCGGGACGGCCTCTTTCCATTTCCCCTCTACTGCGGTGACGTCAATAGAGCCAAATTCAATGGCGCTGAACCATTCAAAGCGTCCCGCGCTTCCAGAAGAAATCGGAGAGCCCTCTTTTTTTGCGAGAACGTCGAACCGGCGCCCGATGATTGAGTTTGCCACCCTGAGAGGGGCTTGTTCGACCCTGCTTGCAGTGCGATCCGGAGTCATCTCATACTCCTGCACGAAGCCAAGGGCGAGGTCGTCACTCTTGACCTCCTTGTCCGAGAAAACCGCGGCTTGGAATTCGAAGCCTTCTGGAACCGTTCCCATTTCCGGGGCTGCCCCTGGCTGCTCCGGATCCTTCATGGAAGAGAAAATTTCAATGATCCGCTTTTCATAGACCAGGGGGTCGATATCGCCCACCGCGATGAAGGTCATGTTGGTCGGAATATAGTAATCCTTATAGAAGGAAGTAAACCGATCGCGCTTGGCTTCCTTGATGACTTTCTCGGTTCCAATTGGGAAACGGCGGGTGATGAGAGAATCAGGAAGAAGGAAATCAAATTGCTGCTCCATCAGGCGCATTTCGACTGAATCCCGTGAGCGCTTCTCGGAGAGGATGACTCCCCGCTCCTTGTCAATTTCCTTAGACGCGAGTAGAGCTCCATCACCAAAGTCCCGCATGACGTCGAACCCAAGCTTCAGGGTTTCTTTCTCGAGGTTGGGAAGGTCGAGCATGTAAACGGTCTCATCGAACGAGGTATAAGCGTTAGCATGAGCCCCAAAGGCAATCCCGAGCCGCTGCATTCGTCCAAGAAGGTTCTCTACGTCGGGGAAATTCCTGCTGCCATTGAAAACCATGTGTTCGAGAAAGTGTGCTACCCCACGCTGATCATCTGCTTCATGAAGGGAGCCCGCAGCGATATGGAGCCGTAAGGAGACTCGTCCCGGGGGTTCGGCATTCTTGCGAACTGCATACCGCATCCCGTTCTCGAGGGCCCCAAAGCGCACATCCGGATCTACCTCGATATCACTGCCCACGTGGGACCAGATGGCAGGCTTGACCTCCTCTGCAGAAAGAGGAGCAATTCCTCCCAGGGTTAAAAGGAGAGACAGGGCGGAGATTTGATTCTTCATTTGTTGGAGATGGTTGGTTCTTCCGGGCAGTTTGCAATGATGAAACGATACCAAGGGCGAGGATTGTGCAAAAGGCATTGCAATCTGGACCTACGGGTGCTTTTCTGCCCCCCTTATTTCCGGGCGCACGTGGCGGAATTGGTAGACGCGCTAGATTCAGGTTCTAGTGAGTGAATAACTCGTGGAGGTTCGAGTCCTCTCGTGCGCACCACTTAGATTCAGCAATTGAGAAGCCGGCGATTCCCGATTCGGGTCTCAGGATTGCAGAGGTCTCTCGCAGGGAGGCTGGAATAGAAGGTAATTTTGCCTTGGCTCCCTAGCCGTCTTGTGGATCGTGGGAAGTATCATGAGACCTTTCTCCCTGTCCGCGTTGGCTTTCTGTCTTCTTCTGTGGTCTCCAGCGATGCTGGTCTTGGGGCAGAGCAATGAGGATGAAAAGACGATGCGAGTCTTCGTCTTTGCAGGTCAGTCAAATATGGTGGGATCTGATTCGAAAGTAGGAGATATCAAACGCTTTCCCCCGTATGCTGGCCTTGAGGATCCGCAGCAGAAGGTGCTCTTCACTTATTGTATCGGGCGGGAGAATAAAAAGAGCTCAGATGGGTGGGTTGCACTGCAGCACGTTAACAACGTGGTCGGGCCAGAACTGAGTTTTGCCCGTAAGGTGACCGCGCACATCAAGGCGCCCATCGGTATTATCAAGGTTGCTGCCGGAGGAACTCATCTTGGAGGGGACTGGAATCCAGATGATCCGATCGGGTTTGAGATGTATCCCCTCGCGCTGGAGACCATCCGGAAGGCCTTGGCTGGTCTGGAACGAAAGGGCATCAAGTATCGTCTTGAGGGATTCATGTGGCATCAGGGAGAGAACGACATGTTCAACGGGGATTACATGGAATCCTACGGTCGTAACCTGAAGAACTTCCTCGCCAGTTGGCGACGTGACCTTGGGGTCCCAGACCTCAAATTTTATATCGGGGAGCTCTGCACTAAGACCATCTGGGGAATGGATCTGCGCCCGCGGATGTATGCTATCAGCCAGGGCCAGCGAGAGGTCACTTCGACTGATGTCCGGGCGGAATATGTTCCCACATCTCATGTGGGAGCGGAGATTGGACGGCCAGTCGGCCTACACTACCACTACGGCACCCTGGGCCAGCTGCAGCATGGGGAAAACTATGCTGATGCCTATCTGCGCACCATTGGGCTGAAGCTGAAGAAGCCACGGCCCATGAAAAAATGGCCCTACGGAGAAGGAAGTGCAGTAAAGCTCTTCATCCTTGCCGGGCATCGCAACATGGAGGGAGAACGTTCTTTCGTGCAGGAACTGGAGAAGATCAAGGCGGGCGCAGCTCTGCTCAGAGATAATCCCAAGCTAGCTTACAAATATGATCTTGGCGGAGGATACCACCGCTCGGTGGGCTGGGAGCCCCTTGGGCTCACCGGCTATTATGATACCTTTGGCCCCGAGTTGAGTTTTGCTCGGACGCTTACTGGGGCCATCAAAGAGAACATTGCCATCGCCAAATTCACCCACAGCGGGTCTCAGATCATCGACTGGACGCCGGAGGGAAGCATGGCAAAGAGCCGGCACGTTTACCCGAAGTTCATCCAGTTTGTACAGGAAGCGATCAAGGAACTTTCGGAGAAGGGGCACAAGGTGGAGGTCGCGGGCATCTTTTACCACATGGGTGAGAACGACATGTCCTTTCCTCCCTATCGGAAGGAAGCGGCGGCCCGGGTTCAGGCCATCATCGCAGAGAGTCGGAAGGATCTGAAGCAGCCCGGGCTGAGGTGGTTTGTGAGCCAGCAGCCCCCGACTAACGTTGGTAAGCTCAACGAGCTGGATGTGGTGGGCAACGTGGCTGAGGTCGCAGCTTCAGATCCCGCATTCTTCCATCTGAAGGCCTTCGGTCTTCCGCCCCAAGAGAAGATGCTGGTCATTACCACTGAAGGCATCGTGCAGTTGGGGGACTTTCTGGCCGAGAGTTACCTCCAGAGGCGGTAGCAAAGCTCCCGGAGTCCCTCGGCTCGAGGGAGAGGGCTGTTCTGCCCCGCCGTAGCGCAAGAGCTTACTATATGGAGCCGCTGGAGGCGTTGGTTCTACTAAACGGTAATTTGCCGCTTCGCTCGCGTGGGGTTTATCGCTCTTTCCCGAGCTCGTCTTTCCAAGGGTGCATCTCCTTGGTTCCGTCGGCGAGCTTGTGAAGGCGAACGGCATCGTAGAGTTGACCGTTGGCCATGAAGGCGCGGTAGGTCAGCCATTCACCCTCAACATCAATCACCTGGAAGAACGGAGTCTTAACGGCCTTTCTCGCGAGGAGGACGCCGTCTGGCTTATAGGTGTTCCATCCGTCCTTACGGAAATCATACATCTTTGGCCCGCTAACCGAGTTTACGTAAAGTGACTTGATCTTGTTGTTTTCAGTATCACTCATGCGCACAGGAGTGTGCCCACGGGCATAGGTGTGATCGTGGCCCTGCAGGAGGAGATCTACCTTGTATTTGTCGATGATCGGTTTGAGGACCTTTCGGTTCTGAGAATTGTCCCTCCCAGCCCCTGACGAGAACATGGGGTGGTGCATCGTCACGACCGTCCACTTGCTAGTGTTTTTAGAGAGGACCTTCTCAAGCCACTTGGCTTGGGCCTCAATCTCGCGGTTGGAGTTCAGCGCGATGATCCGTGCTCCCTGGTAGGTGAGAGTGTATACGGTCTCTGCCAGGGAATCGGGCAGATCACTTGCAGGTGGGAGAGAGAACTGCGACCGCCATTGGATGGCAAGCTGCTTACCCTTATCCACTCCGTCGACCTTAAGGTTGGTGTATTCATGATTTCCCGAAACAGGGATCGAGGGCACGGATGAGTGAATCCATCCTCCCGCTTTGAACCATTCAGCCCATTCCCGGTCTTTGTGGGCAGTATTGACAAGGTCGCCTGCATGGATCGAAAAAGCGGCGTGAGGAGCCTTTTTGTAGGCGGCCCTGATGATGCGCGACCAGAATGACAATATGGAGTTCTGGGCGTCTCCAAAGTAGAGGAAGGAGAACGGTGCGGCTTCTGCCTTGGCGGTGCGAAACTGAATCCATTCACTCCACCGATCCCCGCTGCCAACTCTGTAAGCGTAGAGGGTATCTGGTTTCAGCTCCGAGAATTCAACAGAGTGGTAGTGAACGACTACCTTGGCGGGATCGACAAGTTCGAGCTTCTCGGTTCGGGCCTTGTAGCTTTTCGCACCTTCATCGAAGCGCGCCTTCGGGAGCGCAAGCGCGATTTCTGCTGAGGCCTCCTTGACGGAAGTATCGGTCCGCCAAGTGACGGATTGGCTAGTTGCGGTACTTCCCGCCCACGTCAGAATAATTCGATCTGGGTCGGGGCTGGCTTGCTCCCAGTGACGCAACTTGTGGTCGGGATGGGCTACTGCTGTGATCGTAAGAGCGAAAAGAGCGAAAAGAGCGAGGATGGTGGGGAGTTTCATATCGAGTAGTGCGGGTCAGCTGGCGATTTTGAGGTCGCTGGCATGAGTCTCTTGGCGAAGCCTAGGTTGCAAGGTTCCGCCGATTTTGAGCGCAGTCTAGCCCAAATTGGTGACCGCGGTCCAAAATGGGGCAACATTCCATTTGCACGGTCAGCCAGCCACGGAAGCGAGCATCGTTTGAAGGGCTTTGGCAGAGGCCTTGAGCGCTTGCTCTTCTTTGGGCCACAGCTTCAGCTCGAGGTGCTTCTCAACCCCGGACCGACCCACCACGGAGGGGACACTGAGGCAGACATCCTTGAGTCCATAGGCTCCGTTCTGAAGTGAAGAAACTGGCAGGAGCTGCTTTCGGTCGAGAGCGATGGAGTGAATGACCTCGGCAATAGTTGCCCCGACCGCCCAGCCGGCACCACCTTTGCGGCTAATGACCTCCGCTCCACTTTTCTTGGTTCGCTCGAAGATTCCCCTCTGGAAATTTGCATCACATCCCTCCACTTCCGTCAGGGGTAGACCGCCGACGGTGGCAGAAGACCACAAGGGAAGCATGGTATCTCCATGCTCGCCAAGAATGAGAGCTCTGACCTGTGTCGGAGCGAGGTCGAGTTCGGACGCGATCAGGGAGCGAAAACGAGCAGTATCGAGCATTGTGCCCAGTCCGATCACCCGTCCCGGAGGTAGGTCCAGAAAGCTGGCCGCGAGATGAGTCAGGATGTCGACAGGGTTTGAGACGACGAAGACGATGGCATTATCCTTCATGCCGGCCGCCTTAATGCTTCCGATTACCTCTGAGAAGAGACCAACGTTGCGGTTAATGAGATCAAGACGGCTCTCGTCAGGTTTTCGGCGCAGACCGGCCGTAATGACAAAGATGTCAGAGTCCTGGGCCCGGTCATAGTCGCCCTCATAAATTCGCTGGTCTCCAAGTGATGACGCTCCATGCACCAGATCCAGTGCTTCGCCCTCCGCCATTTTCCTGTTGGCATCGAGAAGCTGGATTTCGGATACGATTCCCGCACATTGCAGGCAGAATGCAGCATTGGATCCAACCCTTCCGCCTCCTCCGAGGATAGTAACTTTCATGGGTAAGTATTGTTTTAGGGTATCGGTGGCCCTGCTCAAGCGTCGAGATCCACTTTTCTGCGTGGTATTCAGAACTGAGAAGGCAGAAACAGCCAGAGTTTCTCTCCGGTATGCTGGAGCCCTTCAGGGGAGGAGATCAATTCTTTGCCTTCTTTCCGAGCCGGGCCCCGTATTCATTAGTCGGATCCCGATACATTGAATGCAGATGATTGTGGGGATCCCCTCCAAGATCCTGACCAGCGTATTCGACAATCACACTGGGTCCCTGAATGCGGTAGGAAAAGTCACCACCCTTTTCCCCAGGGCCCCACCAGGCAAAGTTCATCTGGTCTATCTCAGCTTGAAGTTCCTCCATTCGGTATTTGGCATGCGCACCTGGGAGATCACCGACATATGATTTCAGGACGTTCATCAGAATTGCACGTTGCTCGTCCTTGAGGTTCTTGCAGGCTAATCCCAGAGGATCAGGAACAAAGCCATCCTTGCCAGCTGCAGCGACCAGATTAGCCCGTTTTGGGCGGATGGTAGCCTGTTTCTTCTGAGATGCGTCAAGCGCCTCGAAAAGTGCTAGGCCTGTCGGGGCCTCTTTTTCCATAGGCACAATCTTCTTACCTGCGAGTTGAAACTCCCGCGGCTGGGTTCCAATGAAGGTTGGCGACATCGACATCCGCTTGCCGTGGAAAGCCAGATTGATCGCGATGTGATGTCCATCGAACTGGAGAGCCCATGGCTTGTCCGGAGATGGCTCGCCAAAGATCGCCAGCCAGTAGTCCTCTGCTCCGAAACCGGGACGGCGCTGGCCATTACGGAGGAGACGGTCGTCGGCAAGAGGGATGTTACGGGCTTTCCCATAGCCTTGCGGGCTGAGAACTGCGGCAAGGAGGTCGCAAGCGCTCTTCAATTGCTTTTCGTTAAGGTCACCAAGTCGAACTCCTCCCTGGGGCCCGCGTGGTGGGACGTTGGTCCATTTCGGTTTCTCAGCACTGTCAGAGGAAAGGGCTGCCTGGGCCCGGAGTTTTTTGTCGAGCGAGGAGAGGAAGGCGTTAGCCCGATTCGCCATTGTTGCCGAGTCATGGGAATCGACGCTGCTGGGCGTGTAGTTGGATAGGACCTTGCTCGGAAGGGAGGGGTATTTTCCTACTGGAGCGGCAATCGAAATAGAAAGGGAGAGGATCAGAGGAGAGGCGTAGCAAACCAGAGGTTTCATGATCAAGGGATCATGTTCGGCGCCGGGGGAATGTAAACCCACAATCTCGATAGCGCTGGATTACAACCACTTGTAGTTACTTTTTTCTACCGGAGGACCTCGATATGAAGCAGAGTCAGACCCAAGATATCTTCAGAGAGGCGCGATAGTGAAACCGTTAAAAGCTGACAGCCATCTGGTGCTTCTTCTGCGTGTTGGAGCTTTTCTCTGTCTTGCAGGATGGACGTGGGTCCATTTCTACTGGGAAGGCCCCTACGGAGTGTTGCTGTGGCAGGAATCAAGTCACGCGCTGGCAGAGCGTATGGGAATTGACTGGGATGAGTTTGTGGGTACGGGCGCCAATGATGGACTCGTTCAGCGGTGGATTGGTTTCACGAGCTGGTTTTACCTCGCGGCTACGATACTCGCCGTAACCGCCCGAAAGAAATCCTATCTCCAGATGATGGGCTTGCTGGGAGGAGGAGCCCTTCTGGGGATTCTTGCTTACGCTCGTTTCATAGGCGCGCAGCGCCAGATTCCAATGTTGGTGGAGCATGGCGGTCAGGTTCTTGCTCCGGTGCTACTGGTCCTGGCATTGCATCTGGGAGCACGGCATCGGGTGACAATCGCGGCTGCCATGGTGGCAATGATTCTGACGTTTATCGGTCACGGGTGCTACGCGCTGAATCTCTGGCCTATGCCGGCAACTTTTCAGGCGATGACAACGGAGATTCTGGGGGTGGAGCATGAGACAGCAACTAGCCTGCTCTGGTGGGCAGGAATACTCGATTTTCTCGTGTGTGTTGGAATCTTTCTCAAGGTTTCGCGCCGGTCCTGCGCCCTTTATGCCGCCATTTGGGGATTATTGACTGCCATTGCACGCCCGGTGGCGGGAATGTCTCTCAGCCTCAATTACTGGGGTGCGGATCAATTTATTCACGAGGCTGTCCTGAGGGCTCCACACTACGTCATTCCCCTTTATCTTTTTCTTGTCTGGCGTCGATCGGATGAGATTGAGACGGTAGCAGCAGATTCTAAAACTGGGACCGGGCCGGATGGGCCCCAGACGGCCGGTCCGGGCAAGATGACCAGATCACCGATCGATTGAAATTCAACACGCACTCAGATGAAGTTTATTAAATGGCTCACAATTTCCGCTCTTGTCGTCCTGATCGCCGGTGTCGCGGTCTCCCAGCAAAAAAATCAAAAGAGAAAGGGACGGGCGGTTCTCTCTGTTCCCAAGGTTGCGAAAAAGGATCTCATCTGCTTCGCCCTGTATACGGTTCATGACAATATCTTGAAGCTGACGGCCCAGCTTTATCCCCTCGCTGCGGGCGACAGCCGGATTGTGCGTCTGGAGATCAAGAAGGAGGGCGAATGGGTCGAAGTTGCTCGCACCAAGGCTATTGAACGCGGATGGACGGCTCCGTTCAGGGTGGAAAAATGGAACGATTCCAAAGCGCACGAATACCGGGTTATTCACGAAGCGGGTTCGAGCTACACAGGAACGATCCGGAAGAACCCGGTGGATAAGGGTGAAGTAGTGGTGGCTGCTTTTACGGGGAATTCCATCCACCCAGCTCATGGTGGAGATATCTCGAGGAAAGATATCATTGAGAACGTGAAGAGAATCGACGCTGATGTGCTCTTCTTCGCCGGAGACCAGGTTTACGATCACTTCAAGCATTATGCGGGATGGTTGAAGTTTGGTCGGGATTTTGGCGAGATCATCAAGGACCGACCAACTCTTTGTCTACCCGACGATCACGATGCCGGGCAGCCCAATCTCTGGGGAGAGAGTGGCAAGGTATCGACTCTCGGAGGTGCATCGGACGGGGGATATGCCCGGCCGGGGGTTTATGTTCAGGAGGTCGAGAGAGCGCAGACCAGTCATTTTCCTGATCCCGTGGATCCTCACAAGATTGGGCAGGGGATCGGAGTCTGGTTTACCAACCTGAACTGGGGAAATGTGGATTTCGCCATCCTCGAGGATCGTAAATTTAAGACCGGCCCCGCCGGGCGCGTTCCCAAGCAGGGTCCTCGACCAGACCATATCCGTAATCCGGAATATGATCCTGCAAGCGTTGATGTGGATGGGGCTATTCTGCTGGGTCAGCGCCAACTGAAGTTCCTCGACCGCTGGTCACAGGATTGGACCAAGACCCAGATGAAGGTCGCGCTCTCGGCTACAATTTTCTGTGGAGGAGCGCATATTCATGGCGGTGCCAATGGCCGACTTCATGCCGACATGGACTCAAACGGCTGGCCTCAGTCGGGTCGGAGCCGAGCTCTTTCGGCGCTGCGGAAGGGCTTTGCCTTTCATTGTGCTGGAGATCAGCACCTCGCGACGATTTTTCACCACGGGCTGGAGAATCACCGAGATGCCATCTGGTCGTTTTGTGTCCCATCAATTGCAAATTTATACCTGCGGTGGTGGGAGCCACTTAAGCCCGGGGCGAACCGTGAGGCTGGTGCTCCCGACTACTCCGGGGATCACCTCGATGGCTTTGCAAACAAGGTCACGAACTATGCCGCTGCTAACCCAGAGAAGAAGCCAGCTGGAAAGCTTCTCAATACCCGTTCTGCCGGGTTTGGTGTTGTCAGGCTGAATACAAAGAAGCGGGAAATTACCATGGAGTGCTGGCCTCGCAATGTTGACCTCACCGATCCCGCGGCCAAGCAGTATGCGGGATGGCCTCGGACGATCTCGCAGTTTGACAATTACGACCCTCCCTCCTGGGGTAAACTCGGGGAGATGACCTTCGATGTGGAGAATCCTGTAGTCCAGCTCATTGATGATATCTCTGGTGAGATTCTTTACACCGTAAGGGCTCTTGGAAAGACCTTCAATCCGGGTGCGCCGAAAGGGAGGTCCTTCACGGTTAAGGCCGGAAGAAATCAGCCTTCTACTGTCATTCTGGAGAAGGCTGAGGTGGGTGCTGGTTCCCGTACGATACGCCTTAAATGACAGCTCGAGGGTAATCAGCGAGAGGAGGCCTGCACCGAAATTTCGACGGCCTTACTGGTCGGGGTATTAGACTCCCGGGCAGTGGAGTCGATGGGGACAAGTGGATTGGCTTCGGGAAAATATGCAGCAGCGCTGCCGCGGGGAATGTCGTAAGGGATAGCGTAAAAAGATTGAAGTGTTCGCTGCTCTTCCTGCCAGTGACTGGTGATATCAATAAGACTTACCGGCGCAATGTTCCTCTCCTTCATGTCGTCTGGATTCATGAAGAGAATCCGGCGCCCAAGTCCGACCCCTCGGTAGCGATCGTTGAGACCATACACCGTGGTATTGAACTGATCATGGCTGCGCAGGGTCTGCAGAATGAGGTGCCCTTCGCTGACCTCGAATTGCTCGAAAGGCGCTGCGGAGAAACAGGCCTTTCCGTCTGGAGTGTCCCAGCTTCGCTCTTTTGCCCCGTTGGGCAGATAGAAGCCCCCATCTTTCCTCGCCCGCTCGTTGTAGCTCTCGAATCCAGGTACCACGCGTTCGATAGTTTCCCGGATGTGGTCATAGTTGTTACGAAAGCGCTGCCAGTCGACCGAGGTTCGCTCAGCGAGAGTAGCCTCGGCCAAACGGGAAATGATGTACGCCTCAGATCGCAATGCAGGAGAGGCTGGTTCAAGAGTGCCCCGGGACCTTTGGACAACTCCCATGGAGTTTTCACATGTGACGAATTGAGGGCCGGATTTCTGCTCGTCATGCTCCGAGCGTCCCAGACAGGGGAGAATCAGGCCGATGTTACCCGTGTGAAGGTGTGAGCGGTTGAGCTTGGTGGCAATGTGAGCGGTCAGGCGACAATTCTCTAGAGCGTCAGAGGTGAAATTCGTGTCCGGAGCGGCCTGTAGGAAATTTCCTCCGAGGGCGAGGAACACCTGCCCGGCGTTCTGGTGCATCGACAAAATAGCGTTGACGGTATCATGGCCGTGCTCCCTCGGGCATCTAATGTCGAATTCTCTGTCGAGAGCGGCAAGGAAGGCTTCCGGCATCCTTTCGAAAATTCCCATAGTACGATCTCCCTGCACGTTGGAGTGTCCCCGAACGGGACAGAGCCCAGCGCCTGGTCTGCCGATAGCGCCAAGCAAAAGATGGAGGTTTGCGATTTCCCGGATCGTGGCTACTGCGTTACGGTGCTGGGTCAGGCCCATCGCCCAGCAGGTAATGAGTTTTTTTTCTCCACGCAGAATTGTATCGGCGAGTTTTTCGATCTCCGCGCGGGAGATGGAGCATTTTCCAATCAGATCATCCCAAGATGCCGCTTCGCAGATATTTCGGTAGGCGTCAATATCGAGGGTGTTCCGGGTTACAAAGTTTTGATCGATTACAGTCCCTGGCCGGGCGCTTTCACGGAGGAACAATTCTTTGCCGAGGGCCCGGAGCAGAGCGAAATCTCCATTGATTCTTACCTGCAGATATTGAGAGGCAAGGGGAGTCGCTTTATTGAAGAGGCCGCTTATTTTCTGAGGATGAGCGAAGCCGAGAAGTCCGGCCTCCCTGAGTGGGTTGACGGCAACGATCCGGGCTCCATTTTCGACCGCTGTTTCAAGGGCCGAAAGCATACGGGGGTGATTGGTGCCGGGATTCTGGCCAATACAGAGGATGGTGTCCGCCTCGTAGAAATCCTCAAGGGTCACGGTTCCCTTTCCAATGCCGACGGATGCCTTCAGGGCCGCTCCGGAGGATTCGTGGCACATGTTCGAGCAATCTGGAAGGTTGTTAGTGCCAAAATGCCGGACAAAAAGTTGATAGAGAAAGGCAGCCTCATTGCTTGCGCGGCCCGAGGTGTAAAAGATCCCTTGATCTGGGGTGGGGAGAGAATTGAGCTCGTTGGCAATCAGGGTGAGTGCATCATCCCACGAAATGGGTTCGTAATGGGTTGCATTCTCCCGGAGAATGAATGGTTCGGTCAATCGCCCACGTTGATCGTGCCAGTAGTCTGACTGCTCACGTAGCTCAGTGACCGAGTAGCGGGCAAAAAATTCCCGGTCGGCTCGGCGCAGAGTTGCCTCAGAGGCGATTGCCTTGGCTCCATTTTCGCAGAACTCCGTCTTGGCCCGATGATCGTCCGGGTCGGGCCATGC
>DIHT01000018.1 GCA_002420305.1 Akkermansiaceae bacterium UBA5689 | reverse complement strand
CACCAAATAAAAAACCCTCAACTGATTGAAGTTGAGGGAGTTAAAGTGGCTCCTGCGGTTGGATTCGAACCAACGACCTAGTGGTTAACAGCCACCCGCTCTACCGCTGAGCTACGCAGGACCGTGAAAGCGGGTGGGAAGATGATCCGAGAGCACCACAGGGAGCAAGTAAATTCTCCATGTTCCGAAGATCTATAGGTTCCGTTTCAGTGATTATCCTGCCTCTCACGCAGGAGCTTTAGCATCCTCTCAACCTCTTCTCTATCTGTAGCTGCTGGATCAACAGGTCGAGGCTGAGCTCTTGCCTCTGTTTTCTTTGAATGAGGAATGGGTTTGGGAGGGGTCCCGACCGCAACAAAGGGGGATGGGGTCTCGGCGACACCCTGCTCTGTAGTATCTGATGGATCTCCCGGCCACCACTCCCTGGCCGGCTCACCCGAACTTAATTCCGAGTCAGGAACTCTGGCCATAGAATTTTCGGTCTGCACTGGAGAAGGATCAACAGGAGCATTCGTTGGTGGAGCAACCTGAGAAAAATCATCTAACGCGTCGATGTGATAAGAGCTGTTAGCTCGCTCTTCAGGAGAGTCCGCTAGTGGAGTTGACTCAGAGTGCACCGCAGAGAATGGCGACTCCGCTGGGTCCATAGGCTGAGGCTCAAACGGGCTCGACATCGGCACGGGATCCTTGGGAGCGCAAGGCTCTGGTTCCGGAAGGGAGTCAGGCAGTTTCTGGTTTCCATTGAAGTAGTCAGGAGCACTAAAGTCCGGTTCGGAACCACCACTCTCATCCGCAGCGAAGGTATCCCCTTCTGAATGCCCACTAGCCGCAGTCAACGAGTCTTCAAAATGACTCGACTGCACAGGTTTTTCCGAGAGGGGCTTGAGCTTGGAAAACTCAATTTCGCCTCGGGTAGGATCCTGCTCATCTTGTATCAAAGGAGAGGGTGTTTGCTCCTCATGGTCACCTTTCTCAGCGTTCTCCATCAACGACGCCTCGTCACTTCCGAGATGGGACGACTGATATCCATGATCGGCGCTCCTTGAGCGAAATGGCCGTGGTGGACGCTGCACATCCTGACGCCTTGCGGATGGGATCTGGTCGACTGAAGCTTCGTCATCAGAGAAATTTACAGAGCCTGATGGATATATTTCATCTGTATCTCTAGGGGGTGGAAACGCGGGGGATGGGCCGTCTTTGGCCGGCAGAACAACCTCGAAGGGGCTTGGGGTCCCTATTGAATGTTCAGCGCCCACTAACGGCACCTCTTCGACGGACGCTGACGCTCTCTCGCCAACCTCTGGCCCAGAAGCAATCGGATTCTCGACGGATTTCTGTCCCGACACTTCCGGGTTGAGCACCGGGACGTCCTCGTCCAACACCTTCTCAGAGTAAACCTCTTGAACTTTGTGACTTGCTGGCCGAGGCCCCTCGGCGTGAACCTCTTCAAGGGGGCTGACTCCAATATCCGGAAGTTCCAAACGTGTGTCACTCGCTGAATCCGGCACACTATTCTCAACCTCGTTGACCTCTTTCGCCTCTGGCATGGGATGTTCCAACCGTGCCCAAGCCGAGGAAGCGAGCTCTACAATACGTCTGGGATAGAGAGGATTACCTGATGCGCTCCAGTCGATCTTTCCGAGAACCTCAGCGGCCCGCTCTCCTGCTCTTGCGCTAATCATAGCTTCAACATCCTCGGCGGTGAGGGCATCAAGGGTGATCTGGTAGGCCAGCAAGCGATCGGCGAGACCCCCGGGCAGGTTAGGCAGGAATGAAGATGCCCAAATATCATCATTAACGCTAAGGATAGCGATCGCCCCTGGGCAGGACTGCGAAATATTTGAAAGAAAGGAAGCAAGGGCCAGAGCATCCTGTGGAGAGGTTGAGAGACCCTCGGTATCGTCAACAATCAGAACGGGACATGCGACCGTGCCGATCAGACTGAGGAGGCCATGAAGCCTCTCCTCAGCTGTGGAGGAAGATTGATTCTGCAGGTCGTTACGGAAAATAGTTTCGAAAAGCAGCCGAGCACGTTCGACATTATCGGGTGGCGTTGTTGCGAATCGAAAAAGAAGCTCAACCCAGTAAGAGGCTTCCCGAAGGCTTGCTCCACTGATCCGCGCAAGCTCGGCTGCAAGCCTGGGACCAAGAACCTCAAAATTTGTTTTAGTCCAATGGGCAGTAACGGCCCCGTCATAGTGAAAGTCAAAGGTCTGGGCTGGGTTATCCCGAAGACTCTCAAGAGCGCTTTCCCGATCTTGGCAGGGCACCTCACCGGATGCAACGAGAGGTTCCAGCCCGAGGGCGAGGACCTCCCGGGCTAGCAAATCTAACTTTGTAAGGGTAGCGCTCTCCGAAACTACTTCACACAGAGATTGGAGAACATATTCCAAGACGTGAGCCGCGTCCGTAGTCCGACCGTTCGTAAGTTGGATGCGAACAAAACGGTGACTCTCTCGAAGCTCGGTGGCAACCGACTGCAAGAGAGTAGTTTTTCCATAACCAGCTCGTGGAGCCTGTAACAATATCACCCGGCCTTCTCCCTGTGACCCTTCACGAAGGTAGGCCTTAAGAAGATCTCGAGCGGGTTGATTGATCGAAATAACAAATTCTTGGGGGTCCCGTCCGAATACCTCGAAACGGCGGCTAAACGGGTCAGGAACACTCATCGGCATGGAAGCGAAACGATCGCCCCATAGGCTAGTGATACCTGTTCATTCCAGACAAGCTTGAATGCTGTGAACAAGATGAGATTCAAATGTGAAGAACCTGTCAGTAACCGGACAACCTAGCCAAGGTGCCGAGGCGCCTTTTCTTTATGATTTACTGTCCGACTGGTTGACCCTCGTTTTTTAAGGGGACCTCAGACTCAACTGGCGAAGCCTGCAGTCTTTTCAGAAAATCATCATTGGGCTGATCCAGAGAGCCACTCAACTGGAGGTCGGTCCAGCAGTAGCCCTGAGCGGGCTGGCTGAAGGAAGAGTATCGCGGTTGATCCAGAGTCTTCATCATCAGCGCCTCTGGGACCCCCAGCCGTAACTCACCACTCATCTCCTCATCTTCAACTACAATCGTCCCGGTTAAAACCATGTGGGAACGAATCTCGTAGCGCAAATTTTCAATGATGAGTTGATTAAGATTCCGCCGCAACACTCCTGAAATAGTACCACCTTCGGGTCTCGAATAATGCTCCTTCCTCAGTATCGAGGCGAGGCCCCCTAAAAATCTGAAGCCATCGATGGAGCTATCCTTTCCCGTAAAGGCCACTTCCACCTGAGCGTTCATCTCCGTGCCAGAATTAACAGATAGAGCACCCCTTGAAGAATCCACACGTGCGCTCAGCATTCTTCCGAGACTTTTCTCCCCCAACAATTGCTCCAGTGGAAACTCGGTTAGGTCCACATCAAAACTCGACTCGCCGTCTTCGGCGATCGGCTGAACTCCTTTAAAAACCGCCTTTCCTCCCTCCTCGCTCTGCGTTCGAAGAGAAACAAGATGGAAGCCGCCATCATGCCACTCTCCGAGACCATTTTGAACCTTCAGCTCGCACCAATTTCCAAAGCGAAGAAATCCTCCGCTAAGCTGGAACTGCAATCCCCCGTTACTGGAACGCTCCCTTACCACGAGCTCAGAATCTCGAATCTGCAAGGCCGCCGCCTTTGAATCCATTCCATATTCAAGATCAAACTGGTTGCACCGGTAGTGCCCGAAACTGAAAAAATCCCCGGGTTCAATAGTCCGAATCACACTCGGACTTCCACTAACTGGCCCCAGTCGCATTGTGGCGGTGCGCGCATACATCTCAGGACCTTCGAGTCGGGACCGGAAAAAGCTGGAAAGGTTCAGACGGGTTTCCAGGTCTGCAAGGGTCAGGGTGCGAGTCATGCCCCCCCGGGGCCACGTCATCTCCACCGACTGAACCCGAGTTCTGATTGGATTGACCGACAAGTCATTGATTCTTACGGCCGCACCAGAAGCAGAGCCTACGCTTGCCGCAATATCTTCCCGAAAACCCCTGCTATTGAAACGCGCTACCATCGTCACGATGGAGATCCCACCAACTACGACCAGTAAGATAAGAGCGATAACGGCGTAGAGACCATATTTTCTCCGGCGGACTGGCTTGGGCTTTCGCTTGCTTTGTTGCGTGCGCCGCTTCCTTTTCCGCACTCGCGTCACTTGGGAACCGTCAGCCCGGGTGACCAATTCCTTATCGCGAGTTGACGACTGATTCTGCTTCCCCTTCTTGAGTTTCTCCATCATTTCCTCGACGGAGTAACTACGGGGTTCGCTGTCCTTTGCCATTACTCTGAGCCGAACTCGTTGATTGCCCTAGCGGCTGACGGGTTGTCCGGACGGGTCCTCAAGACGGACACTCACCAAAATGATGTAAGCGTCTTTCACTGAAGTTTGCGACTGTGACTTAAAGTAGCGCCCGATTAGGGGAATCCGGCTCAGAACTGGCGTCTCATCGTCAACACTGATCTGAGAGCTTCTGAGCAACCCGCCAAGCACTACCGTTTCGCCCTGATAAATTGACAGCGTTGAATTTCCCCGGATCGTGCTGAAGACGGGCATGAGAATTGCATTTTCAGTGAGCACTCCGAAGGAACCCCCGCTAAGTGCGCCCCCGGTGGGATCGAAGACCGAGCTACTGCTTCCGCCCAAAATTGGCGTTCCATAGTTAATGAAGCCGTCAAAATCCCGAATCTCAGGCTTAATGGAGACCTCAATCACCCCATCGCTCCCCAGTTGAGGCAGAACCTCGAGCATGCAGCCAAGATTAGTCGTCTCGAAAGCTGTCGGATGCGCAGGTGTCACAGGCGTGACGCCAGCTGCCTGCTGAACCAACCCACCAGCTGCATCCACTCCAAAATTGCCACCGACCTGATTGGGGAGTTCCGGTGGCTCGTATTCCGTTGGGTAAATGAATTCGCGAACCGACTCGATTGTCGCGCTTTGACCGGAGCGCGTTATGACCGTCTTCTTCGTCATTAAATCGAGCCCCTTATGCCGACCGACACCACGCATCAGCATTCCAACAGTGTTGTTATTAGCGATACCGGTCGCAAAGATCGCTCCTGGGGCCCTCAACTGGGAGTCCCCCAGCGATGTCCGGGCAATCGCGCCATCAATGCTATTCGTCTCGGTGGCAAGATTGCCACTCCGATTACCAGCAGTAATCGGCCGAAATGGAGCTGCGACAGTCGGTGTTCCATTCCCGACCGTCCCTCCACCAAAAAAGAGTTCGTTAGTGACCTCCTGAGCGCCATCAAGCAGCCAGTCGAATCCGAGCTCTTCGAGTCGCTGTTCGGTGGAACGGATGATTCGAGCCTCCACGATAATCATCACCGGTTCCGCATCAACAATAGAGCCCACAATCACCTCGACCAAAGCCATATTGGTCTCAGTATTCTTGACCGAGAGAATCGAAGATTGTGTCCGGTAGAGGGCGCTAGCGCCGGGGGGGAAATTGACGCCTTTCTGCTTCAGGTAATCTTGGGCACTCAACCGCTTCACAAGTCCTCTCTTGGGCGCATCGTTCCCCGCAAACGGATCGGCATCAGCACCCCCTGCCTCACCGCCCAGATCCTCTCTGCTGAGAAAGTCTGGAGGCATCTTGAATTGCCGGAAAACTAACTCATCACTAATTACCCCCGCAGGGCGAATCACTACCGCATATTCATCAATGCGGGCTTGGGTTCGAGTCGCTTCCAGAACTAAATCCAGCACCTTGCGCATTGGGACATTCCGCAACTTTAAGCTGAAGGTTGTTGTCTCGATTGACCTAGCCCTTACCTCGTCCGCGTTGCCGAGCTGAATCACAAACGCAATACCCTTCCGAGAAGCATCCAACTCATTGACATCAAGAGCGGCTGCCTGCTGCCTCAGAAAATCGATGGCTTCTCCTAATCGAACCTGATCCATATCCACCACAGGGATAATCATCGAAGCGAGCTTTTCAGATGCCGATGCACCGAAGCGGGCTCCGTCTCTCAAAGCTCCGAAGTCCGCATCTGCCAGTCCGCTGACTCCCTTTGGTATAGGAGATGCCCAAGCCTGACCCACATCGCTGAGCAGCTTGGCCCGAGCCGCATCCCGGGCGGTCTCCGAATACTCTACCTTCTGCGCATGCACACTTTCCATGCCTCGCCGTGCTGCAGAATTGTGAGGATCAATCGTCAGGACCTGCCCATAAACAACCTGTGCTCGATCAAACTGCCCAAGCTCCACAAAACCCTCAGCCTCGGAAAGGTAACGCCGAACCTCCTCGACCTTCTTTGCATGCTCTGGCGTCAGGGCAGGATTGTTTCGAATCGGATCTCCCAGACGGGCCATCATCTCCCTTGCGCCTGCGTGCTTGGGGGCAACTCCTGGCTCCAGCACAGCATCGAGCAAGGCTGCCGCCTCGGGGTAGTCTCCAACTTTGGCAAGCTGCCGGGCACGCTCTACCGAGGCCTGTGCAAACCGTTCTTGAGCAGCCGATTTAAGGCCGGCAGTCGCTTCGCCACCGGGAAAGAGTCCAAACGCCCTCGCGAATTCAGTTACCGCGGTTGCATAGTCGGCAAGCCTGTAGGCCTTGTCTCCCGCCAATAGTGCGTGCTGAGCCTGCTGAGTCACCTGAGCCCGTCTCCCAAGCTCCCGTTGAACAATCTCTGATTCGTCGGCATGACAGGCCAAGCCCCCAAGCAGCAGGGCCGAAACGATCGGCACCAAGCTGGAGAGTCGACCCATAAAGCTGTGATGGCGCCGAGGGGTTGTGTGGGGGGCGGGTGTGATGCTGGGTTTTCTAGCGGAGGATGCCCCTTCCGTCAGCACAAAAATCCGGGTGAAACTACCTATATTCACCATCGAAAGCCATAGCGCTACCCCCTAAAGACTAGCCTAGACCCATAGGAGGAATGACGGCGCCTTCCCCCGGGCCTAGTCCGATCCAGAAGATCGAATTGACGCTGTAGACGTTTCAGACGGATCTTGAGAAATTGATTACGCAGATGCCATGTCAATGTGTTCATAAGAACACCATAAGGAATCACATCCCCGTGTCAACCACTCTTCGACAAATCAAGCCCTCACCACCCGGTCTACAGCATGCTTAGTAAGAATGTTCCCCTTGGCTCCGCGGCCCTTCACCCCGATTTCGCCGAATTGAAATTCCCTGGAGACATTCCTGAGTCTAAGGGCAGGTTTAAGGTGTACGATAACGGTATTGGCATCACTGTCGCCCAGATCCTCATGCGCTGCGAAGTAGAGAACACGGGTCCCAGCTGTCCCCTTCCCTAATTCATAAATCTTGTCCCTAGTGACGCCTCCAACGCGGAAGCGCTTTGCCAACACAGGACCATCCCGACCTTCCCGGTAAATCATGGAATAAATTTTCTCCTCGGTCTTCCGGAAAATGGCGACGTGAACAGGCCGCTTTCCAACAAAGGCCTTATCTGCTACCTTGAGAACTCTCATTTTGGCATCTTGGGAAACCGCAATGAGATCATCGAGCCGAGAGCACTTCTCCACTGAGCGCTCCTTTTTCAGTGAAATACCGGCAAATCCATTCTTTTCGTCGACATAGAGAGTCTCGGTGGCCGCTACTACCTGACTTCGGTCGACCCGCTCAAACTCACCTTCATCCGTCCGCGGCTCCTTCCCACTCCCATATTTCTTGCGAAGATTCTCGTAGTAGCGAATAGCATAACGAGTAAGTCCTCGAAGGTCCTTCTCAGTCTCCTCGATGGAATTTTCTAAACCCTTGATTTCCTCGTCCGCCCGGAAACTATCATACTTGGAAATTCTTTTGATCCGTATCTCGGTCAAACGAACGATATCGTCCTTGGTAACAGCACGCCGAAAGCGCTTCGCATAAGGTTTGAGTCCTTTCTCAATAGCGTCGATGACGGCCTCCCATGTTTCACATTCCTCGATGTCCCGGTAAATCCTCTTCTCAATGAAGATCTTCTCCAGAGAACTGAAATGCCATTTGTCCTCCAATTCCTCCAATTTGATCTGAAGCTCCTGCTTCAGGAGATCCTTCGTCTGGAATGCGGATCGTTTCAGAATTTCACTGACGCCAAGGAATTGCGGTTTGCCGTCAGCGATGACGCAGGAATTCGGTGAAATGCTGGTTTCACAATCGGTAAACGCAAAGAGCCCATCGCGAACGGACTCTGGGTCGCTACCGGCTGAAAGGTGAATGAGAATATCCGCCTCATCAGCGGTATTATCCTCAATTCGGGATATCTTGATTTTCCCTTTGTCCTGCGCGGCAACAATCGAGGCCTGCAGAGAGGTGGTGGTCGTCCCCCACGGGATTTCAACGATTTTAAGGAGGTTCCGTTTCACTACCTCGATTTTTGCCCGAACCCGGACCCGCCCCCCGCGAAGGCCATCGTTATACTCACTAGCATCCATCAGCCCGCCTGTCGGAAAATCAGGAACTATCTCCACCTTCTGCTTCCGCAGGGCTCGGATACACTGCTCGATCAGCTCATTAAAGTTGTGGGGCAGAATCTTACAGGCGAGGCCAACCGCGATACCCTCACCTCCTTGCGCCAATAAGAGGGGAAACTTCATTGGCAGAGTCACTGGCTCCCTGTTACGGCCATCGTAACTCTGTGCCCATTCCGTGGTCTTTGGATTAAAAGCAACCTCCAAGGCAAATGGAGTAAGCCGCGCCTCTATATAGCGCCCAGCGGCAGAAGGATCTCCTGTCAGCACATTTCCCCAGTTTCCCTGGGTATCGATGAGAAGGTCCTTCTGTCCCATACCTACCAACGCATCCTCAATCGCCGTGTTGCCGTGAGGGTGATATTTCATCGTATCACCAACAATGTTAGCGACCTTGTTGTAACGCCCATCCTCCATTTGACGCATGGCGTGAAGGATCCGTCGCTGCACCGGCTTGAGGCCGTCACCTAGGTGCGGAACGGCCCGCTCCATGATGACGTAACTAGCGTAATCAAGGAAGTAATCGGAATACATGTTTCCGAGGCTGCCGTGCTCCTTTCCCTTCAAGCTCATCCCTTACCTCTGAAGACGCGAATTTAAGATGTCCTTACTATACTTGGCAAGGTTTGATGCGATGTTACGCCTTTAATTTGGCGGGACGCACCCGGCCGTCCCCGGCGCCAAATACGGACTTCTCCTATCTTTGCCTTCATTACGTTCGCTGCGTAACTTTAGTTATTTCCCTGTAATCTATAGACCCCCCGACCTCTCACGCAGCGGTCATATCGCTCCCGCGATCAACCTCTTCCCGCAGGTTATTGATAATGTATTCCTGCCGGTCAGGGGTGTTTTTTCCCATGTAAAAGGTGAGCATCTCGCTGAGCCCCTTGCCCTCCTCCATCAACACGGGGTCCAGGCGGATATCCGGGCCGATCATATGTTTAAACTCGTGGGAAGAGATTTCCCCGAGACCTTTAAATCGGGTAATTTCCGACCCCTTTCCCAGAGCTTTCAGGGCAGCCTCCTTCTCCTCATCATCAAAGCAATAATCTGTTCTCTTTTTGGTTCTCACCCGAAAGAGAGGAGTCTGGAGAATGAACAGGTGCCCCTCCCTGATTAGCTCAGGGAAAAACTGAAGAAAAAACGTCAGTAGCAACAACCTGATATGCATACCATCAACGTCCGCGTCAGTGGCCAAAACCACCCGGTTATAGCGCAGACCATCAATATTTTCTTCGATTCCGAGAGCAGCCTGTAGGAGCGCAAATTCCTCGTTCTCGTAAACAACTTTTCGACTCAAGCCGAAAGAGTTCAAGGGCTTTCCTCGCAGAGAAAAGACCGCCTGAGTTTCTGCATCGCGACACGAGGTGATGGATCCGCTGGCGCTATCACCCTCAGTAATGAAAATGGTACTGGCTTTCCTCAACTTGTGCTTGGTGTTCCAATGGGCGCGACAATCCCTCAGCTTTTTGTTGTGGAGTTTTGTCTGCTTGGCTCGATCCCGAGCCATCTTTTTCACTCCCTTCAGCTCTTTGCGCTCTCTCTCAGACGCGATAATCCTCTTCTGAATCGCATCCGCAGTCTCCGGATGTTTGTGCAGATAGTTATCCAATTGCTCCCGGAGGAAATTACCAACATAGGTCCGGATGGTTTCTCCTTCCGGTTTCATCGCACTGCTGCCTAGCTTCGTTTTTGTCTGACTCTCAAAAACCGGCTCCTCAACCCGAAGCGACACTGCCGCTTCCAGACCTGCTCGAATATCAGCTGGGTCGTATTGTTTCTTATAGAACTCCCGTAAAACCTTCACGATCGCTTCCCGAAAGGCACCGAGATGCGTGCCGCCCTGAGTGGTATGCTGCCCGTTGACGAAGGAGTAGTATTCCTCGCTACTCGACGGAGTATGGACGAAGGCAACATCAATATCGCGACCAGAGAGACCGATGGGGTCATAGAGCGGCGCTTCATCCATCTCCTCCTTCAGAAGGTCTAGGAGGCCGTTCTTGGAGCGAAACTTCTGCTTATTAAAGACCAAGCTTAATCCTGGATTCAGGTAGGCATAGTAGCGGCACATCCGCTCAACGATTGCCGCTTTAAATTTTGTCCGGGAGGGAAAGATCTCACGATCAATCTCGAACGCCAGCCGGGTTCCTGGCTTGGTCTTGGTAGCCGCACGGGGTCGCTTCATCTCCTCGGTGACTTCGCCCCGACTAAACTCAATGGCCTTCGTCTTTCCCTCGCGCCAAGCCTGAATTTCAAAGAATTCACTGAGAGCATTTACCGCCTTGATCCCAACCCCGTTTAAACCTACCGCCTTTTTGAACGCCTCGCTGTCATACTTGGCACCGGTATTAATCTTGGCCGCGCAATCCATCAGCTTACCGAGCGGGATTCCCCTACCATAATCCCTCACTTCTACCCGTCCTTCGTCGTCGATTTCGATCTTGATCTCCCGCCCGTGCCCCATCACAAACTCATCGACCGCGTTGTCGATCACCTCCTTTAGAAGAAGATAGATTCCATCATCCTGGACGGCTCCGTCTCCAAGCTTACCGATATACATCCCCGGCCGCAAACGGATGTGCTCCCGCCAGTTGAGAGTCTTGATGTCCTCTTCGGTGTAACTTGCCGACATACTTGGATACTTAATATTTCTAAACTAATGAAGCGAGGTCAAAGAGCAGCCGGAAACTCACTCGTTTACACCTCCGGGCAGCACCCGGCTCTCCTAAGGGCTGATTCTGGGGCAAGACTCTCAGGGCTTCCTGATCCTATAGTATTGCGCCGTCTCATCCGCGATAAATAGATCAGGAATGACAAAGCGATGCCGCCCTGGAGAGACCTCAGTACCGGAGTCGGTAGTGAGGAGCTCAAATGGGAACCATGTGGACGACCTGCCAAGATCGAGACTGACGTCGAAACAGTAGAGATCTCCCGGAGTGAGTCCCTCTACCTCAAGGAGGACTTCAAGATTCTCTCGGTCCACATCAAAGTCGGTTATTCTGATAAACTGAATCGCGACGGCGCCATCGAAAGTATTTCCATCAACAGTAACGCCAGGTGAAAAGAGAACCCCGTCCACACCGGAAGCCTGTGAATGCGCCACAAATGCCCCACTGCCATCCGGAGACCGGGACACGGACTCATCGAGAACCGATCCATCGTATTCAAACTCAAGAAGAGTACTTCCGCCTCCGGGGGTCTTCAGCAAAATGGTGTCTCCACTGTTATTAAGGCCGAGGAGCCCACTACTCGCAGTCTGCACCAGAGAGCCCCCGAATCCGCCGACCGGCGATCCACCTCCAAAAACGACAATCGCTCTCCCAGCGGCCAGCAGCGTGCCAACCGGAAAGACATGCCGCATTCCCACGCCATCGTGGATCTCATAGTCACTGAGATCAAAGGCATCCTCAGATACGTTCAGTAACTCGATGAATTCGTCCTGCGAGGTATCCAATGTGCCATCACGATTAGCGTCACCTTCTGGATTTGGTGGATCCGAAAGGAACTCGTTGATCACAAGATCGCCGAACGGGCCATCGCCATCGTCCTCCACCTCAAAGGTCGCACTGGCGGTCGTGTATCCGGGAGCCACAGCCCGCACCTCAACAATCTGAGTCCCGTCCTCCGCAATATCATCCACCGCATTGAGAGTGATCGTGAGGGAGCTCTCGTCGATCAGAAAGGTTCCCCGCGCACCCAGATCAGAAAGCGCCTCTGTCTCATCGGTAACCACGATCACGACGTCGAGGGGAACACTCAGATCTCCTGTCCTTCGAAGAAGAGCGCTGATGCTACCGCCATTCTCATTCATGGCTCCGGCGCTCAGACTAAAGGAAAGCTCTCCGAGAGGCGGGCAGAAATCGCTCCCATCACTACGAGTTCCCGGAGAGAAAAGTCGACCGTCTCCAATACCGCCATGCAGGGTGAAACCGTCTGAAATCTCCGGGTCTCGAACGAGAGATTGATCATTTCCTCCCTCACTACCATAGTTCACTGAGGCGACAAGCTCACCCTGAGCATCATAGACACTCACAGTATCCCCTGCATTATTCAGGCCAAGTCTGATGCTGCTCACCGTCTGAAAGATGGCGGAGCCCCCAAGGTTATCAATGGACCCTCCGCCAAAAACGACGATGGCGCAACCGGAAGGCACGACCGTACCCGTTGGAAAAAGATGCCGTTCCTCACTACGATCCCGCAAAGACCAGCCGCTCATATCGAGAGGTGCCCCGCTCTTGTTGACGATCTCGACAAACTCATCATCCGCACTATCGGTATCACCATCTCCGTTTGCATCGCCCGGAGCACCGGAAGGTATGTCCGCAAGAATTTCCGTAATAGCGATCGGAGAAGTATCATTATCATCTGTCACAGTGAGTGAGACAGTCGCTGAAGAGAGCCCCGTCGCAGTCGCGGTGATGACCACCTCCTGATCACCATCCTCAATCGTATCATTAACAGCATCAATAGCCCCAAGCAGGGTCACCGACGCTTGCCCCGCAAGGATCACCCCGGTCTCAGTCGCAATTACAGCTTCAGTGTCATCACCGGATGAAAGAGTCACCGTCAGATCCTCGAGGAGAGACCCCGTTCTTGTCACCATCACATCGACCTGTGCGGCTCCACTATCTTCCCCGATGGTCGATGAGCTCAAGGAGAGACTGAGCGATTCCGAAGCCGAGTCACTGAAGCTCTGTAGATAAAACGGATCCCCAGCCTCGGCTTCATCGACTTCTTGATTACTGGCGACGCCCCACACCTGCGGATAATCAAGTACGGTCGAACCAGCAAGAAGGTCGAACCCTGCACCTTCACTAATCCGATAAAAACTCCTGTTTGCCCCCTCATTCCCGGCATCTGTGAACGAGAGCGCATCAACGATCGCCACCCTATCTCCCAACGCGCCGAGCGCCGTGTCATAAAGCACCACGCTGTCATCGCCATTGAAGTTAGGAGTGCCATTTGTCGACACGTCTGCAGCGGCATAGGCTGGCACAACGGCTCGAGTGTTCCCGAGGAGAAGAGAGCCGTTAGGGGGAATAGACAATCCATCGAGACTGTCGCTCCCTCCCGGACTTGCCCCATCCTGCTTCCACGCCTCTGTCGCTGCATTGGCCCACCTCGTAAGAACAAACCCATCGAGGGAAATCGCGGTATCACTTGTATTGGAAAGCTCTAACCACTTATTAAAACTTGTCCCCTCGTAATACTGGGAAATCACAACCTCCGCACGGGCTACGGGGACAAGCCCGGGGACGATGCAGAGGACCAAGAGAAGGTTCCGATAGTTCATAATGGAAAAAACTGAAACAGATTTAGTGCCGATTAACCACTTGGCGGCCGGCGAAGTCAAGGAACCCTCTGAGCCGAACCTGTCAGTCTTCCGAGACAATTAACAAGATTGCCACACCAATCATCCAAACCTCACCAATCGACGTTGTAGCCCCTTGTATCAACGTGCGTAAACCCGGTATACTGCCCCACGCCACCACGGAACTTTCCTTCTTCTCGAATGTTGCGGGCGGCCCTGGCGACCGCATAAGTCGAGGCATGGAATTGCAGATCGAGAGCTATATTATCCTTGTGGAGTGAGTTTGGCTTCGCCCCCGGACAACGCGCATTATAGGACGGGCTCCGGAAAGCTGAGGTGACTCCTTTGACGGAGGTAGACAATCTCACCGCGATCTCATCAGCGACCCTCAGTGTCTGACTCATTTGCCGCCAGCTTTCCCGTCCCGGCAATGCGTTCCACACACTGCCCTTCTTGCGTGCGTGCGAGGTGATGATTTGCTGCACACTGATGTGCCTCAGCCTGAGGGCTGAAAGGTAGCGCCCATAGGCGTGCAAATGAGGACCTTGCCTCCGAACCCATTCCGCAGGGAGGTCATTCACGTTCAAATCCGATTGCCCACTAAAAACTGAAACACCCTGAGTGACACCCGCAGAGGCGAACATGCCACCCGCAGTCAAAAGCGAGGCCCGCAGAAAACCTCGCCTCCCGCAGGACCTGGTCCCGACACCACCATCCAACGGCAAGTGATTCTGGGACGAATGGCCTTTCTGCATCTCTTCGAAATGTTTGCTAAATCTCCTGTTGTGGCCAGCGGAAAATGCGCTTGTCCGAACCAAGATGGCCCTGTTTTCAACGGTAATTTAGGGAATACTCTGAATATTTTAATCGAAAATAAGGCTCTGTGAATAACTTAGAACTTCGAGCTGTTTTTCTAATAAAACTGCCGCCCTACACTCTATAGTTTTAAAATTATTTAAGCGGCTCTTTTTTTCATTCAGGAAACAAATTTCGGTCGGAATTGATATCCCCACGCCCTTGCGAGATATGTTCTCACAAGCCTGCTGGTTCTCAGATGGAAGCCACCACAAACAAAAGCAAGAAACGTGCCCTTTGGGCATTTGCTTCTTTGCTTCTTACACCCCTGGTCTTGGCCCTTCACGACAGGCTGCTTGCTCTATGGCCGGCTGCAGTTGCCCTTGGTCTCGTATTCGTTACCAAAAAGGCGCCGCTAGCTCTTGGCTCCGCCTGCCTTAGCGCCTTACTTCTCATTCTGCTGACGGACCGGAATTCATTTTTTGAGTGGCTTAGTCCCACGGGCGGCTTTCTCGCCACCCTGACCAGCCCTTGGCATTTCTATGCTCTGATATTTACTTTGCTCCTTGGGTCTCTTTCCGCAGTCATCGAAGCCTCGGGAGGCCTCTTGGCTCTTCTGCACGCGGGGGGAGAAATCACGGAAAAAACCCGGCGGCGTTTTCTCAACAGTGTTCTTGGAATTGGTCTGCTCTGTTTCTTTGACGGCTTGGCCAATGCCCTCATGCTTGGACGGGTAGCCCGTCCTGTCGCGGACCGGTTACAAGTGCCTCGGGCTTATCTGGCCTACCTTGTTGACACAACCAGCTCTGCGGTCGCATGCCTCGCCTTTCTCTCAACTTGGATTGTGACTCAGCTTGGTTACATCGCTACTCATAGCCCCCTCGATACACCGCCCTATCTTCAGTTTCTCTCCTCGCTGCCTTATAACTATTACTGCCTCTTCGGCTTGGCACTCGCCATTCTCTCCGTTCGATACCGCTGGTTGATTGGCCCCATGCGTCGCCGGTTCGAAAACCTCGATACTCCCCCTAAAGATACGAACCGGATGTCGCCCGGTCGAACTTCTCCCATACGCGCATTAGTTCCGGTCCTCGTTCTCTTACTCAGCCTCCCTCTGATCATTTTCTTCTCTTACACTCCCGACAACGAAGTCTCCCTCTCACTGAGAATTCAAGAATCGCTCAATGCCCCCACGGTGCCCAGGGCCTTTGTCATATCGAGTTTTCTCGCCCTCATAGCCGCTTGCTTGACTTATCCTGCGACAAGGCGTGCAGAGACCCCTCGTGCCGCTTGGTCAGGTGCCAGACAGCTCGTCCCCGCGCTCGGCATTCTTCTGCTGGCTTGGTTTCTCGGCAGTCTCTTCAAGGTTCTTGGTACTGCCGGCGTTCTCGCAAGCCTCCTGGGCTCATGGCTCCCTCTCGAAGCATTGGCCTCAGGAGTCTTCGTTCTCGGTTGCTTCATTTCCTTTGTCTCCGGCACATCCTGGGGCACAATGGGCCTTCTTCTACCTCTCGTCCTGCCGCTTTGCGGCGCAATGGTGACTGCTCAAGGAGCTCCACCTGAAGCACTTGAAGTCATAGTCCCAGCCGTTATTGGAGCGGTCTTCGGCGGAGCAGTCTTTGGGGACCACTGCAGCCCTTATAGTGATACGACGATCGTAAGTGCCCTCGCAAGCGGTGTCTCCACTCACGAGCACACAATCACGCAACTTCCCTACGCACTCGTCGCGGCCGGCGCTACAGTAGCCCTCGGCTATGTCCCGGTTGCACTTGGGCTGCCAGCGTGGATCGCACTCGTCACTGGACTAGCCTTCCTTACCGCGATTGTAGCAGTTACAAGCCGAGGGTCACCTCCCATTAAAGGCTCTTGACCGTGCTTAACCCCTCAGTGATGCCCCTTGGAATTACTCGGTCCACGCCTTCACTCCTTCAAACCCACCGGCTTCCTGACGATTTCTGGCATCGCACCGGGAAAGCATAGGATCCCATTCCAGCCTTGATTCCGTCGCGATAGAAGCAAGACTGCTGCCGGCCAGTGCGCAAGCGCGGGCCTCCACGCACGGAGTCTAAGCGCCTAGAGGTAGTCGACTCCTACCGCGGGCCTGTAGTTCAACGGATAGAACGGTGGTTTCCGGTACCACAGATCGGGGTTCGATTCCCTGCGGGCCTAGGTGGCGGGGTCGCCCTACCTTGTAGCGAAGGCGTTCCACCTTGTCGGCCTCCCCACGGTTTACTCTTCAGAGCTCCGAAGATACTCCACAACGTCGGCAACATCCTGAGCCGTCAGGCCCAGTTGATCCGCGGACAGCATGAGAGATCGCTTCATAGGTTGTCGTGATTTCAAATCGCTCGCTGGAATCGACTGGGTGATACCACCCATCGACCTGATGATGACCGGATCGCCATCGGCCAGAACAACACCCATGATATCAAGTTCATCTTTATGGGTTCTCAAATGCTGCCCTTCAAACCCGAGTGAAATCTCTGCTGAAGGCTCCACTATGGCCCTTGCCACCACATCAGCTGGGAAGCGCTTACCAAAGCCCGTCAGATTGGGACCTACATCGAGACCGAGGTCCCCGATGACATGACAGCTGATACAACGGCCTGCGACCGCCTTGCCTCTGGTGACATCTCCCTTCAATTTCAGAATTTCAGCAACCGGCGGTAACTTAGAAGGTCCCTGCTCCTCCGGGATCACAACCGAGACCAGTTTTTGTTTCGCATTCCCCCCTTTGAGTTTGTCACCAGGCTTGTAGGACTTCCACCAACGGTCACTATTCCACTTCACCCAGAAGGCAGCACGATCCGCCAGTTCCTTTTCCTGAGCAAAATTGGCAATATCCACCATTGCGTTAGGCGCGCTCCCACTCCTGACGAAAGCGATGGACTCAAGGGCTTGGCTCCGGTCCGCGACTGGTAGCTTCCGATTGAAGACACGCTCTTGCAGGGCTGGTATCGCTGCTGCAGTCATCAGGCGCCAGACTGCTCCTGCCGTCGCTTGATTCCAGTCGGACGACTTGGTATCCTTTACAAGAGCTGCATAAACCGCTGCCTCCTTGCCGGTCGCTCCGGTGCCAAAGGCCTCCAAATAAGTGCGATCCTTGCCATCATAACGTTTAGCGAGCTCCACGAGGATGGAGACCACTGATGGGTTGGCCTCTTCATTGCGCAGATAGAAGGCGACCTCCCGGCGAACTGCTGGAGAGGGATCCACTGCCAGACGCCGGGCCAGATCCATCATTCCCGGATGGTTGGCACGCCGAAAGGCTCTGAAGGCCACGATCCGAGTCTGGGGAGTTCCACCTCCCTTGAATTCGGCCTCCAAGAGCATGGAGAGCGCCCGCTCAGCTGTCCCGCCGAGCTGAGCAAGGATCCATATAGCCCGGGCAGCAACATAGGGATTGCTATCCTTGGCCAGCTGAACAAGGGGAACAATGGATTCTTCCCCAGCCTCCTTGAGCCTTGAGAAGCCGAGGTAGCGGGTGTTGATGGCTGGACTTCTAAGAGCGGCTATCTGTCCCGTCTGAGTGTTGAGATTCAATTTCGGCACCACCGGCTTGAAACCCTTGGGAGCCACCCGGTAGATAGTCCCCGAAAGTGTCCGATCCGAAGTCCCATGTCCTCCAACCCGTGGATCAAACCAGTCCGCCACATAGATCGCTCCATCCGGTCCAACCGTCACATCAGCTGGTCGAAACCACGTATTAATATCACGGTTTGATCGCCCCTTAAAATCCGCACCGGCCCACTTGCGCTCAGGATTCGAGGTCATGAACTCCGTGCGCTCCATCTTAAATCCCGCTTCTTGAAGTTCTGGCCGGTATCCGAAGATAACATTCTTCGCGGACTCACAACTGAGAAGAAGACCGTTATACTTTTCTGGTAAGGCGCCGTTCTCGTAGAACGTAATCCCGGTCGGTGCTCCCCCTCCGTAGACATCTCCCGGCGGCATACTCCCCGGGTCATCTTGTCGCCACTCGGCTGTGGGAGTATCTTGTCCTGGGCGCCGATCCGCTCCCCATGAACGTAGTCCATCATTGGAGGCGAACCCCGCATTCCCATATTCCATCACCCAGCTCGTCCGGCAGGCCGGAGGATCGTCGTTGTCATTCTGGAACAGATCCCCGAGGGAGGTAATGATCTGCTCATAACTATTGCGGTAATTGTGCCCAATAATCTCACAATGAGAGCCATCGGGATTCATGCGGACCGAAAAACCACCAAGATAGACGTGACCATCATCGCTCTTATGCCCTGCGATCTGGCGCATCGAATACGGACTCCCAATCCTGAAGGTCTTGTTGGAGCGATCCGTGAACTGGGCCCCCATGTTTCCTTGATTGAAGTACCATTTTCCATCGGGCCCAGCGACCACCGAATGGAGGCTATGGTCATGATTCTTCCCGTTGAAACCAGTTAGGAGGACTTCCCGTTTATCCTTTGCGGGATCGAACACCTGATTACGGTCGACATCCGTATAAACAAGCAGGTCGGGCGGCTGCGAAACCACCACCACATTATCGAACACTGCGACGCCCAAGGGCGACTGAAGTGCTTTCTCCTGCACAAACACATGAGACTTATCCGCCTTGCCGTCACCATCCGTATCTTCGACAACCATAATCCGATCCCCTTCTCCATCTCTCCGTGCACCCCGGTAGTTTACTCCCTCCGCGACCCACGCCCGACCATGATGATCGAAGTCCATATTGGTCGGATTTCTGAACAAAGGCGACTGGGCCCATACGGTGACTTCCAAATCCTCGGGCACGACGAAGCGCTCCACAGGCACCTCAGTCTCTTCCCCGGTTGCCGAATTCCCGGCTCCCGGTTTCTCGTTAAAGACGAGAAAGCGCACGCTACTTGTCTTTCCTCCCTGCTGCCCAACCCCACCCTGGTCCAGCCCTCCTCCGGCCACCAAACGATGATAACCTTCTGGCACGTCATAGATGATCGTGGAAGGAGCATGGGTTCCTATCCCGTTGGCGACAGGCTTTCCATCTACTACCATCGGTTGCCCTCCTGCACTCCGGTTCATTTTCACGCTCCCCCATCCTGCGAAGGCCGCCTTCCATTTCAGATCCGTCAACTTCAGGGTTCCCTTGGGACCGACTAATCGAGGTTCGATCCAATCTGCCCAGTCACATCCGTAGCCATCCCCGGTTTCATCCACCACGAGAAAGAGAGAGCGAGACCCCTTCAGATCGACATCCATGGAGACCGCGTGCCCCGGGGTTTGAGCAGTAACAATCGGACTGATATACAGAGGCTTCGCTTTCTCGGCAGCAATCGTCGCCTCGGCCACCAGAAACAGGATGGGTAATGACCAGAGAGAGGGTTTCATCTCCCCAGCTTGCAGACCAGAGACTCACGCGCAAGCTCGCGCTCATTGGCAGGCAAGTTGCCTTGGTCATCTATATCGGTGATATCCGCTTCCATTCGGGCTTGGCGCGGTTCGCAAGCCCCCCCAGCATCAGGCATGCGAGTCGATGGCCAGACCTACCGGACCGTTTGGAGTGATAACTCGCGACGCCTTGTTCATATCATTGACCAGCGTCACCTCCCCTGGGACTTTTGTATTGAGAATCTTGCCTCTGTAGAGTCCACAGCGACAGCGATCCGCGACATGCATGTCCGAGGAGCAGGCTGTATAGGAGTCCTCGCAGCCTACGGAATGTGGCTGGCCGCGCACGAGGCTCAGGGCAGCATAGAGCTTCTCCGAACACTCGCTAACGCCCTTGTTAAGACCAGACCCACCGCGCGGAATCTCGCTTGGGCCGTCGAGCGCCAACTCGCTACGATCTCGAGCGTTTCGCCGCAGGACTGGGAAAGCGCCTCGCTGGCTTCAGCTGAGTCCATTGCCGATGAAGATGCCTTATGGTGTGAACAGATCGGGCAGCACGGCCTTCCCCTTCTCTCCGCGATTCATGCAGAGAAGTCGACCGAGGAACCCGTGCAAATTTTAACGCACTGCAACGCGGGGTGGCTGGCCTTTTCCGACTGGGGCTCTGCCACAGCCCCAATTTATGCGGCTCATCGCGCCGGGATTCCAGTTCACGTCTGGGTCGATGAGACGCGGCCGAGAAATCAAGGAGCCCGCCTCACTGCCTGGGAGCTTCAAAACGAGGGTGTTCCCCACACCATCATTGCGGATAATGCGGGTGGCCACCTCATGCAACATGAGATGGTTGACATCGTGATAACTGGCACGGATAGAACCACGGGGAAGGGCGACGTGGCTAACAAGATTGGGACGTATCACAAAGCTCTTGCAGCCTCTGATAACGGGATTCCTTTCTACGTGACCCTTCCTTCCTCTACCTTCGATTGGAGTTGTGAAGATTCCCTTCGCGAGATCCCTATCGAGGAGCGCGACGGCTCCGAGATCGCCTATGTCGAAGGAAGAACACGCGAAGGAGCGCTGGAAGAGGTCCAAATCGTTAACCCGAATTCCCCCATCCTCAACCCTGCCTTTGACGTCACTCCTGCACGCCTCATTACGGGTCTGATCACCGAGCGCGGAGTTTGCAATGCCGACCAAAAATCGATCAACATACTCTTCCCCGAGGATTCAAGGGTCTAAGATCTCTCCAAAAAGACTCCTTCCCTACATCTTGCCGATCGTCATGCCATTGCAAGGGGCCTAAGTCTCTTTCGCTTTGGAAGCGGCGCCCTCATATCCCATGGCAAAGTAGAGTAAAATAAGAAGGCACATCGCAGCAAGACTCGCCCAGTATACCGTCCACCCTCCAAGGCCTTCCACCACCATCAAATCGTAAAGTTTCCCACACAGCAGTGTCCCCACCAGTGAACCGAGGCCCATAGACGCGAAAGTCACAAGGGCCTGAACCTGAGCTCTGAAGCGTTGATCGACCCTCCTGTTGAGGAAAACTCGTCCGGTTTCGAAAAAAAACGTCCAGCAGATCCCATGGAGGGAAAGGCCGACCAGGATCCACAGGTAATGAGGCATCACCCCTCCCATGGCAAAGAGGCAGTAGCGGACCACTGCACAGCCCATTGCCACCATCAGCAGCGTTCGTATTCTTACCCTTCTCAGCCAATAGCCCATCATCAAGAACGCCGCGATCTCGAACACCTGCCCAAGAGTCATACCCGCTGCAACTGAACGAAACCCCAGGTCACGGAGATGAATGGGGGTATGCATGTAAAACGCCGCCAGCGGAACTGACAGGAGAAACGTAGTGATAAGGTAGACCCTATGATCGCGATTCCTGAAGATGCTTAATGAGTCCAAGCCAAGCGCACTCTTCCAACCCTTTGAATCATTGGCCATCGGAGGAGTGTGAGGGAGGAGGAACGCACAGAGGCCCGCCATCACTCGCAAGCTGAAGGCCACATCTCCAACCCTTGTCGAGGCATCCAGCCCGAACCAGCTGACGGCCAACCCCACAAGCACCCAGCCTATCGTGCCCCAGACCCTGTAGAACCCAAAGCTTCGCTGCTCATCTTCCAGGCTATTCAGCGCGATCGTAGTAAGAAGCCCCCACGCAGGCGCGGAGATCAGAGCGTTGATCATCATGAAAAGAAGAAACAGGTTTGGCCTGCCAGCTTCCAAGGCTCGGAACGCGGCCCATAGGAACACTGCCCCACCGGTAATAATATATCCAACCAGCTTCTCGGCAGGAATTCTTTGATCCGCACGGGCACTGAACAAGAGGGGCGAGATCATTCCCGCAATAGGGCCAACCAAAAAGGCCCATGTGATCATGCGGTCCCACCCCCGAGACTCAAGGACGTTAGAGAGAACAGGAAGCCATGCCCCCGGAGCTGCAGCCAAAAGACAAAAGACCACCGCAATCCAATAGCGATGTCCAACAATGCCAGGGCGAAACACGGCGGGAGTATCGGGAGGAAACCCCCACTGTCGAGCGCTCAATAACCATGGTGGGCCCGGCGGGACTCGAACCCGCGACCTAACGATTATGAGTCGTCAGCTCTAACCACTGAGCTACAGGCCCCTCTCGAGGCGCACGGAGCATACACAGCAAGAAGATTTGGGAAAGCCTTGTCACTGAGAACCATTTTTATGGAGGAATCTTGGTTATTCTCTACTACCGTCGGATAACCTTTTTGCCCCCTGATGCCTGACTCCACCAATCAACAATTGATGAATAGTCGAAAACTCATATCCTCTCTCTAGCAGATGGCCTCCAGACTCTTTACCAGACTGAAAGTCCTCTTCGTAGTCGTTCTTAGCGCTTCCGGGGCCGTTTATGCGCAGAATGCGCTGACCAGATCCGTCACCGTCGACGGGACCCAGAGGCAACTCCTGGTATATCTTCCCCAAGACTTCCAGCCATCCGAATCCTTGCCCGTCCTGTTCTGCTTTCATGGCGGTGACGACTCTGCCGAGGGCATGATGCGCTTCACCGCAGACTTCCGACCCCTCGCCGATTCTGAACGGTTCATCGCAGTCTACCCACAGGGCTTAATCTTTGAGGGCTCCTCTCACTGGAACTCTGAGGGCCCTTACGATAACGGGACTGATGAAATCGGATTTACTAGGGCGATGATCGATTTGCTTGTGAGAGACTACGCAGCAGACCCCGCCCGGGTATACGCCTGCGGCTTCTCCCTGGGCGGCAACCTCATGTGGGATCTTGCCTGCTATCTCGGCGATCAAGTCGCGGCCGTCGCCTCGGTCGCGGCGAGCATGTGGGAGTGGACGCTGGAAGATTGCTCCACCACGGATCGCACCGGGATCCTCTCCATCCATGGAACCGAGGACTCTTACAATCCCTACAACGGCAATCAGTATTCTATTTCCATTGCCAGCCTTAATGCCCACTGGTCCTCTCTGAATGGCGCGAACAAATCTCCTCTCACATCGACAGTCTCCCCAGGAGTCACCCGTTACCTCTGGGACAAAGGGGACGGCTGCCACACCGTGGAGCACTATCGTATCCAAAATGGCCCTCACTCATGGCCTTCTTTCTCAAAGGAAGTGATCTGGGAGTTTGTCTCCCGTTACAACAGCTCAGGGCTCATCGGGTGCGGCTCGGAAGTCGAACTTGTCATCGATCGCTACAATCCGGAAACTCGGCAATTGACCCTGAATGTTCGAAATCTGCCAGCTGGCAGCTTTGAGATTCGACGATCTTCGACGGGCTCCTTTCAATCTTTTCGACCCCGGATTGAGATCGATCAAGACACCGTCTTCCCCCTCACCATCCCAAGCGTCCCCCGGGACACTTTGCTTCTTCAGATCTGGGAGCGCCCCTGAAATATAAGAACCCATAGAACAGGCCCTCTGAACGGCCCAGCCTCTCCCTACCTTGGATTTCTACGAGGGAGCCACTCGACCGACTCCTCCAAAAAGATCGCCAATCTCATGGGTTTTCCAGAGCAATTCGAGTTCAAACGGCCTTGGGAATTCACCCTGCTTTCCGAGTAAGGGTGTTGAAGCAGGAACATAACCTTGCAGTGGTAGAACTTACTCAGCGAGAACGTCCCAACAGGCTAACCAGAGGGGCTTTCACTCCTGAAAAATAGCAGGAATTGCAAAAAGACTGTGGCGCGAAGCGATTCCGCGAAAAGCAGAACAGGTGGATAGCCTCCCTCCCGCCTTGCGTGTAGGTTAGACCAAACCATTGCACTTCCTGCCGGTCACCCACCAAAACTAGAATCAAACCTGAATAAAAAACTAGCTATCACGTTTTACGGTAAGAGAGACACCGACCTCCTTCGATTATGAACATCCCGGGCCATTTCAAATTCCTTCTGGACACAGTCGAAGAGGCTGCACGCCAGACCGAACCAATCCTCTACAGCGGAAGTAGTTCTCTTTGGGATGACATCGTGGATAGTTTTGAAGATCGAGAAAACAACGCGACTTATTGGCTTTTCTGCACCCGCTGGATGCGGGAACAACTTCTGACCGTCATGCATGGTGGATCTCCACGAGCACTTCTGGCAATCCTTTCGGTGCTCTGCCCGGACGAAATCCCTCCTCCGAGCCACGACGGCGAACCCTCAAAGGTGATGGAGCGCCGGATCTCATCCCTTCTTCTTCCGATTCTGATGCTTGAGATTGCAACTCGAGTGAGGAACGCAGCTTCTGAGCGCCTCGGCCCCTATTGCTCGAGCATTGAGGCATTCCACCCTGAAGATCATCGAGACTAATCCCTGGTATTCTGCATGACCAAGGCCCTCAGATCCCGCCTAACGAAGCGCCGAAAACGCACTCTCCAAGCGTGCAAGAAGCACCTCCTCTGGCTCCCTTCCCACTGAAAATCTCAGCAGCGCCTCACTCACTCCGCAGGAACGGGCCCATGCCATCTCCCGGTAATGAGCGAGCATCGTGTAGGGACACAACAGGGTATAATCAGTGCCGAGACTGGGCCCTTTGCAAAACTGCATCGCTTCATACAGTGCAGCAGTTGTGTCGGCCTCCTTCAAAGTAAAGCTGATCAAGCCTCCAAAGCCACCGTTTGGACGGCGGATGGCCTCATAAGCTTCCCGGTCAGTAGAAGCGGGGTACCACACCTCCGAAACCTCGGGCTGGTCCGTGAGGAAACTAGCGACCTGTAATCCGTTACGATTACATTCCATCACTCTCGCCCGAAAATCAGACGCATTTCGAACAAGGGCATCGCCATCCCGGTAATACAGGCGAGATCCCCCGGGAACCTCCCGCTCGAGGGCCTCCCGAAACTCATCGGCAAATTGAGAGTCATTCCGTAGTCGAATCGATCCTGCAAGAACATCACCCACTCCGGAAACCCATTTGGTCAAACTTGTTGAAGCGGCATCCGCGTAGGCCAGAGTATCAATATTAAGGTGGCTGCAAACCGTATCATCGACCAAAAGGGGCACTCCGCCCTCCTGGCACGCGTCTGCAACCACCCCAAGATCCACCGTATGCAGTAACGGATTACTTGGCACCTCACAAAAAACTGCGGCATAGCGCCCAGACCTGATCCCCCGCAGGGCCTGCTCGAGTCCTTCTCCGGTCGCTTCATTAACAAAATCAACCCCAGCACCAAACTGCTCCTGAACCTTGAGAGCATCCACATAAGGAAAACATAACTGGAGGGTCTTTAATCCCGGCCGCCGCTCCGTGATAATCCGAAAAAGCGTGAAGATCGCAGCCATCCCACTTTCCAACAGGAATGCGTTCTGAGGCTCCACCTCGAGAACCCTCGCCATCGACTCCCGCTGACCTCCTGCGAGGCCCGGATCAGTGCTCCTGCCGCTTATCAGGTCCTCTGCCTGACGGCTGCTGATAATTTCTCCCGTATGTCTCCAATAGTCCCGTGCTGCCGCATAGCCTGCTTCCGGCACCACTAGATGTGACCGCTCCTCGGATAGCTGTCGGGCCGTCACACCAGCCTGTTCCGAAACGTAAGACGCAGCCCGCCGTGCGGCCTGTTCCGAGGAATAGGCTATGACTCTCTCCCCTTTGCTGGCAACCCTCGCTTCTACTCCCTCAAAATATCGGGCAGTAATGGGGTGGATAAAAAATCGGGGATACCCCGCTCGCATTCTTGCAACAATCGCCGCATCGTCCTCCTCGTAGCCGATGACCGACTCCCAAGTGGGCAGGCTGACGACACAGGCATGGGAGGAATCGGGCAAGGGGAAACCCACATCCTTCTCCTGCCACGCAGGGTCTCGCAGTAAGTCTCGCACCCGCGCTTTCTGACTCACCCTCGACAAAGCTCAAGATTCTTCGCACCCGAAGGTGGTATCCCTCGTATTACACGCAGCCGGATTGAGTTTTCTTTGGCGCGATCACCAGTATATTAGTATAGACGCCGAGGGTGCCGACAGGGGCCCGCTCGGACTATAATTACAGGTATTGTGACGAGCCCGAAAAATAAATACTATCTCGGCATTGCGACCATCGTCGCACTGGCTCTGGGATTTTGGCTCGTTCGGGACATCGTCGCCACCGTAAAGGGCAAAAAGAACGCTGCCGATTCAGGGAGTTCCCGTCCACATATCCAGTTCGACAGACCCAATGTTCCCAGTAAAGCGCCGTGGCGCCACAACAGCCGGAAGGCCCCTGGGATCGACGAGATCTTATTTGGTCTCCCCGGGGAGCGCATTGTTCGCTTCGAAGACGAAGAAGGGTATCGGGATTTCCTCACGCGTGTTGGGGAAACCAAGCTCAGAGTCCTCGGCCGCCTCGATAACCTGCGGGCTGTCCGCATCGGCTTCGACAACCGAGAGGATCTGGATGGCCTGCTGGACGATGAGAGTGCTCCCAACTTCCGGGTCTCGATTCCTGATCTTCCCCAAGTGGGGGCGCAGCCAGGCGCAATAGGTTTTGGCAGGACCACTCTTGAATGGCTCGGGGTCACAACTGACAACTCCGATTGGGGAGAAGGAGTGAGAATCGCCATGCTGGATACTGGTGTCGGTCAGCACGAAACCCTCGGGTCTCGTGTTCGTGAAATAGATCTGGTCAGCGGCAGCCAGCCTTCCAGCACAGAAATACACGGGCATGGCACGGCGGTTGCCGCTCTCATGGTCGGAAGAGACGGTATCAGTCAGGGAATCGTGCCTGCAGCCGATCTTCTTTCGATAAGAATTGCCGACGAGAACGGCAGCTCCAACTCGTTCCTCCTTGCGGAGGGAATCGTTAGAGCTGTCGATGAAGGCGCCCAAATTATTAACATCTCGATGGCCTCCTACGGAGACAGCCTTCTCGTGCAGGATGCGGTTGCCTACGCGGGTGAGAAGCAGGTTCTCATCGTAGCCTCCGCTGGAAACGAAGGATACACTGTTCCAGCCTACCCCGCAGCCTATGAAAACGTGATCGCGGTCGGCGCCGTCGACGCCGCTGGTCAGCATCTCGCCTTTTCGAATACGGGTGATTCGATAGACGTGGCGGCACCAGGATTTGAAGTGCTTGCTGCCTGGCCCGGTGAGGAATACACAAGTTTCACAGGCACCTCCGCCGCCGCCCCACTGGTTGCGGGAGCCCTCGGAGCGGCACTTACTGAAACTCAATCCGGCCAATTACTCCCCCTTCAGGCCCAGTCCATTCTTGAGAGCAACCTGAACGCGTCGGGCGCCCCGGGGCACGACCCCTTCTACGGGGGGGGCACACTGGACGTTGACCGCATGGTCAACACTTATACGGACGGCCGATTCGACCTTGCAGTGGCCTCTAACTGGTATCAAGAGCCAGCCCCTGACGAAGTGGTGGGCACCCTTCAGGTAACCGTGCAAAACCAAGGCACTGAGGCGATCTCCGGCGCAAGCGTGGACGTCATTATCAATGATGACATCTTTAGCATGGCCCTCCCTCTTCTCCAGGAAGGCGGGTCTCACGTTGTCTCCCTTCCAGTAAACGAGCCGGAGGATAATCAGCAGATTGCAATCAGGAGCTCGATCAATCTAAACGGCAATCAGGATCGCGACCCGGGCAATAACGTGCTTGCTGGCAATATCGGATTAGTCGATGAATCTCTCCAAGGCGCGGATGGCACACCCGAGCCTGACTAGCACTGTATCGCTGGCTCCGGGAGAGGACGACTGATCTCATTAAGACGGTATCCAAAGCCGCTGCCGGTGACACTATCGAGGACAAGGCGTCCACTCCGTCTTCGGTAAAGCCCGGGATGCACCATTTTCTCGGGCCTTGAGGCCTCTGGATAGAATTGCATCGAATTACTTTCCACGCCTCGAATAGTATTTACGTGAGCAGCAAGAAGAACATGAGGTATTTGAGCCAGCATCGGGTTAGTAAGATCCTGCACCATGAGACTCATGCCATGAGCCTCTGCCCAACAGCAGCTAAGAAGCGCACCTGTTTGCGTCTTGCACGTTTTCAATGCAACTCCAGTCCAACCCAGTTCGCGCCCCATCCTTACCAGCTTCCAATCGTGAGCGCTCTCGTCGAGGAACAGAGGCTTGCGTGACGAAACTCCACTAACCTCAATGGGATGCTCCTCGAGGTCGTAAGGGAAAGGCTGCTCCACATAGACAAGCATCCGATGAATCAGAGGATATTCTGATTCGAGTCGATCTAGAGTTTCGGTGACATACAACGGATCGGTCACCATGCAATTAAAGTCGGCGCTAAGACTATCTACCCCTTCCGCCATCGCTACCTCGCCTACTTTGACGAGTCTTGCGAAATCCCAGTCCGCATCATTTCCACGCAATTTGACTTTAAGACATTTCAGCCCATCACGCGCAATCCAATCGGACAGCTCTACTGGATAGCCGTCATCAGGCTCATCACCATTGAGCTCCTCAGCACCAACGGGGTCCAACCCTCCCACAAGATGCCATACTGGTAAGGAGCTCGCGCGACTCTTCAGAAAATCAGCCGGAAAAGCATCCTGAAAGCTCCGTTCACAATCCGATGATCCGCTCAGGAAGGAAGAGAGATCACGATTCATGAATGCCGGGCCATACGTCTCGTAGACGCTAAGACCGTGTAAATTCCCGTAGGCGTCATGAACGGCAATATCAAACAGCGAACAGCAGACCAAGGCCGCTAGCCACGGCATGGGAGCCCCCTCTCTACAATCATTGAACCCTTGAAGAAGCTGTGGCAGTGCGCCTTCTAGGAAATCATGCCCCAATTCAATCGGATGACCTGACCCATTAAAACCCGCCCAGGCTTTAGCGAGATGAATGCAAAACGCACGCATTGCCTCATGGCGCACCTCATACCCAAGTTCGCTTGGCCAGACCCATGTGACACTCAAAGGCGTCTCGCCCCATCCCTCCGCCCATTGGCCGTTCTCTCCCTCAACCCGGACGCGGACCCTTGCACAGGTCACCGAGGTAAGAGTCTCTGCCCCGAACTTCAATGGAACCCTTGTTTCTACCGGGAGGAAATAAAGATTCGCTCCCGCACAGCGTATATCGGTCGACTTACCCATGGATTGTAATTCAGGGGCTTTGGGACATTTCAATGCGACGGTGATAACTCTTCCACGATCCCGGCAACCACCACGCACTCAACATTAGCGCCCCGAAAAGGGTCCGCTTGACCATCCTCCGAGAAATTTTCACCCCTTTCTGGAGATCCTCCCATGAGGCTTCCTCGAGCCGCTCAAGCGTCCGGAGACCCAGCGCTGCAGGAAGCCCCGTTGAGGTGCAGAGCCGCATACCTCGCAGCGAGGAAGTATACTTGATTCCATCCGCGAGAAGAACTCTAGCCCGGCTATGCCACCGAGGGAGAGCCTCACAGATCGCGATTGAATCACCGGGATTTACTCCAGGCAGGTAACACCGTCCCCTCTCAAGATCCTCCGGAATATCCCTGAGAATGTTCACCAGCTGCAAGCCCTTTCCATAGTTCGCACCAAGAACCCGAAGCTCCTCGCTCGAGTAACGGGAAAACCCTGGGTCACAAATCACCCCTATTTCTGTCCAAAATTCGCCAACGGATCCCGCAACCTGATAGGCGTAGGTTTCCAATTCTCCATCATCGCTCAGGGCCACGATTCCCTCCCCCTGAAATCGTTCCAGGTCCCATGACTGCCCCTCAGTAATGATTCCCACTACTTTCCTAATCGCTGCCGCCCGACTATCTTCCATAGATTCCAGCCAGTCCATGCAGTCCCCTGCCCGCCGCACGAGCTCCATTTCACCCTTAGCGAGACCGGCACCATCCATCTCCTTCGGAAGCTTCGCACACAGATCGACCGCCTCTTGAGCCAGTCCAGGGCCCTTCATTACGGAACAAAAGGAACTCAAAAGCGTTTTTCGATGGGCCAACTCCAAGGCCCCTGCGTCCGCGATCGTGTCGCTGAGCCTCGCCAGAAGGTAGCCGAGGCTCAGTGGACCTCGAAACTCACTCGGCAAGAGCCTGAGAGTGAGATAAAAGGACCGCGAAACCGCTTTCAGTATATCGGTAGAGAGGTCCGCCGTGTTCATTGTCCTGAAGAAGAGTGGCGACTTACCGACTCCTTGACCAATCCCAAATCATCCCGAGATCTCATTCATCTTTACCTCCATATTCCGTTCTGTCGGGACATCTGCCCCTACTGCGCCTTTTATAAACATAAGCCGGGCGAGACAGATATGGGCTACTTTGTTGATGGCATCCTGCGCGAAGCAAAACTCCGTTCAGCTTCGATAAACACCCCTAAAATCGACACTGTCTACCTTGGAGGGGGGACGCCTAGCATGCTTTCCCCTGATCTCATTCACAAACTTTTCGACGGACTCGGCGACATCTTCCGGCTCGCCCCCGATACCGAGATCAACCTCGAGGCAAACCCGGCTACCTTTGGCAGGTCTGCTGCGAAGACCTTCGCTCAATCGGGAGTGACCCGCGTCTCTTTAGGGGCCCAGTCATTTAGTCCCGATGTCCTGAAAACACTGGGAAGAACTCACGGACCACGTGAAATAGGACGTTCCGTTGACCTTCTGAGAGCTGCCTCCATCGAAAACGTCAGCATTGATTTGATGTTTTCTATCCCAGGACAAACTCTGGACCAATGGAGGGAAAGCCTTGAAAGCGCTCTCGAGCTCTCTCCGAATCACATATCTGCCTACAACCTCACTTACGAAGAAGACACACCATTTTTTACTCAGTTTCGCGAAGGCCTTTACACCGAGATCGAAGAAACCAACGCCTCCATGTTCGAGCTGGCACACGAGCTCCTTACCTCGCGCGGACTTCGGCATTATGAGACGTCGAATTATGCGTATCCGGGCTACGAGAGCAGGCACAACAAAGGATATTGGAGAGGGAGCGACTACCTGGGTCTTGGCCCATCTGCCGTTTCAACGATCTCCGGCCGCCGGTGGAAAAATATCCCTGATACGGCCCAATACCTTGTGCAGATCGGTAAAGGCGGATCCACAGAATCCGAAGTGGAAACCCTCACGCCGGCTCAGCTTGACTTGGAGCGAATCGCCCTGATGTTGAGGACTGATGCTGGAGTGCACCGCCAACACCTCTCCGAAGTCCCATCGAATCGAATTGAAGCTATTGTCAGCGAGCGTCTCGCCAACTGGAAAGGCGAGCACCTTGTGCTGCAAGGGCATGGCACTATGCTGGTCGACTCCATCGTTGACCACCTTGTTAGCTAGCCAGAGCCTTTAAACTGAGAAACACATCAACCTTAAAGCCAACCCAGGATGCTAGAGCGGACTTACCCACTTGCCCGAAAGGCCCTCTTTCGACTTGAGGCTGAGCGGGCCCACAACTGGTCCCTGCGCGCCCTCCGTGCAGCAGACCGTTGCGGCATACTTCAGGCCTTGGCTGGGGAACCCCCTCAATCCGAGGAAATCAGGTGCATGGGTCTTACTTTCCCAAATCGCCTCGGCCTGGCCGCTGGTCTCGACAAGGAAGGCAACTCGATCGATGCATTCGGACGTCTCGGTTTTGGCTTTATCGAGATCGGAACAATTACCCCGAAACCCCAAGGCGGAAACCCCACCCCTCGCCTGTTTCGCCTTCCTGAGCACGAGGCCATCATCAACCGGATGGGCTTCAATAATCCCGGGATCGAGGAAGGTGTTCGAAATGTTGAATCCTCGACTACCTTCAAGGGCCGTGTGGGGTTTAATATCGGAAAAAACAAGGACACTCCGAACGAGCACGCGGTGGATGATTACCTCCTCTGCCTCAAAAGCGCCTGGCCAGTGGCGGACTACATCGCAGTCAACCTTTCTTCTCCCAACACCCCTGGACTGCGGGCGCTACAAGATGCCACGGCCGCAGCTCATCTCCTCGAGCGACTTCAGGCCGAACGAGCAGACCTTTCGGATCAGACAGGAAGAACCGTGCCTCTTGCAATCAAGGTCGCTCCCGACCTTGATGACGAAGAGATTTGCGCGCTGGGACAGATCTTCCTCGACCACTCTCTCGATGCGATTATCGCCACCAATACCACCATCGATCGAGCTGACATAAAAGCAGAGCCCTTGGCCAAGGAGGCGGGGGGCCTATCAGGCGCCCCCTTGGGGAAGCGGTCGACGAAAGTCATCGAGGCCTTCCATCAAGCCGTGGGCGGGAAGATTCCCATCATTGGGGTAGGTGGAATCATGTCCCCGTCGGACGCCCAGGCAAAAATCGAGGCCGGGGCCACCCTGCTTCAACTCTACTCCGGCTTTATTTATCACGGGCCCCGCCTGATCCGCAAAATCCTCAGCGCAGGTCCGGAGAACCCATGACGCAGCGAGAGCTAGGATACTTTCCGCTGGCTCTCACCGCAAAATTGATTAATCTATCGAAACTATCTAACCCCACCTCCAAATCATGAAAAAGAACATCCTCCTTGTTGTCACCTCGGTGCTCTCCCTCCTTTTTGCCAGCTGTGCCGCGGGGCCCAACACTCAGTCAGGAGCTCTCACTGGTGCGGCTATCGGAGGCCTAGCAGGAGCGATCATCGGCAACAATGTAGGCGATGGAGACGCCGGACGGGGAGCGTTGATAGGC
>DIHT01000171.1:14404-55900 GCA_002420305.1 Akkermansiaceae bacterium UBA5689 | reverse complement strand
TAGGGCCCGAGCGAGGGGTGCCGCTCGCCCAGTAATTCGAGGGAGATTGTCAGTGCTTCTTGGAAGAGGTCCCGGGCTCTGGCCGGTTGGCGATCCTCCAGTTCAAGGGTGCCGAGGTTCGAGAGGTGCGATGCCAGAGTCAGATCATTCACTCTGGAGCGGTTCATTTGCCTGGTGAGAAGAGTTGCCTCCTCGAGATAACCGCGGGCGACATCAAAGGACTGGGCTCCAAGGCGCAGCAGCGAAAGGCCGATCTGACCTGTAAGGCTTACAACGTCGGGGTGTTCTTTCCTGAGGGATCCGCCCGCAAGCGCGTGCTCTCGGGCGCGCTCCAGATGCTCAGCGGCCTTGGCGTAGCTGCGCATGACGTAGAAGTAACGGCCAAGGCATTCGTGCTGGAACCGGAGAGCATCCCTGTCGTTTCCAGCCTGGCCCAGAGTTTCATGAAAGATGCGTCCTGCCTCCTCATAGCGACCAGTGGTGAGATAAATCAGTCCCAGATGATTCTGGCTGGCCGAGAGCCACGGCTCTCTCTCAGACTCTTCAACTTGTTCATGCTGCTCGATTGCGCCAAGGAGGGATTGCTGGGCCTCCTGATAGAGTCCGGCTTTTCCCTCGGCCCTTCCCAGCTCGTCAAGAATACCGGCGAGAGCCTCGGCGCCAAAGTTACCTTCGGTTGCGAGATCACGGGCGAGGCGCAGGTGCTCGAGGGCCGAGTCGAACAGCTGGAGTCTCGCCTCCACGCTCCCTCTGCCCTGAAGGGAGAGAGCCCAGGTCAGGCGAGCCTCCTTCGTTTCATTCGTGCGGACCTCTTCACGCCATTGTTGTTCCAGGTCCACCAGTAACGGGAGAGCCTTCTCGAAGTTGCCGAGGGCGAGGAGCTCGCCCACTTCAAGAGGATCCTCCGCCATCGAGAGCGGGAGCGAGGACATCAGCCCAGCGAAGATCCAGCCCAGGAGCTTCGTCGGGTGGGTCCTTAAGGGCGGACAAGAATCTGGTAGAAGCATCTGGTTTTCACCAAGGGGTCAATATCACTATCGAATCTGATCATTACTGCCGATCCTTCCTCTCCCGTCTTCTGGAGATTCTGGACTTCGTCCGTGCAGACGACCCAGGTTTGCAGGTCGCTACTTTTCCGGATTGAGAGAGTAGTGCCATCTCGCAAGCGGTAGGGGGCGGAAAGGGTCGAGTTCTGATAGAGAAGACAGGAAAGAGAAAACTCAAAGGAAGCAGATGACTGGGAGCTTGCCACCATTGTCAGGTTCTGGGTCCGCGGTATGCCCGCTAAGTTGGGGTCAGATCCGAGGAAAAAGTATTCCTCCTTGTCTGACCAGCCGTCTCCGTCCTGGTCCGTGTCCATTCCATTCGGAGCGATCCCATCTGAAGAATCGAGGCCATACCAGAAGGCCCAACTTGCGTAGTCCATGTAGTTGAGAGCCTCCGCTGCTCCGGGGGCTGAGGGATCCGGAACAAAGACAATTCGTTTCCCTCCCGCTACCTGTGCGCTGAGATCGAGAGCAGTCTCAGCATCGGCGGGGGTAAGAACCGGATTTAAGCTGAGATAAATGAGCGCTGCTCCGGTAGCGAGGGCGGTAGAGGCACTGGTTCCGGTCATGGCAGTGAGGTTTCCGTTGATGTCAGCAGCTTCCACGTTCAGGCCCGGGGCCCATAGATCCGGATCGGTCCGTGTGTTGGGCACTCGCCCGTTTGCGGGGTTGGTTGCGCCGACACAGATCACCCCTTTGCGTGTCACCCCGAGATCGGACGGAGTATAATCCGCTGCTGAGTTGTTGCTATTGTTCCCGGCAGATACAAGAACCGTGGCGTAGACGTTGGTAAGGGTGTAGTCGATGGCGCTTTCAAGGCCGGCCGGGCTTGAACCGGGCGTATTGGAGCTGCTGGCGATACAGAACGTTGCCGGATCGTAGGAATGATTCAGGCTCTTGTGGGTGTTGGCCCTGCTGACCGCCTCGATGAGGGCACTGATGGTGGTCGTGTTTCCATCAGGATAGATATTGTAGTTCACTACCTTGATTGGAGTACCCAGAGCGGCTCCATAATCTGGACCGGCGATCATGCTCAGCATTTCGGTGCCGTGTTCAAAAATCATTGGATCATATCCGCTCAGGGGGTCGAGAGGATCTCCAGTTGCGCGGACTACGATAGACTCACTGATCTCCAAATTTGGATTCCCGTCGAAATATCCGCTGGAAGTGTCAATCCCGGTATCGATGAGGTAGAGCACGGTTTGTCGGCAGGTTTCAGGGTAGCAATACGTGCCGCTCGCGGGGCCGAAGGCATTATTGAGAGTCTCGAGTGCCCACCCGGCAGGTGTCCCCCCCGTGGGGTCTCCCACCTGCCCGTTGGGGACCAATTCACGATCTACCTCGAGGGAAATTCCTGCCTGAGCGAGTTCGCCTGCCTGCTCGGTGGTCAGGTCCGCGGAAATCAATCGAAGATTCCGGTCTGGATTGTCGATCACCCGATAGACTTCGCCTTCGAGCTGGTTAATAGATTGAACGACAGCACTCACCTCCTGATCAGGGTCTGGCAGGTTAATGATGTAGGACTGTTGATCCGCAGGAGGGTCCAGAACAGCGAGGTAGGCCTTGCGCTCGACGGATGGAGCAACGGGCCTTACGCCAAACAATTCATCGGTGGTTCCCTGAACTCTTCCCACGAGGAGTTGCAAATCTCTTCCTGCCGCCGCCACATCAAAACCGGTAGCATTGGCATTACCGTTTGAGTCGAGAAAGCGCATGGGGATACCAAGGCTGTCCACCACGACCACTGCGGCATCCTCTTCTCCCTGCTGGACTGCGCCCTTGAAGCTGTAGGATCCCGTGAAACCGATTGCCACATAAGTATTACCCGCATAATCGATATCGAGGTTATAGGTGTCCATGACTCCCCCCAGCTCGGTGGATGCGCCGAGCAGCCGATCGTTGCGGAGCCTGCCCTCAGTGGGGTCCAGAAAGAGGAGGTGGCCATGGCGAGAGGCGGTGGTTGGGGTGTCTCTTAAGAGCACGCCCCCAGAAGTAAGGTCCGAGCCATCTGATGAGACTGCGGCACGCACGACACCCTGTGGCCCAACTCCGATTCCGCCTGCCTGTTCCTGTCCGGGAGTGGGAGTGTCATTAGAGCGAATTTCGATATTCCATAAGCGGTTTCCCGCTTCCTTGCCCAGTTGCGTGACGAAGACGTCCTGGTCATCGGCGCCCTGCCCGAAGGTTCCCTGCACATAAACGAAAGGCTGGGTTCGTCCGTTCCCCACTGCGATGTATTCTGAGGAAAGCCCGTCTGCAGGTTCGGGGATATTCCAGATCTCCTGGAACCCAGCATCGTAGCGTCGGGCGAGGATCCCGGGGCCGGTCACGAAAACGGAACCCTCGTCGTCAATTGCAAGAGCACGCAACTCCATCCCCGGGATGCTCCGGGCTGCGAGCCATTCTCCTGTTGGTTCGGCGAGGGCAAGAAAGCTGGTCTGGCCGTTTCCGGTCAGGGCGATGGACTGCTGCTGGGTCTGTTGGAGAGAAGCAAGGTTGAAAAAGGTTCCCCCTACCACCAATCTGCCGTCCGGGCGAATGGCGATGTCATTGATAATGGCGTTGCCTTCGGGACAGTCGACGGTGAGGAGCCATTCCGTCTCCCAGTTTTTGGTGTCCGTATCCTGCTCAATCGCAACGAGGATACCGTCCTCCCCATTCTGGCTCACCACCGTTCGCGCGTCGGTTCCAATTCGGAATTGACGGCTGTATGACCCGGCTGCAAACGCCCGGGCGGCAACCTCCCGGCCCACCGCTGGAAGAGCCTCCACAGAGCGAAAGGTTGCCGCCCCATTCGCGAGGCTCCTGAGCGCAGCCTGATAGCGGATAAGTTGCGCATGGGCACCAGTGGTGAGGACCACGACAAGGGTCGTGGCCATCAAGAAGGTGCTGCGGGTAGCGGCAATCATCTGTTGTGATGGTTTCAACCGGACTGAAAACAGCTGACTTTCAAAAAAACTTGGGATCAGGCGCACTATTCAGAATAGGCAGGGTGAGGTAATGGTTTTCAGGTCCCAAAGTAAAGGACAGTGCGCCGAGTCTCAGGTTTTCAGGGGGCTCGGGAGGAGGATCGCGGGAAAGGCTTTTCTCTTGGGTGGAGGCAATGGATCTGGCCGTCCTCCCATCGGGAGGAAAGGTCTTTCCAAGAAGCAACGGTGAACACAGGATTCCGCGGTTGGACTATCTAGATGAAGAAAGCCGCTGCTCCTATCCTCTCATTAATCCTCGCTTATTCAGGGAGCGATCTGTCTGCGCAGGACGGGAGTGAATTGACGCCTCGTGGTCTGGAGGCACAGGCCGAGGGGCGCTTGCCATTCGGAAAGCGGGAAGCGGTCGCTCCGGTTGAGGTCGATAACCCAGTGGTTCTCGTCTCCAATCTGACTAAGATCAAGCTGACTGCCTCCGGGGGTGTTTCTGGCACAGAGCTCAAGTCACCGGAATTTCCGGGGAAAGGACCTATCGAGGCTGTGGGACTGACGGTAGACCTTGCTGGACTGGCAAAGGCTCTGGGGCCGTTCATGGGAGCTCCTCTGACAGAAAGCGGCCTTGATCAGCTAGTCGAAACGGTTCTCCGCTACTACGAGAGCGAGGACCGGCCGGTGACAGACATCGTCGTGCCCGATCAGGACCTGACTGCTGGTGCAATCGAGGTGGTGGTGGTTGAGGGTCTGGTGGGGTCAGTAGGAATGCAAACAGGGGGCATTTTTAACGATGAAATCCTCTCCGGGGCCATCCATCTCCAGCGTGGAGAGATCCTTCTTTCCAGTGAGTTGCAGCGGCACCTCGACTGGCTCAATCGCAATCCTTTTCGACCGGTGGCCCTTTATGCGGCGCCTGGACAGGATGAGGGGGAAGCGGACCTTGTCTTTGCCCTCAGTGAACGGAGGCCCTGGCGGGTCTACGGCGGTTATGAGAATAGCGGAGCCGAGGTTTCCGGGGAACACCGGTTTCTCACCGGCTTTAACTGGGGCGATGCCTTCGGTCATGACACACTCCTAAGCTACCAGTTTACCTCCGCTGAATCCCCGGAAGAACTCAGTGCGCATGCCGTTAGTCTGGAGATTCCCTTTCATTCCCGGCACCAATTTCTGCGTCTTAATGGAAGCTTGGCGGATATTGCCACGGAGGGTTACCTTGCTGGAATTCTCGTGGAGTCCTCGGGGTCCAGCTGGCAACTTGGGGCGTCCTACGGATTTCAGTTCAACCGCTGGGAGGACTTCCGTCAGGAGGCCAGCATTGGGATCGAGGTTAAGTCCTCTGATAATTTTCTGGTCTACGGAGGAATCCTTGGGGGATCGGATGTCGGGGTTGAGGTGGTTCAATTCCGGGCAGACTACCGGGCGAGTCGGCAATTCGGACAAAGAGGAGGCCTCGCACTGAGCGCTGCAGTTGTTGGGAGCCCCGGTCAGCTCTCCGCAAGAAATTCTGATGAGAAGTTCCGCCAATTTCGTCCTGGGGCCGAGGCGAGTTATCTTTACGCGCGAGCCCAGGCAGCCTGGACCCGGCGACTCCCCGGGTCGTGGGCCCTGCGGACACGGGGGCGATTCCAATTGGGAACAGGTGCCCTTCTGCCCACGGAACAGCTTGCGATGGGGGGGCATGCCTCGGTGCGCGGCTTTGGGGAAAGGGAGTATCTGGCGGATCGAGGCTACCTGCTCTCAGCTGAGGTCCGAGCTCCTGCGATGAGCCTTCCGATTGTTGGAGAGGTGCAGTTTCTCGGATTTCTTGACCACGGTCGAGGATGGCGGGATGAGTCTGTTCAGGGAGGGCCCGGGGAGAAGGAAGCTCTTACCAGCCTGGGAGCCGGTCTCCGACTACAACTCGGCAAATACTTCAAACTACGGGCTGATCTTGGTGCTCCGGTGGGCGGCGGCGTAGGTTCGAGGGCCCACATTGGGGTAACGGGTTCCTTTTAGGGGGAGTTCGCCTGATTATTCCCGTTGTCAACAGGGCTTTCGCTCAGTAGGGTCCGCCTCCCGCTCGCAATTACGATTGCACATCAGGACAGGTGCCGGAGTGGTCGAACGGGCTCGCCTGGAAAGCGTGTGTACTGGAAACAGTACCGTGGGTTCGAATCCCACCCTGTCCGCCATTTGATGGTCAGTAAGTCATGAAGGCTGTTCGGATATTTAGACCGTAGCTAAGACCATCGCCAGCCATTTCCCGGGCCGTCCAGCTCTGTTTGTGATGAACACACCCAAGCCAAAGTCTCGGGATTCGCACTACTTGGTCATCGGATCTCTACCCTCCTGCCTGACTGCATCTGGGGTCTACACCAAATATGGCATGGACGAAGGTTACTGGTTTTGAGTGACGCTGTCCTAAAGGAACGGTGGTGCATCAAAGTGGGGAGGGGTGAGGAGGGGCGCCACCGAACGGCTCGAACTCTTCCTGTTCCTTGGAGCGTCCCGGCATGGGCGTGAGACCTCGGACGGGGGGGCACCCGGATTTGTGACGTACGATCGTATCGAGAGGCTCCCTACGCACCAAAGCCTGCTGGAAAATTTTCCAGAAATTTTCGGGGGTGGTAATCGGGGAAGGTCACGGCCTCCGGGGCCCCTTGAATCTCGTCCATCATTATCGACTCAGCAGCAGGTGGGCTTTCTTCACTCCTTACACCTACCACACCCCCAGGAGCAGGGGAGGTCCTCCGGAACTTGAATTGCTGGGAGATTCCTTTTTTAGCTCTGGCTCTCTGTCTCCGGCCACAAAAAATAGTGATATTTTTTCCGGGGGGTTAGCGCATAAACAAGTGGAGGAGCTCAAGAGCCCCCGTATTCCAGTTAATCACCGGTGCTAGACTTTGTGTCAATGTAAGCCTATTTATCGCTGTTAAATTGGCCGTAGGCCATAAGAAATGTTGCTTTCGCCGCCAACGCCATTCCAAGGCAGCGTATTATGCCAACCTGGTACAGACCGCGCGTGTTGCGCACAGATAAGAAGCCACTCAGTGAAAAATCACTGAAACACTTGGCTGACTTTGATTCTTCAATAGTAAATCCCAAAACGGGTGCGGAGCTAAGCTTGAAGTCTTTGCGACGACCACTTGCCCAAGTGCCCCGTTCGGAGCGTGGTGTTGAATGGACCGAGCGGGTGGTTTTGGCCTATTGCATTAAGGGCCTTCGTAGTGCGCGGGTGCGATCACTTCGAAAAAGTATCTCAGCATACTGGGCTTCGCAGGAACAGCACACCAAGGCGCAAGACTTTGAGGCACGCGTCCATCAGATTTTACGATCGGAGGATTTGAGCGACAAAAGCTATTTTGTTGATTTTTATATTAAGGAGAGCAAGCCCGCTGCTGAGGAATTGAAAGAAATAGTCACTGTCTTGCAGCGCAGCGGCATTGAGGTTTTTGTCAATTCTGGCACGCTTTTAGGTGCGATTAGGCATCAAGATTTTCTCAAGTACGATGATGATATCGACCTTGGTGTGATTATGAAGTCATCGGATGATCGCCAAGTGGCGAAGGAAATGGTGTGTCTCCATCAACGGCTCTCTTCTTCAATCGATTTGCCCATTAAGACATCCTTTAAAAGTCCGGTGCTAAAGATCAAATTGAAAAGCGATATCGTCGTGGACTTGTTCCCGACGTGGGTTCGGGATGATCGGGTCTACGTTTGGCCGCACACGTTCGGTGAGCTAGAGAAATCCAGCCTATTTCCACTTCGATCAGTGAGCATTGCAGGTCAAGATTTTCCCGCTCCAGCGGATCCAGAGAAGATGCTAGTTCTGAACTACGGTAGTAATTGGCTTACTCCCGACCCGCATTTTGTGTTTCCATGGCGACAAGCGCGAGAAAAATTCAAAATAGTGCTTAAAGCCTACCGGTATGCGGTGATAATTTATGCGGTGAGAAAGAAGCTTTGGGGGGATAGGAAAAAATGACGACAGTAATCACATACGGCACCTTTGATTTATTTCACCTTGGTCATGTCCGGTTGCTGAAACGGCTATCCGCTCTCGGTGATCGGCTTATCGTTGGTTGCTCGACTGATGAGTTTAATGCCGGCAAAGGCAAAAGAAGCGTCATGTCCTTTGAACATCGGTGCGAAATTTTGGAGTCTTGTCGATTTGTAGATACCGTCATTGCTGAACGCACCTGGGAGCAAAAACGCGAAGACATACTTCGGCTCGAAGTAGACATATTTGGTATTGGCGCAGACTGGACCGGGAAGTTTGATGATCTCGGCGACATATGCGAAGTCGTGTACTTGGGCCGCACAGAAGGTATTTCAACAACAGAATTGCGTCAATCAGTCCAAGAATTGCTAGGAGATTCCTTTTCTGGCGCCGGCTTTCCTGAGCGCCTGGTGGCCGGGGACGGTGGGGGTGCAGGTTAAACGGGTAAGATGATTACAACACAACTGGCATTCGCTGAAACAGTTCTATAACGGAACCCTGACGTTACTCATTGGACAATTTAGGCAGATTATTATGAAAGTCATTGGGTATACCACCGGTGTGTTCGACTTGTTTCACATTGGGCACCTGAACATTCTTAAACGCGCCAAGCAGGAATGTGACGAGTTGATCGTCGGGGTCACAACTGATGAACTATGCGAAAGTCACAAAGGTCGCAAACCATTCATAAGTTTCGAAGAACGTCTCGAGATCGTCGAAAGCCTCAAGATGGTTGATCGCGCGGTTCCGCAAAAAAGCATGGATAAACATGCAGCATGGGAAGAATTAGGATTTGACAAAATGTTTGTCGGCGACGACTGGAAAGGCACTGACGCTTGGAACAAAATAGAAGCCGACTTTGCACAAATTGGGGTTTCGATTGTCTACTTCCCCTACACAAAGACAACCTCAAGTTCGATCCGAAGAAAAGCGCTGACCAAGATAACCGGAGGCGAGGGCAGTAGATGAGTGGAAAGAACAGACTTCAAGGTGGTGTCGCAAAACACGCCAATCGACTACTGCCAAAAGTAGATGCGCTTTTTAAAGAGCGCGGAATTTCTTATTGTTTGGATGGCGGCACTCTACTGGGGGTTATTCGTGAAGGGCGCCTTTTGCCATGGGACGATGATCTAGATTTTTTCGTTCCCAGTGAAAGTGCGGCAGCGATCAAAAAACTGCGACTGCGTCTTTTGTTTATGGGCTGCAAACTACGTATTCGCTACGCAAAGCAAGACGTAGGGCCAATCCCGAAAGGCGCACTGCGTATTTTTAAAATCGTGACGATTAGACGTCACAAAGGGCATCGTGTTGTGATCGACCTGATCGTAAAATACGCGGACGATCAGGATTTCCATTGGGTTGTAGGTAAACCCCCAGTGCACAAAAAGGTGCCGCGCAAATATTATGATACCTATGAAACGGTTGATTACATGGGGCGGGAATATCCGATCCCATCAGACGTAGAAAATTATCTGGAATGTCGCTACGGGAATTGGCGCGTCACCCAAAAAGAGTGGGACTTTAAAAAGGACGACAAAGCCATCGCACCGTAACGCAATGTATTCTTGGATTTGCACCCCCACCTACCCCAGCTCGTGAAGCTCCAGGAAAACAGAGCTGGAAAAGCAATTTCCTAGCAATAACGGTTGAGGTGTGGCGGCGGCGGCCGTCGCCACCACCGACTTGTTGAGGCTTTACTCGTAGTGCGTCGCCAAAGGCGAAGAGCTTTCACGATGCGTTCTTTCTCATAAACCTGACACACCAACCTGTGCTGAATGTTGATGCGTCTGGAGTAGGGCCCTTTGAGATCCCCAACAAGAGCCTCGAACGAGGGTGGTTCTGCGAATGGGTCTTCAGAAATTGAATCTAGCAGTTCGCGCGCTTTAACTGATTGGCAACAAGTGGTTAATGGACGTTGATGGATTTCACTGTACCCCCCTTTGGCCTCCCGTGGGTTCGAATCCCATCCTGTCTGCCATTTCCTCTTTCCGCTAATATCTGGTTGGAGAGAGGCAAGCCGCCTTACTCTGGCTGCAGCTTCTGCCAGTGTGGGTGCTGCCGAATTTTTGAGTAGAGGCGCTGGACCACGAAGAGCGAGAGGACAACCAGCGGAATGGCAGCTGCGAAAGCCAACCAGTAGCCCCCGTAGGCTGCCAGCAGATAACTCACAGTCGTTCCAAGCATCATGGCGAATACGCCAATGCAATCCATACAGGTGTAGTCAGTACCTCCGTGCTTCCGGCGGCTCCAATCCATCATCAGTGAAAACAGGGCGACGGTGATCATTCCAGAGACGAAATGGTCAACGAGGACCGCCGGCAGGGCAGAAGATAATGAGATCGGGCCATTTCGACTGGCAAGGAAGAGGTATCCCCCTGCTGAGAGAGCCTGAAGGCCGCCGAACCAGAGAAGAGCCCGGAGCCTTCCGATTCGATTTACCAGAACTCCTGCAGCCAAGGCCCCAGCCAGGAGGGAAACAGGAGCAAAGACTCCAAGGAGAAGTCCGATCTCCGCCAGGCTCATGCCCCAGTCCTTGAACATGGCGGGAAGCAGTGAGCGGATGAAGCCTTCGATCATCCGGAAGGCTGCGATCATGAGGAGAATCCTCAGGATCATGGGTTGTTTCAGAAATACAAGAATTCCTCCGGAAACCTCCTTGGAATTCTGATCAGGCTGGAGGCTTCTGGATTGAAGAACTGGAATCGTGGAAAGCAGAGTAACGATAGCCATCGCAACCAGCAGGACGTTCCATCCCAACGAGTTCATCAGCATCAGGATCAGGCCGCCGCCGATAATGTATCCAATCGCGAATCCTCCCACCTGAATGGCATTACCCAAGCCTCGCTCACCTCTTTCGAGAAGCTGAACTGCCTGCCCGTCTGTTGCGACATCCTGAATCGAGCTGAAGATGTTGATCAGCGCCACAGCGAAAACAAAAAGTGCGACCGAGCTCCCCAGCTGCCAGTTCGAGAGAGCCACCATCACTCCTGCGGTGAGAACCTGTAAGGGAACAATCCAAGAGCGATATTTGCCGTAATTTTCCCGGTGGAATTTCTCGACAAAAATCGACCAGATAAATTTTAACATCCACGGGATGTAGAGGGCTGGAAGCCAAAGGGCGATTTTCTCAAGAGAGATTCCGCTTTCCCGGAAGACCACCGGGACGGTATGCCGGAAGAAGCCGTTGGGAATTCCCTGAGAGAGGTAGAGACCTCCGATCAGGACCAGCTTTGATGTTGTGGAAGTCGGCATTCAGGTTCTCCTGGATCCTTGATTTTCCCGGAACGCAGATCATATCGCGCAGCTTTGTTCAGCAGCCCATTTGAGCAGGCGTTCATCTCTAAATACGAAGGTTAAGGTCCGGGTAATGATAGCCACTGAGGACATCGCCCGGCAGTAGGTCTTGCTGAAAGTATATATTGTTCACGAAGAGTGATCGCGGAAAACCCAAGTTGTCCCGCCCGAAGAAAAGCAGATCCTTGTCCCTTGCCAAGCTGTGAGTTTGAGGAGTTGATGCCCCTCGGCTTAAACAGCGTGCGCACTCTCCCTTCGTGTCGCTTCTGAAACGACGCTGGTAGCCCTATACGCGCGTCTTGGTTTCAGAGACTTTCAACCACGATGGACTGCGAAACCTCGTGCCCCGTCTTCCCGTCAGTGAGGATGATTCGATGATGACCGGGTGTCAGGTGGGCGGTCGTCCCTTCGATTTGTAGGGTGGGGCTGGACCAAGTGCCACCCGCTGGAAGATTGCTGAGGAGGGACAGGAACCGGCCGCCGCTCGGGAGCTCCGGGTCGAGAAGATAGGTCGCCGTCTCCATGGGGGAGATGATACGTGGGGTCAGGTTCTCCGGGCGTTGGGGGATGATAGCAAGGTCGTCCTGCCGGTGGTTGTCGGCACTGGAGAACCATTCAAGATACCGTTCGTCAATCAGTGCGCGGTCCTGCTTGTCATAGTCGGCAGGCTGGACCGAACGAGGAAGTTTGTCGGAGAGGCAGAGTTCGGGAGCGGTGAAGGGATGCCCGTCATGAGGACGAGAAAGAAAGCGATACCCAGTTCGAGTATCGATGGCGATCTCGGTCAGTCCGTCGGGGCGCGGCAACCAACTGGGAGGATGGTTCTCGTGCAGGGCAAGCATGGTTTGGTTGAAAATGGGTCCGGCGCCGCTCACGCCGGAGACCCCGCGCATGGGGCTGTTATCAAAGTTCCCTACCCATACTCCAACCGTGAAATCGTTCGTAAATCCGATGCACCAGTTGTCCCGGAAGTCGGAAGAGGTTCCGGTTTTGACCGCTGCCTTGAAGGGGAGGCGCAGTGGCGAGTTAGGTCCAAAGGCCGCCGAGCGAGCCGCATTATCGCTCAGAATATCTGAGATCAGGTAACAATTTGCGGGTTCAGCAATTTGCTCCATTCGGGACTCCGGAGCGGATCGTTCATGGTCAAGGGTCATGCGGGCAGGCTTGAAGGTGCCCAGTCGAGCAAGGGCCGCGTAGGCATTCGTCAGCTCAAGAAGAGAAACCTCTGCGTTTCCGATAGTCAGGCCCAGTCCATAAGACATAGCCGGCTGGTCGAGAGTCCCAATGCCAACCCGTCCAAGTAAGGAGTGAAGTGGGACCGGTCCTCCAATCGCATTGAGGGTTCGCATCGCAGCCACGTTGAGAGAATTGGCGAGGGCATACCTGATGGTTACCGGACCATGGAATTTCCGGTCGTAGTTGACCGGCAGATCGAGCCCTTCTTCGGTCCGATACGGCGTGGGAATGTCGGCGATGATACTTCCCGGGAATAATTCCTTCTTTTCGAGCGCGAGGAGGTAGGTAAAGGGTTTCAAGGTCGACCCTGCGGAGCGGGGTGAGCGAGTGCCATCGATCTGCCCCCCCCTTGGGTCGTGAAAATCTCCGGAGCCAACCAGGGAGAGAACGTCGCCGGAGGAATTTTCAATCACGACAACGGCCGCATGGTGGGCGTTCGAATGCCTGAGGCGCCTTCGCTCCTCCCTAACTATGGATTGGACCTTGTGCTGCAGCGGAGCCTCAAGGGTAGTACGCACAGAGGATTGACGGGAGCGCAGCGAGGAGACGAGGTGAGGGGCTAGCTGATCCGAGGGGATCTGATCGAGATGGAGCGGCTCACCCTCTGCCACGCGAATTCTGTTGGGGTCGTAATTTCGTTCCTTCTCCAGCCGCTCCAGGATCCAGCTTCGTCGGTGCAGGGCCGATTGTGGATTACGAAGAGGGTTGTGCAGGGTTGGCGACTGGGGGAGACCGGCGAGAAGGCTGCACTCCCCGAGCGAAAGGTCACTGAGGGCTTTGCCGAAGTAGAATCGTGCGGCTTCCCGGCATCCCTGGCGGTGATTTCCGTAGTCCAGTCGGTTCAGGTAGGCGGTGAGGATCTCCTCCTTGGACCAGCGATACTCGAGGTGCCTGGCGGTGAGGGCTTCCCGGATTTTGGTGAGAAGGTTGCGCTTTCCCGGAGGGGAGGAAATTTTCACCAGTTGCTGGGTGATTGTTGAGGCACCCGAGACGATGCGCCCTTCCAGAAGAAGGTCCTTGGTGGCCCGTGCGATCGCAAGGTAGTCGAGGCCGCTATGACTGAAGAAGCGTTTGTCTTCAGCAACCAAGGTAGCCTCAATGAGGGCCGGCGGGATCTCAGCGAGAGAAACAGGTTCGTGGCGGAAGTAGTCCGGGCGCGCCATGTTGTCGAGGACGAGACCATTGCGATCCGTGATGACTATAGACTGGGAAGGCTCGGCTCTGAGTTGCGACGGAAGCTGGAAGGCGAAAGGAAGAAGGCTCCAGCCCGCTACTGCCAGGACAGGAACAATTACGAGCCAGCGCCGCCGGCCAGCCGGCACGATGCGATTGATCCATCTCTGGAGGTCAGGCATGATCGTGGTTCCTCCGCACTAGCGGTTGGCAGTTTTGAGGGGGTTGGGAGTGACGAAGCTGCGGCTCGCCGAGAGGGCAAAGAACTCTGGCTCATACATCGCCTCGACTTTGGCGGGGGGCGCGAGTGCAGAGCCTGCCGACGTGACACGGGCCTGGTAGGAAAGAGTGTAGCTTCCCGAACGGGGGAGATAGTTCATAAAGAACAGAACTCGATCGTCTCGGAATTCCTGATGCGAGACGCTCCAGTCCTTCTTGCTCTTCAGTCGCCCGGCCTGACTGGCAAAATCAGTATTTACGGCCTCAAAGATGGAGGGCAGGGGATCATCCACGACAAGGTAACGAGTGCCGTCCCTGGGCATCGAGACCTCAAGCTGCACCTCGACGAGATCTCCCGTTTTCGGCTGGCCGAGCGCTTCCCGCTTTCCGCTGGGCAGAATCCGAAAGTAACTACGAGCGATCTGCAGGCCATTGGAGGACACTGGCTTCTGTGGGGCCAGATTCGGTTTAGAGGAGAGCTTGATGCGGGCAAATCCCCCGGCCGAAGTTGCGGCTCTGGCCACTAGTCCCTGACGGAGTGGGATCCGAATGAGCTTGGTGGGATTCTGATTATCAAGGGTGATACGCTGGATGCCTTCGTCGGTCTCTAAGGTGATCACCGGGGGCGCTGTCGATGTTTCCGCGAGGCGGGCATATTCTCCGAGGGCAAAGACGGTCCAGGCGTTGCCCCACGTCGTTCTCCAGTGGCCGGATCGCTTTCCGCGTGAGGCCATGATTTTGTCGAGAGATCGGCTACACTCCGGGGATTCCGGGTCGATATTGAGGAGAGCCAGAAGTCTCTCTGCTTCTGCCGGTCGGTAGCTCATGAAATAGTTCCCGGTGTCCGGTTGTGCCACCTCGAGGGAGAGAACGTCCCGTGCACGGGACAGGGCGTCGTCTCCACCGGATTTTGCAACCGCGAGAGAGAGGAAGCTCAGGCAGGTGGGGGTGAGGAGCTCGGGGGTCTCAAGCAATTTGTTCTGGTAGGAGACCTGGGGAGAGCCCCCGAGTGCGAGGGTGTAGCAGGTTCGGCAGGCCGTTTCGATCTCCCTCCAGTCCTTGGAACTGACAATGCCCCGTAATGTAGCGGTGAGGTAGCGGCGAAGCCCTTCCAGTGCACTCTCGGGGACGTTCGCCCCTGCTTCGCGGCAGAGGAGAAGAGCCATACCCCCATAAGCTGATCCCCATGTTTCTGAGATTTTGCCACCCGGCCAGTAAGCAAGCCCTCCATCATCACACTGCATGGAGAGGAGCCGGTTGACACCTGCCTGAATACTCTGGCGGATTTCACCCTCCTTCTTACCCCGAAATGCGGGGGTCTTTTTCTGCAGGTTCAGGGCCGCTATCCAGGGAATTGTGCTTGAGGTAGTCTGCTCCACACAGCCGTAGGGATACTGGAGGAGGAAATCCAGTGCTTCTCCTGCCTCAAGGAGCATGGAGCGCCCGAACTCCAGCTCGATAGCACCCCGGCCCTCAAGAAGATTCTCGGACAGTCCGTTCAGCAGGTCATGCTGCTTACCCGGGTCGTCAAATTTGATGAACTGTGTCTCCTTGAGAAGGGGGACCGGATACTCGATAGAGAACTGGCTGATGACCGCATCCGAGAGATCCCGACGCAGCTTTTCGTCTAGCTCCTGGCCCTCGAGGGAGCGGGGAATGGCTGTCCACTGCCAGTCCGCCTCTCCGGTTTCACGGAAGGAGAGGTCGAAAGTCACGGTGGCATTACCCCCAGCGGGGATAGTGATAGGCGTGGCCTGGCTCTTGTCACCATGTTCTGTAAACTTAGTGCGCTCTCCAACCTTGAGGGAAATATCCCATGTCCCGGTGTGCGGACTGGAGTTCTGAACGAGAACCGAAGGCTGTAGTTGGTCGCCTTCGTGGGCGAATCGCGGAACCGCCGGTTCGAGCATGAGGGGTTTGTTCACCGTCACACTGGATACTGTGCGACCGAAGTGCGCAGCCCCGTGATGAGCCACCGAGATAACCCGGTAGCGAGTAAGAGTATCGGGGGCTGTGAATTGAACCTTGAACCGCCCCTCCTGATCCGTCGTCAGGGCAGGCATCCAGACGGCACACGGATTGAAGTTCCTGCGCGGCCCTTTTCCGTCGAAGAGGTCCATCATGTCTCCGCCTCCACCAATAAAGAATCCCTTGTTGAAGGAATGCCGTTGCCCGGGATTTTCGGAGAGGATTTTGCCAAGGGACGTGCCGGCCTCAGTGCGGAGGCTGCGGGGCGAGTAAAAATGGCCCATTGGGTCGGGATTGATGTAGCCAGCTACCGCGAGAGTTCCCTCATCCTCGGCATAAACAGTGACCTCGGCACCTCCAACTGGGTCTCCTGCACGATTGCTGATAAGTCCCTCGATGGTGATCTCCTCCCCGGGACGGTAGGAGCTTTCCTGCGTCTCGAGACTAATATTGAGACGCTCTCGGACGACTTCGACAGCCAGTTCACAGTAGCCGAGACGCAGAATCGGCTCCTTGTGCTTCCGGAGATTGTCCCTTGCTCCTTTAATGACGAGGACGGAAACGAACGTATTGGGGGCATCCTCATGAGTGAGGGGCACCTCCACCACTGGATTCTCCGCAGTAAGCTCCGTGATGACGTGTCGGTAGACACCTTCGCGCTCCAGAGTGACGAGGGCCGTGCCTTCGATGGGGGACTGGACAAGGATGCGAGCAGTCTCGCCCGGTTGGTAGAGTTTCTTCTCAGGGATGAGTTTGATGAGCATGCCATTCTCATAAGCCCACGGGTATTCTTTTGAGCCGTAGACGTGCTGAGTCACCGCAGTGCGGATTGGGCGTCCTTTGGGATCGGTTCCGGAGAGGGTCAGGATATAGTGGCCTGCCAGCTTGGGCTTGAAGGGGAGAATGGTCCCGGCCTTGTTCCCGGGTAAGACCTGCACGGATTGGCCTTCGACTACGGATTCGATACGCCTCTCGTTGCGCACAGCAATTGTTCCATTGGCGGTTCGAGTCTTGACCTGCTCGTGGACTTCGCGGTCGACCTGAAGAGTGAAATCGATGGGCTCCCCCGTGACTAAACTCCCCTTGGAGTCGACGATAATCGCCCGAAGGTCGACCTCGTCCCCAACTCGGACGAGTTTGTCGAGACGGGAAATGCCAACATAGTAGTCTGAACTATGAATGGTGGTGGAAGCCTCAACGGATAGGGTTTGATTGCGTAAATCGCGGACTTCACTGGTCACGGTAACCGTCCGTGGTGAAGGGAATTCGATCTCTGCGAGATCGAAAGTCAGGACCACTTCACCTTTCTCGCTGAGACGGGCTTTGCCATCCTTGCTCCCGAAGGAGCGCTGGTAGGAGCTTTCGCCATAACCGAAGTAGTGTGACCAGTAATAAGGGTCGTAGGTTCGGTGGTCGCAGAAAAGGAAATCACGAAAGAGAGCTGGGTAGAACCCGGCCTCTTTACTGCGGTAAAACCACTCCACCTCCCCTCCGGCGACTGGCTGCCCCTGGAAGTAGTTCGCACGGAGTGATAACCGGGAGGTGTTGTCTTCAACGGGCTTGATGAACTGGGCCTCTGTGGCAAAAGCGTTTCGGCGGAAGTCCTGAACCGCAATCATATGGACAAATTGGGCGCTGCTGAGGTGAGCTCTGCGGTCATACCAATTTTCCATCTCCGCTGCTGCGGCGACCTCCTCGGGCCAGAGAAGTTCGATCCTGAAAGAGCCAACTGTTTCCGGAGGCAGGGTGAAGCTGTGGTGGAAGCTGCCCTTGTCAGAAAGAGTGATGTCCCGTTGCTCAAGGATGCGCTCAGAGGAATCAAAGATTTGGAGTTGCGCGTCTCTGCTCTCTTCATGAACACTGCGATTTTCCCTGATCCTACGGACGAGTCCCTTAAGGTGAACTTCTTCTCCCGGACGGTAGAGAGTTCGGTCGGTGAAGAGCAGGGCTGTCCGTTTATGAGGGAGCGCAGGTTCCCACTCAATATTCACGGGAAAGCGCCACATGGAAACGGTGGGGAGGCTGCTATCGAAATCTATGATGAAGTGGTCCGGACCGAGGGAAGCTCTCAAGTGGCGCTGCTCGGAGGACCGGGGAAGGAGGGCAACCCCAGACTCGTTGGTTTGAGTTGATTGCAAGGGAGCCGCATCTTCGCCGAAGACATCGAGAGTGACATTCGCAAGCGGGGCGCCGGTCTCACAGGAGTAGGCATAGAGAAAGGCGTCACTCTCATTAATTTTCCATGCCAGTCCGATATCAGTGATCTGGATGTAGGCTTGGGTAGACTTTTTTCTCTGGTAGGAGCTCACCATTCCGGGCTTGGGGTCGGCCTCGATGGAGAGGAAAAGCAGGCCAGGGGCATTGTCCTTTCCCAGGATGTCGTCCCAGTTGATCTCGATGGGAGCCGTGGTGTTGTAGGCGTTTTCCAGCTCAATGGAGCTGTCGTAAACCGTTTCTCCCGCCACGAGAGACCAGGGCAGAGCGTGACGCTGCTTGATGCGTTTGCTCCCCGGGCCGTTTCCACTGTAGTGACGATAGCCCTGAAGGGTGCGCACCGCGTCTCTGCCGGTCAGGCGCTTGGCCCGTATCCTGGCACTCGCGATGTTCACTGTTCTGATACTGTAGGTTCGGTTTCCGGTGGCTAGCTGAGCAGCGGCGTAGCTCGGAGCGGCGAGGATGGGAGGCAGATGCTTAAATTGAATCACCATGCTCTTTGACTGAGGCATGATTAATCCGTCCGCCGCGGTGATCCCCTGTTTGACGGTGACCTTCCACTTGGATTGTCCGGGAAAGTCTCCTCGGATTGAGATCAGGGAACGGCCCACCTCGAGAGTCATGTTGGCAGGAGCGGGCTCCACAACAATGAAGTCGGTGAGATCCGACGCGGTGATATTCTCAGGAAGTTTCTTGGAAAGGCTGATACTCAGGTAGGGCTTGGCATCGAGCTGAGTGATAGCCCGGATAGAGGTGACCTCAAATTTTTTGACAGTCCCGATCGAGCGCGCAATGAGTCGGGTAGTCGCAGCAGTGGCAGAGCTGTTTTTTACCCCAGCGCCGAGGACAAGCTTCCAATCCTCGCCGACCGGCAGGGGCTGCACCGGGGAGATGGTGAGTGCGGTAGAGATCTCGGTTGCAGGATCAACCCCACCGGGTGCTGGGGCCTCCCATGATTGAAAATACTGTTCCCAATCAGGTCCGAGGGCAGTGCTATTTCCGAGATCACGATAGAGGCCTCTTCGGACTATTGCCTCAACTTTCGCCCCTCCCTTGGCAGTAAAAAATATGGGTTGTGTGATGGCTGAGGGATCAACCACATCGTTGAACCTCAGAAAGCATACAGGGTGACGCAGGTCGCCCCGCCAGTAATTCACCAGAGGTTGAAAGGCGGCTGTCCGGAGAAATCGGAAGCGGGTTTCGGGAATGTCTGTTCCGTCCAGATACTTGTGCCCCGGCTCAAGGGAGAAATGATAGGTCGTGGCGATTTTGGGAATGTCCGTGCGCTCAAAATGAGCGCTATTGGGTGAGACCCAGGTCAGATTGCCAGCCAGTGCAGGCTCAATTCGCATCAGAGTATTTGGGCTGGGCTTGCCTACCTGCTCCTCTTCAACCATCGCCTTGTCGAAGATCAGTTTGAAGGTCGTGGAGGGGGTCAGAGTCGAGGAACTGACTTTGAGGAGCGGTCCAGCGGGAAGCAGGATGCTGCTGGCGGTAAGCAAGAGAATAAGGGAAAACAGTGTTCTCATAAAATTTCCGGGGCGCTGCGTGCCTTCGTGTAGGAATAGCATCTCGTTGAGCGGAGGAAGAGATTGCGATTTCACCCTCAGAATGAGATGCTGGTTTTCTAGCTTTTAAGGCGCAAGTGCCACCTGAAAAAGAAAAATCGATCGCCTCTCGCTAGAAAAGGTCTCCTCATTTCCCGAAGGAAGTTTGGCAGAGAGGCTCATCCGAGAGCCATATCGGTGACGGATGCCACCGCGACCTGAGCTGTGTCGGACAGTTTTTCAGTGCGCTCCGGCAAGAGGGCTTTAGAATTGAGTGCTCCCCCCACGGTCTGGGCGCCTTTCCATGAGTCGTAAAAACGTCGTCGCCCTCTTCCTGATCTGCAACTGTCTGTCCCCGCTTCATGGCGACGAGGAGAAACAACCATCTTTTGATCTCGGACCCGACTCCAAGCGTCAGGATGGCATTCCCAGAGGCAAGGTGACCCGGGATGAGTGGAGGAGCACTATCCTCAATGGCACCTTGCGGCAGTGGTATCTCTACGTTCCCGCGCAATATGACAGTGCCAAGCCTGCCGCCCTGATGGTGTTTCAGGACGGTCATGCCTACGTGAGCGAGGAGGGTGACCTGCGCGTACCAATCGTATTTGACAACCTGATTCATCAGGGCGCTATGCCGGTGACGATCGGGATTTTTCTCAATCCGGGACTCTTTACAAATAGATTTGAGGGCCGGCAGGGTTGGAAAGCTCCGGAGGGGGTGAAAAGGAACCGGAGTGTGGAATACGACTCTCTCAATGCCGATTATGTGACCTTCCTCGAGAAGGAAATTCTCCATGAGGTCAGCAAGGATCACAATCTCTCAGAAGATCCCTCCATGCGGGCAATCTGCGGAATGAGTTCGGGAGGGATCTGTGCCTTTACGGCTGCATGGCAGCGGCCAGACCTCTTCCGAAAGGTCGTGAGCCACATCGGGAGTTTTACCAATATCCGCGGCGGCCATGTCTATCCGGCCTTGATCCGAAAGGGAGAGAAAAAGCCGTTGCGTGTGTTCCTGCAGGATGGTTCCAACGATTTGGATAACGCCCATGGGAACTGGTGGTTGAGTAATCTTCAGATGGAGAAGGCTCTCCTGTTTCGTAAGTATGATTTCAAGACGGTCTGGGGCAAAGGGGGGCACAGTGGGAAGCACGGAGGAGCAATTTTCCCAGAGACCATGCGGTGGCTCTGGCGGGACTGGAAGGGGTCCAGCAAATAGCACGGAGCGGTTTCGGGGCAGGGGTGTTGAGTTGTCCTCAGTCGAGTAAGTCCCAACCGAGGGGCGTGCCTAGAGGGATGTCCTGAGTAGCCTTTTTCCTCAGGACCTCCGGAAGGTGTTTGGGAGCGAGTCCATTGCCGGGCCGGATGGAGCGCACGTTCTGTGCAGTAAGGGCTTCACCTGTCTTGATATCAGCCGAGGCAAAGAGAGAGCGACGAAACATGCGGAATGCCGTCTGGGATTCGGTCAACTCATAGGATGGTTCTGGTCAATTCTTTTCCGAGGGAACCAGTTCCGCCGGTGATGAGCAAGGATTTGCCGCTGAGCATGAATTCTTCAGGCCGAGAGGACCCGTGATGTCTAGTTAAATCAGCTATGACCCGTAGGCGAGGGGCCTGCCCCTTAGAAGAAGGTTCCGGGTAGACCGCTTCTTTTCAGGGGAGGTAACGGTCGCCTAGCGGGAGAAGGTTACAGGTGAGTTTGGTTTGAGGGCATGCGGGGGAACAGGATGCTTTTCGCTGAAGACCTGCAGGGTTTGATGAGACTCCAGGAGCACTGTGGACTCGTTCATGGTCGCATCATCCTTGTTCTTCCACTGCAGTCCCTGTGACAACTTGAGGTGTTTTTCGAAGAACCGATACATTGCCTGCCGCTTGGAGGCTCCGTAGTCGTGACCCTCATCTGGAAGGTGAGCGTTTTCGACAAGATTACTCCGGCCATACATTCCATAGATGCGTCGTACGAAAGGGAATTCAACTTGGGGCGTATGAGAGGTCCAGTCGCCCCCGCACGAAATGAGTAACATCGGCCTCGGAGCGCAAAGCGCTGCGATTTCGGTATTGTTGGTGATGTGAGATGGACGCACGTGGATCGGAACTCCGCTCTCACAGGCACACCCACCGAAGAAATGCGCCGAGACCATGACACAGGGAGCGGAAGCAGTGACCCGGTCATCAAGAGCAGTCAGGAGGAAGGTCTGGGTGCCTCCTCCCGAGGCGCCGGTGACTCCAACCCGGGAGGAGTCGACTCCCGGGAGAGAAAGAATGAAGTCAAGAGCGCGGATGCTGTTCCAGCACTGCAAACCGAGGACCTGCTTTCCGTGATTGTGATTCCATCCCAATTTACGCGAGTCCGAGTAGCCGATCATATCGTAGGAAAAAACGGCGGCCCCCATCCTCGCGAGGGTAGCACAACGGTATTGCATCTCCGGCCGCAGCCTCCCTTCTTTCGTATAGGCGGGGTCTCGGGCGTGTCCGTGAGGGCAAAGAACCGCCGCCATGTTCTTCTGCTGCCCGGAGGGGAGGTAGAGATTTCCGCAAAGGAAAAGTCCGGGTGCAGTTTCGAGTGCCACGTTTTCTACCGTGTATCCGTCGTGAGTGCGCTTTGAATGACGGAGGGGGTTGAGTGGGGTTTTCTTTGGGAGGAGGTGAAGGCCAGCCCCCTCAAGGATGCCTGCGCGCACGCTTGCACGGCGTTTGGTCCATGCAGCGAGGTCGGGGACCTTGGAGGTAATCCTTTCCAGTTCGAGGAGCGCTGCTGCGGGTTTAAAATACCCTCCCTGCCGGAGGGCGGTCCGATCTTGCGCCTGAGAGGGTGAACTCAGGCTGTTTGCGCACAGGATGAGAATGAGGAGGCGGATCATGCTCTCACCCTGAGCTCGGGCTGGCGGAGCGAAAAGCGAAAGAAGCTCCTATGGGCGTATTGATGAGACTTCTGTTTCGCCTGCCGGGGAGTCGAAGAGGGGTGCCGCAGGGTTCATGGAACGGTGCGAGGGCTTGTGTTCTGAGAGATCTCTAGACGATATGGGCTCGCAAAGGAGGCGAAAGAAGCTCTTAAAGATCTAATTATTAGTTAGTTAAAAGAAAAATCATCGAGATTAGGGAATGTTGTTGTTGTTGAGACCCATTCTCGATAAAACCTGCACACCTTTAAGGAAACCGTAATTACACACACCTTTAAGGCACTAACTCCAAAAACTGAGAATGACAGCTACTACCATCAGACGGACCTCCGGGTCTCTCATCCTTGGCCTTGGAATTCTGGCGTCTGCCGCGCAAGTGGCTGCGAAAGATCACGAGGACCTCGACGCTGCTTACAACAACGGCAGCGTTGGAAGCGACTGGTTCCAAAACACCTCTCTAGGTGGATATGGCGAGTTGCACTTAAACCTAAACCAAGACGACGACAACGAGATTGATTTCCACCGTTGGGTTCTCTTTGTTAACCACCGATTCAGTGACAAGATCGCCTTGTATTCTGAATTTGAACTTGAGCACTCCCTTGCGGGAGACGGCAAGCCCGGTGAGGTCGAGCTCGAGCAGGCCTACATCGACATCACAATGGACGGAGGAACAAGCTTCAAGGCTGGTCTCTTCCTCCTGCCTGTAGGAACACTTAACGAGACTCATGAGCCCGACACCTTTTACGGTGTGGAGCGGAATCCGGTTGAGAAGAACATCATTCCTACCACTTGGTGGGAAGCTGGTCTTGGCCTGAGCGGAAGTAGTGAGGCAATCAAATGGGACGTTGCAGTTCACTCCGGACTGTCAGTTCCTGATTCTTACAAGATCCGTAGCGGACGTAAGAAGGTTGCTGAAGCGCCTGCAGAGGACGCTGCCGTCACTGGTCGCGTCACCTACAGTGGCAACGGTTTTCAGGTTGCTGGTTTCGCTCAGTATCAGAGTGATATTACTCAGGGAAGAGACGGAGCCGACGCCACTCTTCTTGGCGCCACTCTTGACGCGAACATGGGCGCTTTCCGCCTTCGTGGCCTTGTTTCCAGCTGGGACATCGGCGGTGCAGCCGCTGCAGCAGCAGGAGCTGATGAGCAGTGGGGTTACTTCATTGAGCCATCCTACAAGATCAGCGACAACTTGGGAGTCTTTGCTCGCTACGCTGAATACCAGGATTACACCGGTGACACCACCGACGTGGTAACCGTAGGTGTGAATTACTGGCCTATCGACAACGTTGTCTTCAAAGCTGATTACAATGACGCCGGTGGCGCTGAGTCCATCAACCTCGGTGTTGGATACAGCTTCTAAACTTTGAACACTGCGTAGATTGCTACGCGTATTCATACTCATAACCTTGGTCGCCGCCACCCCTCACGGGTTGGCGGCGACTATGGTTTACCGGGATTGGGGGAAGTGATCTGTAATAAGAAATAGTCTGAAAATTTGCGTATCGGAAAACCCCCTTTAAGGTAAAAGTAAATAATCTAGAATCATCCAAATGCACCACCTTCTCACCCTAACTGTCCTCTTCGCCGCCACACTCGTGGCGCATTCGGGAACAACAGTTTACCAGAAACCCTCGGACTTCATCCGTTCCGCCTGTGGTGGGCAAGTCCCCACCACCAAATATCTTACGCTGACCTCTTCCAACCAGAGCAGGATTAAACGTCTCATGGGACATGAGTACCGCCCTACCAGAGTCCGCTACTGGACATATAAAGGGAAGATGGTCGTCATCCTTGACGAAATAGGAAAGACGCGCCCGATCACTACCGGATTTGTGGTAAGCAGTGGAAAAATCGAGTCGGTCAAGATGCTGATTTACCGTGAAACAATTGGAGCGGAGGTCAGACGAACAACGTTCACAAATCAGTTCAAAGGTGCGACCCTCGGGTCGAGCGGAAAGCTGAGCCGGAGAGTAAACAATATTGCGGGTGCAACTCTTTCCACCCGCGCCATGATGGAAATGGGACGGGTGGCCCTCTACATGGACCAGATCCGTCCTAAATAAGCAGTAATGGGTGAAGATCGGCCCAGAAGAAAGGGCCGACGACCGGGGCCACGAAAGTGGCATCGCCGATGGCACAGATATCTCGGTGCGGCATTCGCCCTCCCTCTCCTCTGGCTTGTTGTCAGCGGCCTCCTTCTCCAGCACGGGGAGCGCCTTGGGCTGACGGAGAAAAAGGTGAGTTCGGCTTGGCTGCTGAAGAGATACAACCAGATACCCGAGGGAGTGCCTGCCGTCACAAAGGCGGGCCGTTTTCTGGTTGCTGGATGGGGAGGCCAACTTTTTGTTGATGACAAGCTTCTCGAGGAGAGCGGAACTCTGACAGGGGCTGTAGCTCTGCCGGCCGAGCTGGTGGTGGCGACCGAAAATGAAATTTTCGTATACGATTCCCAGGGACTTTACCTGGATAGACTTGGGGAAGAATCTCTTCCGGCCGTTCCTCTTTTGGGAATTGGCCTCGATTCCAACGATCGAATACATCTCCAAACGGCTGATGGGCAACATGTTCTGGGCGAAGGATTCCTAGACTTTGAGGAAGCGCCTTCCGGGGCTGTAGTTGCTTGGAGCACTCCGAGTGAGGGGTTTAATGAGCGGGATTCACTACAGCAGATTCTGGTGGAGGGTTCGGAATTCACCTGGTCGCGGGTTATTACCGATTTGCACAGTGGAAGTTTGTTAGGAAAAATAGGCCGCTTCTTCGTTGATCTGACCGGGGTGGCGGTCTTCGTTCTCACTGTGCTTGGTATTCGCCTCCTGTTCAGGAGGAAATGATCTTGCTTCATGAATCGCCGCCGGTGTCTCTCTCTTTTTGCCGCATCCAGTGCGGCATCTCTGGTGGGTAGTGGTTGCCAGCGAAGGGGAGGTGAAGAAGTCACCCGCTGGCGGGGGGTCCTGTTCAACTCTGATGTCGACATGGCGGTGCACGCAATGCCGCCGGCAGTTGCGGAGCCTTTGATCAGGGACTGCGAGTTGGAGATGCAGAGGCTGGAGAAACTCTTTTCTCTCTATCTACCCGACTCGCCTCTTTCTCGTCTTAATCGGACGGGGCGCCTTGACAATCCTCCCCCGGAACTTGTGGACCTTGTGCGTAAGGCCCTGCTTGTCGCGGAACGCTCGGGAGGAGCCTTTGATCCCACTATCCAGCCCTATTGGACCTGGTTACGTGAGACGGTTGAAACTACTGGAGCTATCAATCCCGATGCACAAGCGCAGTTCCTGGAGAAGGTGGACTTCCGGCAGGTGCGTTGCGGTGAGGAGGAGTTGAGCTTTGGCCGGGAGGGAATGGCCCTGACGTTGAACGGCCTTTCGCAGGGATGGATCACCGACCGGGCAAGCGAGATCCTGCGTGACGGGGGAGCGCAGCACTGCCTCGTGAATCTTGGTGAATTCTACGGCCTCGGGACTCAGCCCTCCGGAAAGGACTGGATTGTGGGTCTCCGGGGCGTGGAGGGAGAGGAAATCGCCTTGCGGGATCGCGCGCTCGCGGTCTCCTCGGGGGCCGGGCTTTACTTTGGAACAGGAGATCGCCGGAATCACATTGTTGATCCACGCACTGGGGATTGTGTGGAGGCCCGGAAGGTCGTGGCAGTGACCGCTCCCGAGGCCTGGCTTGCCGATGCTCTTTCCACGGCGTGTTCGGTTCTTGAGGAAGAGAAAGCCCGAGATCTCATTGCGCAGTGGGAGGATGTGGAGTTGTTCATCCACAAAACTGGCCGATAAAGACCAGATGGGGGCAAAGCGAGCACCCCTCTTGACCCTGCACGTTTGCAGGGTAGGATCCCAGTATGCGCAATCTCTGTTTCTTGTGTTCGGGGGCTCTCATCGTTCTGGGCTTGGTAGGGTATCTGGGCTGGGAGGCCATCGGGGCCAGTAAGCAGTCCGTTACCGCGCTGATTCCGGCCTTTGTCGGGGTGCCGATGCTCCTTGGGGGGGTGGTGGCCCTGAAGAGCACCATGGCGGGGATGCATATCGCGGTGCTGTTCTCCGCCCTAGGGGCGCTTGCAGGACTAGGTCGCCTGATCCCGGGTGCGATTAAAGGAGAACTCACTGGGCCAGGGCCGGTGTTAATCGCCATTATGGCCGCGATCTGCCTGTTTTTCACCGTGATGGCGATCCGTTCCTTCAAGGCTGCGCGGCGCGCCCGGGAGGCGTCCGCTTAAAGCCGGGAGGAGCCCTGCGGGTGGGTGCCATCGGGGAAGAGCTGGCCCCGCGGGTGGTCAACGCAAAACGCCGGCAAGGGACCCCGCCGACGCTAGCAGCTATTGTGTCCGTGAAGGGGAGGATCTAGTCGCTGCCCCGGAGGATCATGAGAATTCTCAGGACGTAGAAGAAGAGCATCGCCACGCTGGCAAAGAGGCCGAGCGAGGCGGCAACATATTGCTCGGTGCCGTAGTGGTGGATGATGTTACTGGTGCTCCAGAGAATAGAGGCGGCAGCGAGAAGGACCATCGCGCCCGAGAAGAAAAGGCCAAGGCTGAAGCCCATGAAGAAGGAGAGCACGATGGTAACGACGGCTACGAGGAAGCCGACCTTGATGATCCCCCCGAGGAAGGAGAAGTCCTTCTTGGTGGAGAAGGCAATAAAGGTCAATCCGGCGAACATGGCAGCTGTGATCATTCCGGCCTGTCCGATCAGATCCGGAGCATTGAGGAATCGGGGGCTGGCCGCGACGAGGAGAATGGGAAGAAACACGACAGCCTCGGCTATCACGAAGAGGCCAAGACCCGCATATTGCATTCCCTTGCTGGTAGAGGTCAGGGCCCATTTGTTGGCCAGGTAGGAGGCCAGCATGAATCCGCCGAGGACGAAGAGCATACTGTAGGGACTTTGTGCCAGAATCCCCATCACCTTGGAGTCGATGTCAGGAATCTGGAAGAGGGCAAGCTCGATCAGGATGAAGGCCCCGACGGCAGCGGCGAGGTGTCCATAGGTCCGGCGAATAAAGGTGGCGCGGACGTCCACGGGAGCGGCGGCCACGACGTAAGGGTTCTGGTAGCTCTCAAACATGATTTTGGAGGAAACGGTTCTTTCGTGACGGGAAATATAATCCCTGTTCACCGGGAGCGCAAGAAGAGTGGGGCAGTGCGGCGGGAGAATTGCGGCCGGCTCGCCAGAAGAATTCGCCTCCGCAGTTGATATTCACCTTTTCCCGGCGCGCAGCTTTCGTAGGGTGTTGTCCCATACGAAATGGGTGGGGGAACGATAGTGGCAGGGTTGAACGAGGCGCAGGCCGAGGCGGTGCAAAGCACTGAGGGACCGGTTCTTATCCTTGCTGGCGCGGGAACGGGTAAGACCAGAACCGTGATCTTTCGCATTGCGAATCTTCTGGAGAGGGGTGTGGACCCCCGGAACATTCTTGCGGTGACCTTCACCAACAAGGCCGCCTGCGAGATGCGGGAGCGGGTAGGAGAGATGGTCCGGCGAAAAGCAGCGGAGGAAATGACGGTGTGCACTTTCCACTCCCTCTGCGTGCGGGTTCTGCGAGTGCATGCGGGGTTATTGGGCTACAACACCAACTTTAGCATTGCTGCGGGAGGCGACCGGGACGGCTTGGTCAAGCAGCTCATTGTCCAGCACGGGGGGGCAAAGGAGAAGATCAAGCCGTGGGACATCGCTGCGGCAGTCTCTCGCCAGAAAAACGCCGGGATGTCACTTGGGGAGATTCCTGATGATCTGGTGAGAACGGTAGCGATGAGCTATCAGCGGGAGCTGAGGGCTCGTAACGCGCTCGATTTTGATGATTTGCTCGTATTGGCGGAGCAAGTGCTCCGGGAGCAGAGGGAGGCCCGTGAATACTGGAGGGAGCGCTACCGCTACGTCACCGTGGATGAGTTTCAGGATACCAACGGTCTGCAGATGGACCTGCTGATGCAGCTGGTCGGGCCACCCCACAATATCTGCGTGGTCGGAGACGATGATCAGAGTATCTATGGGTGGAGAGGGGCACAGGTGAGCAATATCCTGCAGTTTGGACACTTCTTCCCCGATCCCAAGGTTGTCCGACTCGAGAATAACTACCGGAGTACGGAGGCCATCCTGAGTGTGGCCAACGAACTCATCAGTAACAGCCCTGCGCGGCATGAAAAGACCCTGCGAGCGACCATAAAGGGAGGGGACAAGGTCACCCTGATGGCCTTGCCCGGAGATGAGGAGGAGGCTCTCTGGATGGCAAAAGAAATCCGGCGTGCCAGGACGAAAGACAATGGGCGCTGGGAGGATTTCGCGGTTCTCTTCCGGACCAATACCCACATCCGGAAAGTCGAACAGGTCTTCCGGCAGGAGGAGATTCCCTATCGACTGGTTGGGGCCCAGAGTTTTTATGATCGCAGGGAAGTTCGAGATGTTCTCGCCTATTTACAGGTTCTGGCCAACCCCCTGGCTGACGTCTGTCTCCTGCGGATCCTGAATACTCCTCCCCGGGGAATCGGGTCCAACACCGCCATGCTGTTACTTGAACACTGCCGGGAGCATGGAATGAGAGGCTGGGACGCGATGAAAGATCTCTCCTTCACCAGTCAGCTCTCTGCGAAGGGAAGTGGGTCAATCCGGAATTTCGTTGAGCTGATTGAGTTGTACTCGCCACGGATCGCAGCGGGCAGGGCGGGAGAGGCTCTCAGCGAGTTCCTGAAGGAGATAGATTACACCGCGTGGCTGATGCGGTCGTGCCGAACGGACGAGGAGCGGGAACAACGAGGAGAGGCCGTGGCGGAGGTGGTTGCTGCGTTGAGGGATGCCCTCCGGAAGGGGAGGACGATCCAGCAGTTCCTTGATGATGCGGCCCTTGATGCTGAGCCGGAGGAGGAAGAACTAGAGAAAAAATCCGGGGTGACCCTGATTACCCTCCATGCCTCCAAAGGGCTTGAGTTTCCAGTAGTCTTTTTAGTGGGTCTGGAAGAGGGAGTGCTGCCCCACTGGCGCAGCAAGGAGGAGGGAACTCAGGATGAGGAGCGTCGCTTACTTTATGTAGGAATCACGAGAGCGCGGCAGCATCTCTACCTCAGCTACTGTTCCTTGAGGATCAAGTATGGCGAGCAGGTGAGGTGCGACCCTAGTTCCTTTCTGAGAGAATTGGATGCGAATTGGATTCTCGAGCGTGATTACACGGAGGAGATGAACGCCCTTGCCGATGACGATGACGTGAGCGACTTCTTTGGTAATATGCGGGCTCTTCTTGATTGAAAGAGGGCGCACATCCGAAGCCCTTTACTGGGCTCATGCACAATTTTATTACGATGTTGCCGGGAGCGCTCTAAGATGTTGGAGATACGAAGACGATGACGGAGCCGAGAATCACTGTAGGCACGGAAGAACTGATCGCGGTCGAGGATGGAGCCTCGAAGCAGTTGCGGACTCTCCTCGACCGCCAGGGGCGGCCGAATGGCGCCCTCCGTATCAAGGTCATCGGGGGAGGCTGCAGTGGGCTCCAGTATCAGATGGACCTCGTGGATGGTCCTCTAGACCGGGATATCCTCGTGGAATCGAATGGAGTGAACGTGGTGATTGATCCCAAAAGTGCTCTTTTTGTCGGGGGAAGCGAACTGGACTTCTCAGCCGATCTCCAACATGGGGGGTTTAAGGTGAGTAACCCCAACGCAGTGGTAACCTGCTCCTGCGGGGAGAGCTTTGCGGCCTGATGGTGACTGGCAGTGATCATTTCGAAGCCTTGGGGATGGAGAGGCAGTTGGATCTTTCTCCCGAAACTTTGCGGGCCCATTATGATGGGCGGTGCCAGGAGGCTCATCCTGATGCAGGAGGGACCGCAAAAGGTTTCGACGCTGTCGCGGAGGGCTATAAGGCCCTCAGCAGCCCCGCCCGGAGGTTGCGTCACTGGTTGGAACTTTTCGGGATCAGGGTGGTTGAGGATGGCAGCCTGCCTCCGGCGGTTGAGGCGCGGTTTGGCCCGGTCAATGCCTTGCTACAGAAGGCCAGTGAAATCGCGGAGCGCCACCGGGAGGCTCGCTCCACGCTGGTGCGCTCGCTGGCTGAGGCAGAGGGAATTTCCCTGCAGGGTCGAATCGTTGAGGCCCGCGGCGAGTTAGAGAATGCGATTACGGCAATGGTATCCGTTTTCAAACGGTTCGACGAAAGCGATCCTCACGAGATCAGGGAAGAGGCCATGGAGCTTGTCCGGGCCCTCTCATTTCTGGAGAGGTGGGAGGCTCAGTTAAGGGCGGCTTGGGCTCAGGCTGGGTGCTGGTAAGAGTCTTGTGAGCTTGCATTCGAGGGGAGCTCGGTCAGGTTGCGGGCGATGGCTGAGCCGGTAATAGGGATTGATCTTGGAACCACCTATTCGGCAGTGGGGATTGTGGAGGCGGGTTTCCCGATTCTTCTCGCTGACGAGGGAGGTGAGAGGTTGACACCAAGCGTGGTATGGTTCGGGCCAGAGGGCGTGAAGGCGGGACGTCCTGCACTCAGAGAGGCCCCCGCGGGCCGGTTAGTCAGGAGCGCCAAGCGTCAGATTGGAGTCCGCTTCGGAGAGCATATGGAAGGGGGGCTTCCGTTGGTAGGCGACACCCATGGAGGAGTTGCGTTCCGGACTTTGGAGGGCCCTCGTACTCCGGTAGAGGTCAGCAGTGTGTTGCTTGGTGAGTTGAAGCGTATTGCGGAATACCGTTTAGAGCGTGAGGTCCGGAAAGCGGTCATAACGGTGCCGGCATACTTTAATAACGCACAGCGTGAGTCTACCAAACAAGCTGGTGAAGAGGCGGGGCTTGAGGTGCTCAGGCTGGTGGCTGAGCCTACTGCTGCCGCTCTGGCATATGGGATGAACAAATTGGGAGAGAGTGCCCGCGTCGCTGTATTTGATCTCGGAGGCGGAACTTTCGACGTCTCGATTCTGGAGCTACGCGATGGGATTTTTGAGGTCCTTGCCACGGGTGGGGACACTCGGCTGGGAGGTGATGATATTGATGCGGTCATTCTGGATCTGGTGAGGCAGGGAGCCGGTATGGCAGGGTCTGCGTTAGAAGATCCGGAGGCTGATGGGGACCGGCTGATTCGGGAGGCAGAGCGGGTCAAGCGCGAGCTCTCCACCAAAGATCATGCTGTCTTCCGGGTGCCTTTTTATGATGGGGTACAAAGTCTCGAGGTGGAAGTGAGCCGGGCCGATCTGGAGAGCGGAGTGGAGCCTCTTCTCTCCAGAATGGAAAGAATTTGCAGGGAGGTTCTCGTCGATGCGGGGATGGAGCCTGACGAAGTTGGGGCAGTGGTAATGGTTGGAGGTAGCAGCCGAGTGCCTGCAGTACAAAAGCTGGCCGAAGCGGTCTTTCAGCGAGAACCAGATTGTTCGCAACACCCTGACGAGGCGGTAGCTTTGGGCGCATCGATACAGGCCGGTATCATTGCGGGAACGTGGCGGGAGGTTCTTCTTTTGGACGTTACTCCGCTTAGTCTCGGGATCGAAACCTTGGGAGGACTAATGAACGTTCTGATACCACGCAACACCACAATTCCCTGTAAGGTGGGGGAAATGTTCACCAATGCCAGAGATGGTCAGGACTCGATGAGGGTGCGGGTGTTACAGGGGGAGCGGGAGCTCGCCCGGGACAATTGGGAGCTTGGAAAGTTTGACCTCTCCTTCAGGAGTGCGCCGCGGGGAAAAGCCAGAGTGGGAGTCCAGTTGTCGCTGGATGAAAATGGTATCCTCGAGGTTCTTGCCCGTGACGTGGAGGGCACGGCAGAGGACGTCATCGTTCGTATCGAAAGCGCGGCTGTGGATGTCAACGAAGAGGCGGTTGAGCAAATGGTGGAGGAAAGTGTTGAGCACGCGTTTGAAGATATGAATGCGAGGGTGTTTACCGAGGCTCAGCTCAAGGCGGAGGAACTTCTTCCTGCCGTGCGCGGCGCTCTTGTTGAGATCGGACCAATCCTGAGTGAGGAGGAGCAGGAAGAGATTCGGTTGGCCGAACGTGCCGTGGAGCATGCATTGACTGGGAGTGAGGCTAATGTGCTCAAAGGAGCAGTGGAGCGCTTGGATCAAGCTACGGAGGCTCTGGCTGCTCGCCTTGTGGAAAAAGCGATCAAGGAGGGATAGCGGGAGTGTGGCGAAGGCGAATTAAGTTGCCCGGCTTGTCCCTCCCACTAACCTCCGGGGCCTTGGCTCAGAATCGGACAGAACCTGATCCACCGCCGCGCAGGTCGAATCGGAAAACGATTCTTCCCGAAAAGAGTGAGCATGGAGGAACCCTTCGAGGAAAGCCCTCGGGACGGGACCCGGTTTGGACAAAGAAGAGTGGAGATGCCATGGCCGGAGAGGGGTTTTCCCAGAGTGAGATTCCTCTGGATGAGAAGTCGTTGTTCGAGGACGACCTTGAAGGCGTGGATGAATCAGATTCTGAGCTCGCTTCGGAAGAGAGGGTCATGTCCCGGATTCCCGCAGGGGAAATCGTAGCGAAGCCTCCGCACAAGGCGGTCAGGGCACAGGAACCGATACAATCGATCCGTGCTCCTTCAGTTGTATCTGAAACAGACAAGGGAGAGCGCTCAGGATGGGAGTTGCAGGGTGAGGCTGCGTGGACTGGCCTTCATGGAGGCTCACTGTGGTGGGTTCTGGCTGGGATTCTCTGTGTGGGGATCGTGGTGGTTTTTCTTTTGCAGAGCTTCAATAATCCCGTCAGACCTTCCAGCATTGATCAGCCGCAGCGAGCAGTGATCAGTGATGATATCAGGGATGTTCCCCTCGCGGACTTTGTGATCAGGGCTGCGGAGATTATGCCTATGGTAACTAAGGTTTTGGAGGAGGCTCATTCTGGTAGAGGGCCCGAGGTGGCCGGGCTCCTGCGGGGCGGTAAGAATTCCTGGGAGAAGAGGAAGGCATGGGAGGATCGCAGACCCTCCTCCGGAGGATATTATCCACTCAGTCAGCTTCAGCTTAATGCGGCCACCTTAATGGGGAATCCTTACCTGATGCTGATGGGGCTGGATAAGGACTATGTGGCGGCGGTGGCCTATTTTACAAAGGATGTTGCGGGAAGTTTCAAATATGACTGGGAAGCCAGCGAGGGTTACAGTGAGTTGCTCCCGGGAGAAGAGGGCCAGCTCGTGGGTAAGGACCCCCGACTGATGCGCGGAATTGTGACCCCTTCCACTTTTTATCCCCCGGCATTTCCGGAACTCGAATTCCAGTGTTATGTGATTCATCATCGTGATGCCGGGAATTTCATTTGGGCTTTTGCGCGACGCGGAAGTGAGGCGAACAAGCGGATGAGGGGACATTTCTCCCTTCGAATGACCGAGTTAACCAGAGGCCGGGTGACTGTGAGGGTCCAGCAGGGTCCCGAGGGAGCCCGAGCTAACCAGCTTGAGCTGGTAGAATTTGTCAATTCAGATTGGTTTGTCCCTCAAGGTCGTTCTGGTTCCTAATGATTTCCCCTGAATTCAGGGGCTCTCTAGAAAGTGATGGAGGAAGGGTCTTTTGGCATGTAGCCTCTCCGGCAGGAGTCATGGCTGAGTCACCCATGGAACTGTTTCGCTGTCCTGCCTGTGGAGAGGTGGTGTCACTGTCTGCTGGTGCCGAGCGGGTCTGTGGAGGGTGCGGATATGAGTTTGGCAAGCCGGTTACGATTACTCCACGCGGGGAGGGTCACCGGCTGGCGGAGCCCGGAGGGGGAATGGTGCAGCGGGATGTCGCTACCACCAAGAGCTCCAAGGAATGGGCCCGTCCTGCTCCCACTCCGAGGGAAGGATCTATCGCTGGACCAGAACCAAAATCATTCATGGCGCCGAGTCGTCCTCAGCCGTCAGCGGATCAGGCAAATCTCCGGAGGCCTGCGAAGAAGCGTGGAGTCAATCCCACGAGGCTTCTCCTGCATCTTGGGGGCTGGTCGATCTTGCTTATGGTGATTGCGATTGGGGTGAAGTTTCGGATGGGTAAGACGGATTTAGAATCCACGAGAGGTGGCACAAAGCATTCTGAGAGTGACGACTCTATGGAAGAGGGAATGCAGCGTTTCCTCGTGCAGGAGCTTCCCTCCGTGAGAACGACTTTGCTTTCTTACCTCGCGGAGGCGAGCTGGGTTGGACGCGCCCAGTTTGTCAGTAATTCATCGGACGTTGCTCCGAAAATGCAGAGGCACTACCGGTCGAGCAGGATGTGGAGTTTAAGCCCGGGAAGCAGCTTGACCCCGATGAGCGCTAATGTGATTAGGGTTCCCGGGGGTAATCCAATCGTCGAGACGGTATTCCAGACAGAATCTCACCGTGAGGCGCAGGGCGAATCGTATTTGCGGGAGGTGGTATTTGTTCGTGAGAGAAACAGATGGAAAATCGATTGGGAGGCTCTGGTAAGACACTCTCCTCAATCGTGGTCATTGTTTTATGCGGACGTTGCGGGGAGTAATCAGCCGGCTGAGTTCAGACTTTTTGCCAGAAAAATCATGACCCGGGTTCAGGAAGGAACGCCTGTAATAGTCCTGAAGTTTTATCAGTTCAGGGAAGATCTTGAGGAGATGTGGAAGCAGGATACTCCTCCCGTTGTGGTGGCGAGAGACTCTGACAACGGCAGGCGTCTCCATGAAATCTTTCAACGGGAGCCCAGCCGGTCGCGTCCTGGGGACCCCCGCCTCTGGCACCGCGATCCCCAGAATCTCCGGCGGGTCCGAGTTCAGCTAAGATGGAAAACGGGTAAAGATGACGAGCGTTATCTGGTGGTTGACAAGGTTCTCGCTGGAAACTGGCTGTCGGGCGTGGCTGGGGAACGAGTATTTCAAGAGAGGTTCTCCAGTGTCACAGGAGATTCCGAGAAGGAAGAAAAGCGCCTGAATCTGAGTGCTGACGAGGCTGAGTGAATTGGAGTTGTGCTCTTGGTCTGGATCCTTTTTGCTCCAATCCACGCTCATGGCTGACAATCCTCTCCCGCCAAACGACACTGAGGGCAACCTTCCCTCTGGAACGAGAGGTGTGCGAAAAGGGGCACACGGCAAGGGGAGCGCCCGGCAGACGCTATTGCTGAAGAAACGAAAGGTGCCTGAGGGGATGAGCTCTGATGAAGGAGCAGGCGTGATTCCCGTTAAGGAAAAGCTGTCGCCCGCTACGACAGCTAAACCTCCTAAAAGTGAGGGCAAAGCTGTTGATGAGAATTGGGGGAATGCGCCCTCGGGTCAGCAGGGTGCGCGGGTAGTGCTCTGGGCTCTTGCACTTATCGTTCCTGTGCTGGCAATCGTCACCGCATTTGTGCTGATTAACCAGGACCCACCAGAGACGCCTTCCGAGGGGCAGCTCAACTTCAACTTTAATCTATCGAAAGAGGATGAATTTGATTTCACAGGACCGAGAGCTTGGTTCGAGGAGAACCCGCATGTTCATTATGTAGGTGTGATCGATATTCTTGACCGCTTGAATCAAGTTGAGGGGGGAAAGATCCCGGAGTTGGTATTTCGGCACAGGGATTTTGCGCTGGGGGAAATCACGGATCATGGATTGGGTTGGGATTCAGATTTCATGACGGCGGATCCTCGGACCTTTAAATGGACTATTGGGGACACCAATAATATCGGATTTCTCATCCTTGAGGGTCTGCGTAAGGATCAGAGTCCTTTTCGGACTTACTTTGTGAATTCCGAGCAAGGACTCAGGATGGACTGGGCGGCGTCTACCGCATGGGGAGAAGTGCCGCCCGCGGACCTCTTTTCGGCTGTCGGGCAGCGAGAGGTGATGATTCGTTGTAGTCTGGACAAGCAACCTCACTACGACAGTAAGGTAGACGAGCAACGGTCCTGGTTTCTTGTGATGCTTCCCGGTTCGGACAAGCAGGTCTGGGGCTTTGCTCCCTCCGGGTCGCCTGTGGACCACGATCTTCTTGCATTGTTCAACTTCGGCAACTTCATCCTCGACCGCCAGGAAGATGTCCGCGCTGTGATCCGGGTCGGAAACGGTAAGGGAAACCTGAAAGAGAATCAGGTTGAGATTGTTGAGCTTCTGGCCGGAGATTGGGTTCTTCCCTGAGCGGCCCTCCTATTGTGGGGACAGAGTGTTCCTCAGAGATCTGCGCATCGTAGCCAGCGGTTGTTTTCCGGGGAACCAGAGCTCAAAGGAGAGGACTCCCTGGTGAAGAAGGAGCGAGCAACCGTTTGCCGCCCTTGCCCCGATCCGTTCCGCCTCGTGCAAAAGGCGTGTCTGGGAAGGGTTGTAAATGGTATCATAAACCAGATGGTGGGGCTGAAGGCATGATGAAGGCAGCGGCGATGAATCAGACCGTTTGAGGCCAACCGACGTGGTATTCACGATAAGGTCTATCTGATCTGCCTCAGAGATTACTTCAGGGGAGGTGAGGGAAAAGGCTTTGAGGCGGTCACCGGGGCCCTCCAATCTATCGCTCTCCAGATACGGGGCAAGTTCCTTGGCAAGGGCTTCCGCCTTTTCGACGGTTCTGTTGACAAGGACCAGCTTTTCGCAACCCTCCCGAACGCACTGGGCGGCGATAGCCCTTCCTGCTCCACCTCCGGCTCCTACCAACATGATTCGGAGGTCCTTCACATCGACAAGAAATTCCTCGTGAATGGCCCGGACGAAACCGGGTCCGTCAGTATTGAAGGCCAGTTTTCGGTCACCATCGAAAAGAATGGTGTTGGCGGCACCCAGCATGGCAGCGGAATCGTCAATTTCGTCGACGGCAGAGAGAGCTTCAAACTTATGGGGAACAGTGACATTTACGCCAACAAACTGCAGGGCCGCAAGCCGCTCGAGCGCTTCGGATACTCTTCCCGGAGGAACCTCAAGTCGAATATAACGAGCGCCGCTACCGGCTTCGTCGAGGGCGTCCTGATGGAGCTGAGGGGACAGGGAATGTGCAACGGGGCAACCGAGAACGGCAAGGCGCGCAGGCTGGTTGGCGCCCTCGTCCAAGAGGGAGCGGCTGGACAGGTCATCAAGGTTATAGAGTTCCTTCATTGGCTTTCCGTGCTTCCGGCAAGTTGCTCGCTCAGGATCCTGATACGACGAATGGACTCTTCTTTGCCCAGAATGGCAAGCATCTCGTCGAGGCCTGGTCCGCCAGAACGCTGGGAAAGGGCTACCCGCAGAGGGAACATGAGCTTTCCGGGTTTGATCCCATGCGCTTCAGCGGTGAGGGCGATGGATTCTTTGGCCTGAACCCAGTCGGTGATGTTCTCCATGCGGGTGGCAAGGTCGCCGAGCAGGGTGGGTGCATCACCGTTCTTCCGGAGCTTGAACATGATCTCTTCGTTCACCGGGGGGAGCTTGAGATAGAACTCGATCATTTCAGAGACCTCGGTGAGGGTCTGGACCTTTTCTTGAACGCTGGCGGCCATCGCCTCATAATCCGCATTAACGGCAAGCCCGGACTGTGTGATATGAGGCTTGGCCAAGGCGGCAAATTCCGCGGGGGAGAGCGCCATGAGATGCTGGTGGTTGAGCCATTGGCACTTGTCCCAGTCGAAGCGCGAGGGAGAGCGGTTAACAGACTCAAGCGAGAACCGTTCCACCAGCTCTGGAGTAGAAAAGATCTCGTCATCGTCCTTTGGCGACCACCCAAGGAGAGCGATGAAGTTGTTGACTGCGGAAGGGAGAAATCCACGCTCCTGGTATTCGTGGACCGCGGCCCCCTGATCCCGCTTGGACATCTTGCTGCCATCCGCATTAAGAATCAGGGGAATATGGGCATAGGTGGGAGGTTTCTGCCCAAGTGCCTCGAAGAGTTGCAGGTGCTTGGGCGTATTCATGAGATGATCCTCCCCGCGGATGACATGGCTCATTTTCATTTCGATGTCATCCACCACGTTGACGAAGTGAAAAACAAACGAACCATCCGAGCGCCTGATCACCATATCGGGCGTATTGGATTCATTCCGATAGTCAATGGTGACCTCCCCGCATACGAGGTCTTTCATGGTCACAGGTTTACGCTCAAACTTGAAACGCCAGGCTCCGTCGTCTTCGTAGACGCGTCCTGATTCACGAAGTTTTTCGAACCAGCGCTCATAAATCCCGGTTCGCTGGGACTGGAAATACGGGCCATGCTCGCCGCCTTGCTCGTGGCCCTCATCCCAGTCCAGTCCAAGCCACCTCATTCCGCTAAAGATGGCTTCGCGAGCTTCCCTCGTATTTCGCGCCTGGTCCGTATCCTCCACCCTCAGAATAAAACTTCCCCCGTGCTTACGGGCAAAAAGCCAGTTGAAGAGCGCAGTTCGTGCTCCGCCGACATGGAGATAACCGGTCGGAGAGGGGGCGAAGCGGGTACGAACCGGTTCTGACATCAATCTCGTATATGGTGAGCAGTGGTAGGCAGTCAACTGTCGGGGGGCCGATCCTCGCGGTCAGAAGGTCGCATGGAGCAGATTCTCCATGGATGAGCGTCATTGAGCAGATTTACAGTTGACCGTGAATTGCTCACTCGTGACCGTGAACCACGATGAAAAAGATTAAGCCACATTGGCAGATTCTCGGTGCGCTGGTGTTGGCCACGCTGGCAGCACTTATCCTCCGCTCCATTGATGCACAGGCGGAGGGAGGTTTCATCGTGGGATTCGTGGGGACCTGCAAGTTCGTAGGAACGATTTTCATGAACCTTCTTAAGATGATCATCGTGCCCCTGATCGTCTCCTCGGTGGTGGCGGGGATTGCAGGCCTTGGAGGGATGTCCGGGTTTGGCCGGCTCCTCGGTAAAACCGCGGGATTCTATGCTCTCACCAGCCTGTGTGCGATCGTTGTAGGGCTGGTCCTTGTCAATGTGATTGCTCCTGGCCTTGGAGCGGATGGACAACCGAACATGGAAATCAGGGAGGCCTTCGAGAGTGAAGGACAGCAGGCCAGTGAGGCAGCGCTCGCCAAAGTCAATTCGGCGCAGGCACGTTCTACAGAGATTGGAACAGGGACCGGAGGATTATTTGCCATGCTGGCAGATTTCGCCTTGCGGATGATCCCGGTCAACGTGGTGGAGGCGGCGGCCAACAATGGACAAATGCTTGGACTCATCTTCTTTAGCGTGCTCTTTGCGATTGCTATCGCGCGGCTGCCCTCGTCCCAGGGTCAATCTCTGAGGGAGTTCTTTCAGGCCTTCAATGACGTCATGATCCTGCTAACGCGGTGGATCATGGCCCTCGCTCCCCTCGGAGTCTTTGGACTTCTCGTTCCGGTTGTTTATCAATCGGGAGGCCAGATCTTTCTCGTTCTCGGGAAGTATTTCTTCACCGTATTGGCGGCATTATTCATTCACTTTGCGGTGATCATGCCTCTCATTCTTCGCTACGTAGGAAAAGTGAACCCGCTGGCCCATTTCAAGGCCATGCGAACCGCCCTGCTTACTGCGTTTTCGACTGCGTCCTCCTCAGCAACCCTTCCGGTGACCATGCGGTGCATCCAAGACAATGCCGGAGTCTCCAAGAAAACCGCCAGTTTCACTCTGCCGCTGGGGGCTACGGTCAATATGGATGGGACGGCTCTCTACGAGTGCGTGGCGGTTATCTTTGTCGCTCAGGTAGTGGGTTTTCAGATGGACCTCGCTCAGCAATTCGTGGTCGTACTTGCCGCCCTGCTGACCAGCGTAGGGGTGGCCGGTATTCCTTCCGCGAGCCTGGTCGCGATCTTCATCATCCTCAAAAATTCAGGAGTTCCGGGAGCAGAAGCGGCCATTGTGGCCCTTCTTGCAGTCGACCGGCTCCTCGATATGAGCCGGACTGCGGTCAATGTACTGGGAGATTCCTGTGCCGCAGTAGTGGTTGCCAAGAGCGAGGGAGAGGCAGGAATCCTCGAGGATTCCCGATCTGCTGCCAGCGAACCGGTGTGAAGAATGATCAAGGGGACGTAAAAAGGGGAGCCGTGCGGCTCCCCTTTTTTGTAAAATATGATACTTGAGATTTTTCTAGAATCCAAAACCGAGATTCACGCCGGCGCTGAACTCGTCATCACCAGAAAAGGTGTCACCGAAGACCGCAGATACATGTGGCGTGATGGTGATGCTGTCAGAGGCATCGATGGGCAGTCCAACGCAGATACCGTAGTGAGTGTCATCGAACTCGTTCCAGGTGCCAATCACCCCCTTAACGCAAAGTCCAAGACCACCGAGCTCTACCGAGCGACCAGCGGTAATTTCAATGTAGTTGTCAAGAGTTGCAAACCAGTCCTGATCGTAGACACCAATACCAACATTAAGTCCCGCGAGCTCCGTGCTCAACGCGATGTATGGCTCCATGACATCTGGGCTTCCGGCGCCAGCCGTGCCAAAGTAAGAGTAATTGGTGACTCCAACCGTCAGGTCAAGGCTACCAAGAGCCTTGGTGGCGGCAGCGCTGATCCGCATCTCCTGACCGCTAACACTACCATTTGCAGTGTCTGAAATTCCTCCAGCTACGCTCACCGTGCGCAGGTCGAGACCGGCAGAGAGGTCAACGTCTCCAACGATGGGAAGCGAACCGCTGCCAGACAGCCCAATATTCGTGTAGAAGAGGTCATCGCCAAAGTTGATGCTCCTGAAGAGGTATTCGCTGCTGTATCCGAATCCTAACTCGACATCGAGGCCAGAGGATGGGGCTGCGGGAACGGGGTCGTCGCCGGCAAAGGCGAATCCCGCGACAAGGGCGGATCCTGCAAGAATGGCAGAACGTAGTAGGGTAGTTTGTTTCATAACTCTGTAAGTTTTAATTACATTAACCAAATAAGGCAACCCAAGATTTCAGGGTTTCAACCGAACGAATCAGGAAAAACCGCCTGAAAAAGGGTGACTCGAGAAGGTCAGGATTGCTCAGGGCCTCATCCGGGGCCTGCCCAGAAAGGTTCCGCCTGAAAATCAGCCTTCCCGCAGGAGATCCCGACTGTTCCAGACATACTGGAGGCCGGAGAGGACGGTGAGAGCCAACGAGAGCCAGAGGAAAGTGGGCATGAGCCAGCTCTCTGGATTGGCGAGTTGTGCCAGAAACGATTCCTGCTGCCCGAGAGCTTCGAGAAAAAGCCAAGTCAGGGCCGTAGAACAGAAGCCGATTTGAAAAGT
>DIHT01000171.1:0-14034 GCA_002420305.1 Akkermansiaceae bacterium UBA5689 | reverse complement strand
GCGATCTGTCGCAGACCGGTGACGAGGAATTCACGGGCAAGAATGACTACCACCACCCATACAGGGCAAAGGCGTTGCTCATGAGCGCAGAGAAAGATGAACGCAGAGGCCGTGAGAATCTTGTCTGCAATGGGGTCGAGCAATTTGCCAAGAGAGGTAACAAGGCCCATCTTGCGCGCGAAGTAGCCGTCCAGAAAGTCGGTTATCGCGGCGATGATAAAGGCGAAGAGGGCGACTCCATAGCCCATCTGGCTCCCCTGCATGAAGCCGACGACAAAGACCGCGGTGAGAACCAGACGCGAGACCGTAAGGGAGTTTGGGAGGTTCAAGGGCGGCACTGTGGAGGGAAGAGGCTCGGGAGTCCAACACCTTTAGCGATCTATCGGGGACCATTTTGCCTTGATCGGATCAGGGTCGCTGGGGGCTCTTGGCCCGCTTGATCTCCGCGGTCGGGGCGAACTGGGGGTCAGTCAGGGTCCGGAGAAAGGACACAAGAGCCTGCTTGTCCTCCGTGGCTAACCCGAGACCCTTCCGCGGATGCTTGGCTAGATTTGGATCCAGACTGGGGCTGTGGTGGAGGCCGGAATTGTAGTGTTCGATGACTTCCTCGAGGGTCTCAAAGCGCCCATCGTGCATATAAGGCCCAGTCAGGGCGATATTGCGAAGCGAGGGGGTGATGAAGAGATTCCGGTCAGTCTCCCTCCCCGTAACGAGCTCCAGACCCAGGTCGAGTTCATCGGGAATTCCGTTGTTATGAAAACGATGATCGGTAAAGAGCGCGCCCCCATGGCAGTGAAAGCAATCCGCGCCTTTCAGGCCGCGGCGTGGATCATATTCGGTCATGAAGAGTTCGAATCCTCGTTTTTCCATTTCGGTGAGCTCGCTCTCTCCTCGGGCGGCCTTGTCAAAACGCGAGTTATATGAGGTCCGGGTCAGTAAAAACTGTTCGAGAGCAATTCCCAGACGTTGCTCTGTGATGCCTGAGCTTCCAAAGGCAGCCTTGAAAAGAGGGCCGTAGTTGGCGGATTCAAGCTTGGCTATGACGTTGGGGAGCGATTCATGCATTTCGATAGCGCTCTGGATTGGATGGAGGACCAGTTCTCTCAGAGAGGGGGAACTTCCATCCCAGAAGAACGATTTTTTCCAGGCGAGATTGAAGAGAGGCATGGAGTTCCGGGTTCCAAGAGATCCGGTGGCACCCTCACTGAAACGGCGGGGGTCTGAAAAGGCGTGGGCTGTCTGGTGGCAGGAGGCACACGACTGTTGGTTGGTGCTCGAGAGGAGAGGTTCGTTGAAAAGTCGTTTACCCAGAGCAACGCGTTCGTTGGTGAGGGGAGGAGAAGTTGGTAAGACCGGGAGAGGGAATCCCCTTGCGATTTCAAAACGATAGGGTGTGCCAATGAGCAGCGGATGAGATGGAGGTTTCGGGTCGGTGGCGGGTAGGGCCTGCCGGATGCCTCGTAGTTCGAAAGCAGCTGGGAGTCGTTGCTTGAACTTCCGAGCCACCGGGTCACCCTCTCTTGAGTGGCTTAAGGGATTTGCCCCGATTTCGAGAGGTTGTTCGCCGCCGAAAATCCGGTCGATGTGGACATTGATTTCAAGGACAGTGGGCTTGGTCAGCGTCAGGGCAATGGGGAGTGAAATTACTACCCTGTTACGCGGCTTACCCAGATGGTAGGCGAAGCCGCCCGTGGTTTCGTCGCCGGGAAGATGGCCCTCGGCAGCGAGAAAGATATATCCACCCTGAGGGGTCCAATGGAGGTTGTTGTAATTTGGATTGAGAGGGTGATTCGCCGGATATTGGCTGGGATCAGCCTGATCGGTTTCGGAGCTGAGTCCGATGGAGAACTGCAGGGTCCGGTAGCTTCGGGCGGGGAGGGATCCCAATTCCAATCGGTTCAGTCCTCCAGGACGCGAGGCGTCAACGTAGCCGAACCAGTCCTTGTGGCGGAGCCAAGTCCCGGACGATGTTTCCGTGTGATCGCTGAGCAGGCGGGGGCTTGAGAGAAGATAGGCGAAGCGGGAAAGTTTAATGGTCTCCCCGGATCCGGTTGGAAGCTCTTTGCTGGGGGTGGAGAGAGACTGCCCTTTCCAGAGATGCTTCAACTCTAGAGAAAGGTTTCCCCCCGATGACTGGGAGATCACCGCAGGGAGTAACCAGAGCCAGATGGACCACTTGAGCATGAGTGAGAGACTCGTAGTTTTTGGGTTATTCTCGCCCTTCCGGCCAAAGAAACAGGTGATGTTTCTCAAAAGGCAGGATTGTTCCGGAGCCGCTTCGCCCCGGGAGCAACGACTTATGGCGAATAGCGATTGGTCGATGTCAGGGTGAGTTGGTTTCCATTAGGGGTAGTGAAGAACACGTATACCGCATGGCTGCCAGGACCAAGAGCCGTAGCATCGAAAGAAATTGTGAGCTGAGTACTGGAGTCCCTGCTCACGAGTGCGGCGGGGACTCCGGGATTCCCGATTCTAAGCTCCTGCAAAATGTTGGCTGGGGGCAAAGGAGGGCCCGTAAAGGTTGCTACGAAGCTGTCTGAACCACCCCCTGTACCGCCTCCATTTCCGGCTTGTTCTTCTTCGAACTGGTTATTGAATCCGGTTTGGTCGTATGCAGCAATCCCAGTCCTTTTTAAGCGGTAGAAACGGGCGGTATTACCCGCTCGGCTGATCGTGGAGTTTGAGGTGGCGTCTGCGACAATCTCGGCGCCCTCCTCAGTCCATGTTTCCAGATCTGTTGAATTTTCGAGTTGGTAGGACCCGCCCTCCACAGTGGACCACGTGAGGGTGACAACACCACCATTCTTACTGACTTCAACCGTCTGATGCTGGGCGCTGGGGCCACCGACAAAAGACAGTGAGGCATTCCCGGGGATGGCGTTCACGCTACCGCCGTTCGGGGTTCCGTAGAAGTTGCGACCAATATTGTAGGGGAAAACCGGGGTCCCGTCGGTTGAGATAGTGGTAAAGTAGGCCCAGACTCCCTCCGGGAACTCCGGAGTCACACAGAAGCGCCCGTTGTATTCGTCCAAGTCGAAGTTCACGCCCTGGCTCAGGCCTAGGTCTCCCTTGTAGGCATAGTCTTCAAGATAGTGGCCGATAATGTAGGCAGTGCTTACCGCCGGGCCGTATTGATTTGTAGCGAGGGTAGTGCTGCGCCTCTGTAACCGGTTGGCCCAGTCCGGTAGACTGGTTCGCCCGGTCCGGCTCAGGTTGGTGGACCCGTTGCTGCCGTCTCGTTTCTGGTATCCGCTGCTCAGGAGTCGCACGGGGGAATCAGGATCTACCGGGTCGCTAAAGCCGTAGGGCCCATAGATGGGGTGGCCATCAGAAACCCAGCCGAGGATGGGAGAGTGTCTGCCATTGAAGTTTTCAGTATAGCGGTTCGTTTCAGCATTGTAATCGACACTGTCGCTCAGCAGATGACGGATTGCGGGAGCATTCGCATGGTAATGATGCAAATTTCCTGCCTGGTGCGCATTAGCCGAGTCGAAGGTCACTCCCTCGTTGACATATGCATCTCGATTCCAGACCCCATCTCCCCGGCCCCCTCCCTGGGGACTAGCGTCACTCGCACTGCCATTAATATAGGAAAAAGTGTCGGTAGCATCAAAAAGGGCGACCCCGTCCACAAAGTATCCAATTGCTCCAAAGCCTGTTGTGACGGTGCCATTAAAGGCCGTTGGGTTGCGGGGAATCCGGTAAGTGGTGGCTGTATTGCTGGGAAAGTTAGGAAAGTTTCGAGTCTTTGCCTCGTTGAGATACCAAGGTCCCATGACGTGAAAGCCTAGTCCGCTAGTTCGGACATAGACCCAGCTGGCGTCATGGTGAATCTCATGAACGCCTGCGTAGGTTGGGGAGGACTGGATCCCCCGTCCGCGGCTCCAAGTTGCTGAGGTGAGACTTGCAATCTCGTTTTCCTTACTAGTGAAGATACGGGCATACTTACCGCTTTGCGAGGTATACCAGGAGGTGAGTTGAGGCTCGGCACTGCAGTGGAGAGAGGGCAAGCCCAGCAGGAGCAGGCAGAGATGAATGAGAAGAGTGACCCCTCGGCCTGGATGGTGCATGTTCAATTCTGACCGTTCAGTAAGGTATTTAGAACTTCTTTTACACCAACTTAACAAATTCTCCTCTCAGTCATCTCCACTGACATTGAAGTGTGAGACAAAGGTCTGAACGGTCATTACCGATTCCAGCTCAGCCTCTATCGCGCGCACTTCCGAAAATTGACGCGTGGCCCTTGCCTTGTTCAGCCTCATGCCCAATTGCTGGACGTAGGTTTTCCGAGTGCTCTCCATGACGTTCGCGTATTCCTGATCAAGGCTGCCCTGCTCTCGAAGGCAGGCATTACAAACGGAGGCGATCTCGGCGGGAAGGGGTGGCAGGCGGCCCTCTTCGTTGATGCGGCCGTCCTTCGCGATCCTGCCCTTGGCCTGCTGGAAGGAGAGGGTGTAGCGGCCTCGATTCTGCAGGGGGAGACCGGTGTGCCACTTGTCGAGGGCTGTCGACATGGATGCTCCATTCGCCTTCAAGAGCTGAATAAACTTTTCCCGTATCGTCGTAAGTTTTACTGAACACTGATTGCGGAGCGTAGTCCACGGCCTCAGGTCTCCAGTAGCAGGGGACTGCTCGGAGAACTGGTCCCGGCTCCATTCAATAATCAGGGCTGCAAGTTCCGATTCGGGATCGCAATTGGCCCATCCTGACGGCTCACCAGAGGTAAAGCAGAGCGCAGTCGATTCAGGATCGAAATCCTGTTCGGCAGCTAACCAGGAGGTAAACGACCAGGCCTCATTGGTAACCCACCGCCAAGCCCCTCTGGAGTAAGAGCCGCCGAGCCATGCTGCTGAGTTCTCCGGGAGGCAGGACGCGATGACGCGCTCGAGGTACCCCTGCTCTTCCTGGTTTCCGATTACGGCAAGGTGCCCATTTGCCTCCTCTGCAAATATCCGAGCCTTTTCCCATCCCAGGGTGCGTTCAAGGACGAGGTAATGGCGGTCCCCATTCGTAACAGTTCCCGGTGGGAAGACGGGAATTCGCTGGTCGATGGAGAGGCTGAAGCGTTGTAATTGCGCGTCCAGAGAACCGGGATTCTTCCCGTCGAGGTGCCATTGGAGGAAAAAGGGATACTTGGTCTTGCCGGGAGATGCCCGGACTGTCCCACTTCCACTCATGCTGAGATACTGGCCGGTTGCCTCGGATGGCGTGCTGAGCGGAGAAGAAGTGCCGTCCACCCATCCCCAACTTTTTGATCCCGTCATTCCTCCACCCAACCAGGTGATTTTACCTTTCGGAAGTTTGGCAAGAAGCGCCAATCGCTCTTCATCGCTTCGGAGGGTCGCGAGGTGCGCCCCATGAGACTCTGCAAATCTGCTGGCTGCGCTCCAGCTCATTGCAGATCGCACAAAGTAGACCTTTCGGTCCGCCAGATCCCAGGCTCCTTCGGGAAAGCGATCGCGATCTCCCCGGAGAAGTTGTTCCTGAAGATCAAAAAGAGTCCATTCGCGGGCTTGCTGGGGCCGGGGTGCTTCCTTTGTTTCTCGGATCGGATCCCTCTGGAGGTTGGCCCAGGGGTTGTCCTTTTCGCCAGAGTTCATGGCGTTTTTCTGCCTTTCCGCAATCTTTGCCTTCCGGATGGATTCTTCCTTCCTTTGATTGTAGGCCGACCAGACTGAGAGAAGAGCGATGACCAGAACCGCGATGACCAGAATCTTGAGGGTAATGAGGCGGTCGTAGCGGCGCGATTCGGTAGCTGCCATCGCCGCGAGGGTTTCGCTTTGCTGGACCGCCCGGTGCTGGGATTCCTTCGCCCCCTCTGAGCTCTCCCCGCTTTCGGGAAACTCGCTGTCACGAGTCATGAGATTCCCCTGACCGAGGTTCTTGAGAAGAGGTTTCAGGTCCTCCTGTAGCGCTCGTGCATCCGAGAACCGTTTGCCCGGGCTTGGATGCATTGCTCTCTGGAGAATGTTCTCGAACCGCGGGTCCAATCGCTGCTCTCGGCTTCGTAATGGTGGAGTGAAGCTACCGTCAGGAAGTTCACCGGTAAGGAGTTCATGCAGCAGGACACCAAGCGAGTAGACATTGGAGCGCCGGTCTGCCCGGGCCCGCTTATTTGCGACTTCAGGGGCAGCATACTGGAGAGCAATGTGATCCAATCCTGCTGCTGAAGCCGCTCCGCCCTCTCCGTGGTGAGGAAGCCCAAAGTCTCCCACTCTTGGCTCCAGGTTTGAGCCAATCAGGATGTTGTCCGGCTTGATCGCCTGATGAATAATACCTGCCTTATGAGCATGCGCGAGTCCCTCGCAGATGGAAAGAATGAGCTTCAGGGCGGTCTTCTGATCTATCGCCTCCCCGCGGGTTGAACGCCGGAGGGATTTCCCATCTACAAAATCCATGACGAGATACAAGAAGCCGTCTGCTTCCCCGAAATCGTGCACTCCAATGAGGTTTGGATGACGAAGCTTAGCCATTGCCCGTGCCTCCTTTTCGAACCGGTTACGTGCGGGACCTTCCCTCCCCGGCATGACCTTGATAGCCACATTTCGATCAAGGGACTTCTGGCGGGCCAAGTAAACCGCACTGCTTACCCCAGAGGCAACAAGTTGCGTGACCTTGAAAGAGGGCAGCATCCTGCTAAGTTCTGCGGGCTCTGGTGCCTTGAACGCGTTGTCACTTGTCTTGTTGTGATCCGCCATGCTTTACAGTGGACGAGAAGCCTACCGATAGTAGGTCTAGATCTCGGGGGGATTTTAGAGGAGTTAAGACGAAAAATCGATCACGAGATTCCTTAAATCCCGGGAGCCATCATGCGGAATGTCATCCGGAAATAAAAAAGCCGCCCAGCGAGAAGCTCGGGGCGGCTTTAGTGAAAAGGGGGACGGTGGTCACTTGAGGGGTTTCACCTTCACACTACGAATATGAACCTCACTCCCCGGATCGTGGCACTGAATTGCGAAGGTGCCGCTGTCGAGGAAGCGGTCAAAGCCTCCACGCTCAGCCTTGGTGGGTCCACCTTCAGGCTGGGTATACTCGATGGTGGTCTTACCGTTGACCTTAATCGTGATTTTGTTTCCCCTTACCGCGATGTGGTAGTCAAACCACTCTTCGTCCTTATGGGGAGCAGTGTTCATGACATTACGAACTCCATAGAGGCTTCCAGTTTTTTTCGGGTCTCCCTGGGTGGCATTGATCTGGGCTTCGAACCCTTTCTTTGGCCAGCCGTCTTTCTGGAACTTTGTGTGGAAATAAAATCCTGCGTTGGCGCCTTTCTTGGTCAGAACCTGTAGCTTGGCCTCAAAGTTCTTGAAGTTGGCCTTGTTGACCTTGCCTGTGTAGAACAGATGAGACCGTGGCCCCTTCACGATGATCTTTCCGTCACTGACTTTCCAGGAGTCGGGCGATTCGTTGATGGTCCATCCGTCGAGGCTCTTGCCATTGAAGAGTTCGAAGAATCCATCTTTATCCTTGGAACCATGGTGATCTGCCAGGGCGAGACCGGGCATCAGGATTGTGAGTGCGAGTGCGCTGAGCAGTTTCATAGAGGAACTGTAATAAGGGGCTGCGTGGAGGTTGGCAATGCCAATACAGACTTTGCAGACACCTTGGCCTGAGATCAGGTTTGCAGGAGGCTTGATGGTGAGCAGGAGGATGTAGTTATCGAGGGCGTTCCAGGCTTTTCCGGCGCCGCTGCTCTTCCTCCTTGCGCTTGCGCTCACGATCCGCCGTTTCCCGTGCGATTCGCTCCCGGAGTTCCCGGTCGGCCCGCTGCATGGGAGAGTCCCCTGACTGGTCCGCGAGTGCAGGATCACCCTTCTGCTGTATCCCCGGGTCCCCGAGACTGATACCGAGAAAGAATGGTGCCGCAGCCTTTCCGGCAGATTCGATTGTAAGCGATCTTATGGGGACTGCGGGATTGGGGTTGGTGACTTCCATCTCATAGACGGCACATTGACGGCCACTTTCTCTTCGCTTGCCCCGCCAGACCCGCTCGGCCTCGGGCAGGCTTCTTGAGGAATACCAGTCCGCAATGTGCTGCTGGTTCACCAGGGGGAGCGATGACGATTTACTTCCATCAAGGTAGTTCAGGACGATTCTGGCGACTTCGGTTCCAGACGACTCGTAATTCCATATCAGGCCTCCAACCAGATATAGATGAGCCGCCTTATGGTAGATCGGAATCTCTTCAATCACCAGCGGCCAATCCCTTCCATAATAAGTACTGATGTCCCGGCCTCCAAGGCGCGAATTGGACCTCGGGTATATTCCCGAGTTCATCTGGAGAATCCCGGCGATGTCATAGCCAGAGACACGACGTGACTTGCATCCCGTAAACGCGGGAATGATCTGGGAGGCAGCACTTCTGTTCTCGAGCCATGTCCCGTGATTGGGGTGGGCATTGTAGAAATCCTCGAGGCGGATCTGCCGCATTGCGAGAAAGGGGCGGAGTTCGCTCTGGATCTCACCAGTTTGCGCTCCTGAGGAAATGCGCTTGTCGCGGAGGTCCACCAGTAAGTTCCGGTAGGTATCCTGGACGTCTGTCAGGACTTTGGGAACCTCGGTCTGGAGCCGGTTTCGATCACCTCTTAGTTCGGGTGGGATGAAACTGCTGCTGATAACGGAGTGAGGAGAGAGATAGCCCGATTTCCAATCAAGAGCCGCAATCCGGCTCCGTTCCTTCTCTAGATGAGAGATGCTCTTCCCGTTTTTCTCCAGAAGCTGAGTGATCTTTCCTTCATAGGATTGAAACCACGGGGCAAGTCTACGCTGCAGGGTTTCACGAAACAGATGCTGTAATCGGGCAAGTTCCGGGTCTTGGAGAGACGGGGTAGAAGATTGGGGGTCGCTATCCTGTCCTGGCTTGCTTGGCTCCGCCTTCCTCCCAAAGGGGCTTTCGCTTTCAAAAGCAAAGGCCCGGCGGCGGAAACGCACTTTTCCCCCTGATTGGTTCCGTCCATCGAGCCACGGTTCCCGCCATCGAAGCGTCCAGTTCCCGCTGCCGTCCGTTCGGATGATATGGAGTTCTCCATTTTCCGTTGTGGAAAATCTCCCTTCTGAAGATTGTTCCTTATCAAAGATTCTCACCGCGCCCTCTTTCATGAAGATCAGGTGAACAGGCCCGGAATCTTCCGGGCCAAAGCGGAGGACCCACTCCCCGTCTGGGGGTCGCGCGAGAACCTTGAATATGTCGGCACCGAGCCACTCCAGCCACTCGAGGTTGCTCTCGACCAGGGCGTCGCCCCGAGGCACCTCCTCCTTCTGCAGAGTTTCAATGCTCTTTTGATGAAGTTCCCCGATGACTTCAAGGTGCCGGTATTCAAGTTGCCCTGGTGATCGAAGGCATAGCGATCGACGAGTTCGCGCATTTCCGGAGAGATCGTAAACTTTCCGTGTGAAGCGATATAGCGCGGCAGCAGGCCTCGGCCCTGATCAATTTGGGAAAGATAGGGGGCCCACGCGTTTTCGTGGCCCACGACCTCCCGTTGAAAAGCGACGACGTTCCGTTGTCGGGCCAGAACCAGCTGATTTGCTGCACTGGTCACGTGGTTCCGCATTTCAGATTTGTGCGCCCTGAGGAGGAAGGGTTGTTTCCTGGAAGCAACTTTTGGCGGCACACTGGGTGGGGAAAGGGCCCCGGCTGGCGATTGACGGATTGGCTTCCGCTCTCCCACTGCGGGAGAGTTGTCATTGTCTCCCTCTCTGAAGGCAAGAATGGCTACTACGGCCAGTGCCAGTGCGAACAGGGCTAGCAGAGGCAAGGGAATCCCTCCAGAGACGCTGTTCAGTATTTTTGGGGTGGTATTCCGTACCGGCGTTGCCGGGATTGGCGTCGTTGGAGCAGTGAGCAGGGAGTGCCGTGTCTGCGACGCGGATTTCAGCCAGCGTTTTAGTTCTACCGCGAGAGTTCCCCCATTCTGAGGTCGCTGAGCCGGGTCACTGCTCAAGACCTGCCCGGCGATCTCTCTCAGCCCCTTTATGTCAGGGACCTGAATAAGGTCAGCGGCTACCCCGGGACTCGGTTCGATTCCAGTCACGAGTTCATGCATGATTCCCCCCAGAGAGTAGACATCAGAAGCTGGGCTGGCTGAGGTAAAATCCTGAAGAACCTCCGGAGCGACATATCCTGATGAAACGATGTCTAACCCGGAACCGGCATTACCGGCAGGTGCGGCCAACCCAAAGTTCCCGAGAACAGGTTTCAGCTGCTGGGTTATCATGATGTTGGCGGGTTTGATGTCGCGGTGAAGAAGCTGGTGCTGGTGAGCCTCACCGAGGCCCTGCGCAATTCCTTCGATGATCTTGACAGCTCGGACTGGATCCACGTTGGCTCCATTGATGGACTTGTGGAGCGCGTTCCCATCAATCAACTCCATGACAAGAAAAAGCATGTGGTCGACCTCGCCAAAGTCATAGACTCCGATCAGATTGGGGTGGGTCAATTTCGCCATCGCACGTGCCTCGATCTTGAAGCTAGTGGAAAAGGGTTGGACCGACGAGAGCTCCGGAGGCAGGACTTTAATTGCCACGTCCCGACCAAGCGAAATCTGCTCTGCGCGGTAGACTGCTCCCATCTCACCGCAGCCGATAAGCTGCCGAAACTTGAAAGCCGGGAGAAGGGCTGTGAGTGCGCGGGGATCCGGCGCAGTGAATGCGCCATTTTTGACCTGTGAACGTGGTGAGGAATCTCCCATCCATGGCCATAATACAGGTAGTTTGCTTCAGATTCAATTTCCCCCTCCGCCCAGTTGGCGCCTCTGGAATCACCTGCTGGAGGTCAGACCGACAAAAAATGTTAAGTTGGTGTAAAAGGGGTTCGAAAAAGCATCATGACTGAGTAGTGATTAGACCTGAACTGTGTCTGATGTTGAATATGTGAGACCTTTACTGGTCGTCGATGATGACAAGAAGCTTTGCGGACTGATTCGTGAATACCTTGATCCGCTGGGTTATCGGGTTTCCATGCGCCATACGGGACCTGAGGGACTGCAAGCTGCCCTCGAGGGTAGTTATGAGGCAGTCATTCTGGACGTCATGATGCCGGGGATGGATGGCATAGAGGTTCTTAAAGAGCTCAGAAAGAAGTCAACAGTACCGGTTCTGATGCTAACCGCAATGGGTGAGGAGTCCGATCGTATTGCAGGTCTTGAAATGGGAGCGGATGATTATCTTCCGAAAACGTTTTCGACCCGTGAACTTCTTGCGCGGCTCAGAGCCGTGATGCGGCGTTCTCGCAGGGAAGAGGTTAAATCCAACGAGGGTCGTGACGAATTTACGATCGGGGATCTCTGCTTGAAAGAGGGTGCTCACCTTGCGACCAAAGGGGGTGAGGTGCTCGATCTGACAGCTCTTGAATTTGCAATTCTAGGGTCGCTTATGCGGGCTGGAGGGAGGGTCAAAAGCAGGGAGGAGCTGATTGAGGAGGTGTCGAAGCGCAAGTTCGATGTGTTCGATCGCTCCATTGATGTTCATATCTCAGCGCTGCGGAAGAAGCTGGGAGATGACGCCAAGGCACCGATCTACATAAGGACCATCCGGGCCGTTGGATACCAACTTATTGGCAAGGAAGAAGAGCAGGTATGAAATGGATTTCTGCGAGCGCGGATTATTTGAGAGCAACGGTCTGAACGAATCATGTCTCGTCCACATCTTACTCTTTACGGACAAATCCTATTCTGGTTTTTCCTGAATCTTGCGTTGGTGGCAGCAATTCTTTTTTTCGTGCTTAAGCTTCAGTTTCGAGTCGATCCGGGAGAATTACTTGGAGGTCGGACGAGGGAGCAGTTTCGAGCAGCGTCCAGTGTGATGAGTGGAGAGCTCCGCAATGCGCCCCGGGTGGAGTGGGAGGAGATTTTGACACGATATGCGGGGTTTTATGGGGTTAAAATGGCGCTTTATCGGCCGGAGGGCCAGCTCCTCTGGAACGGGCAGCAGCTCAAATTACCTGATGAGTTACTGCGTGAGGCGGGGAAAAGGCCTGCTCGCCGGGCGCGGCCGGGGGGCGCTGTTCCGCCTTTACGACGGACTGAGGAAGGAAGGCAGGGAAGGAGGCCCGACCCTGCTGAAGGCGGTCAGGGAGAGGGGCGATTTTTGCGTCGCCCTGGAGGTGAGGCCGGAGGCCCGGAAGGTGAAATCATTGATCCAGCTGATCACGCGGTGCGCTCAGCTGATCGCAGACAGCGGCCTTCCAGCCCACGTGGATTGATTGAAGAACCGGACGCGCAGATTATTTATATTGGAAAAGCTGGGAGCCCAAAAAAGCACTGGGCGGCAGCAAGGGTCGCACTCGGAAGCCGGGAGTACCGCCATCCTCCCGAGGCTCTGCTGGTGGCGACATCCGAAGCCTTGGGCGGCAATGGAATTTTTTATGATGGCCGCCCATGGTTGTGGGCGATCGCAGGCGGCCTTTTCGTCTCGGCCTTAATTTGGCTTCCCTTTGTCGCAAGGGTGTCACGGAGATTGCGGCGGCTTACCAGTGCGGCGGAATCAATTTCGGAAGGAGATTTTGAGGTAGAGGTAGCTTCAAAGAGAACGGATGAACTGGGTCGCTTGAGCCGAGCTGTGCAGCGCATGGCCAATCGTCTCGATGATTATCTCAGGGGCCAGAAACGATTTCTGGGAGATATAGCGCATGAGTTGTGTTCACCACTTGCACGCTTACGGATGTCCGTAGCCGTCCTCGAGCAGAAAATGCCATCGAGCAATCGGCAGGATCTGGACTCTCTGAATGAAGAGGCGGAGCAGCTTTCCCAGCTCATCAACGAGCTACTTGATTTTTCCAAGGCTTCGATCGCGGTGGAGGCTCTTCCAACCCACAGCATTGATGTGGCTATTCTGTTTTCTGAATTGGCTGAGCGGGATGGAATCGGAGGGAATTTTGAAATCCATTGTTCTCCTGAACTTAAAGTCACGGCGAACTTCGACTTGCTGCGCAGAGCCCTCGGCAACGTCATCCGCAATGCCCAGCGTTACGCGAGCGAAGGGGGCCCGATCGAACTCAGGGCGGAGAACATTGGGAAAACTGTGATTTTTGAGGTCCGGGACAGGGGCCCGGGAATCCCCGAAGAGTGGTTAGAGAGAGTTTTTGAGCCTTTTTCTCGCCCGGAAAAAGCACGGACGAGGGAAGCAGGCGGGGCTGGCTTAGGCTTGGCGATCGCTAAGACCTGCGCGGAAGGTATGGGGGGCAGGATACGAGTAGAAAATAGAGATGGGGGAGGTTTAACCGTGCGCCTTGAGATGTTTTGCGACGAATCAGGCATCTCCGGCGCTCTGGACGAGGGCTCTGGGGGAGTAGAGATAAGAAAAAAGCTTTAAAACAAGGGTTTAGAGCCCATTTCGATGGAACTAAAAAAAACACCGAAAAAAGCACGGAAACCTGTTGACGCGGCGATTCTGATAGGTATTGTCCGCCCGCCGCGCGAAGCGGCACGTGAGAGACAATCAAGAGGTCGATCGCGACGCGAGTCCGGTCGGCTTTTTCGTCCCCACGATAAAAAAGCTCTTTAACAGTGTTGGTCCCGCGCGTCTGCGCACATTGGAAGGTGCCTCAGGGCATCCTCTGATCAGGTTCGCGGGATGGAAAGATAAAGCTAAATTGTGTGCTGCGTGATTGGTTCGCCAATGCGCAGGGCCGAGGAGTTTCACGACTCCACGGCAGGTCAATTTTGGCAATTGCTTTGAACAGCGATCAAGCCAATCAAAATTTCTACGGAGAGTTTGATTCTGGCTCAGAACGAACGCTGGCGGCGTGGATAAGACATGCAAGTCGAACGAGATCTCTAGCTAGCTTGCTAGCAGGAGTGAAAGTGGCGGACGGGTGCGTAACACGTGAGCAACCTACCCTGGAGTGGGGGACAACTCTTCGAAAGGAGGGCTAATACCGCATGTAGATCTTCGGATCAAAGGTGGCTTCGGCTACCGCTCCTGGATGGGCTCGCGGCCTATCAGCTTGTTGGTGAGGTAACGGCTCACCAAGGCTATGACGGGTAGCTGGTCTGAGAGGACGATCAGCCTCACTGGAACTGAGACACGGTCCAG
>DIHT01000056.1 GCA_002420305.1 Akkermansiaceae bacterium UBA5689 | reverse complement strand
CCTCTCCGCTAACGACGCCTTCCTCCGTCGCGCCCGGGTGGAAGACCCGCGTGATCTCATCGGGCGGACCGCCAAGGAGTTTTTTCCCCCGCTCCTTGCGGCAGGTTACGAGCAGCAGGATACTGGTGTGACGTTGCGCGGGGAGGAGACGCGTGATCGTCTCGAAATGATCACCAATTCCGATGGCGGTGTCGGCTGGTATCTCTCTGATAAGATTCCGATTCGGAATCGGGACGGGGATGTCATTGGGATTGCCGGGATGTCTCGGGACCTCCGCTCGTCGGCAGACAATGATCCTCGCTACGCGAAGCTCGCCAGGGTGATCGACCATATGCGTGAGCACTACGATGAGCCCCTGCGAATCGGGCAATTGGTTGCGCGGACAGATCTCTCGCTCAGCAGTTTTGAACGCCTCATGCGTTCGCTCCTGAAGGTGTCTCCCCGGCAATTTCTGACCCGGATCCGGGTGGAGGCGGCCACCTGGCGGCTGAGAGATACTGATGAGCCTCTTGGTGAGATCGCCCTTGATTGCGGGTTTTGCGATCAATCGACCTTTTGTCGGCAGTTCAAGGGGATCGCCGGCATGACCGCGAGCAATTACCGGAAGCTTTCCCGGCTTTGATCCTGCCGCTTCAGCTTTAAGCCATTACAAAAGCTGTGCCGTCCCATCGCCCACCCCTATCCCAGTGCAGGAATCAGGGTGCTGTGCGTATTATATCCTGGAACGATATGGAAACTAGTCAGGGCTGGATTCTTCCATCCCCTCTGGTGATTGCTTTGATCCTACAGCCGTGTGCTTTGCAGAAAGCATCATACATACAATCAAGTACAGGAGACCTGCTCCCAGCGACAGGATGATCTGGAAAGAGGGGACCACGAAGAAGATGAGCCCAGCCATCGTTGCGCCTCCTCCTGTGGCGACTGGTGGATTTACCGGATAGAGATTGCCGTAGAGAATTGACCCAACGAGACAACTTGTGCAGGAGAACACCGCGATGAGGCAGTGCGCCCCTTTTCGCGTGGGCGTTGCCTTTATGAGGCCCATAAGGCACAAATAAGGTGTGAGCGATAGGAAGAGCAACACCGGCGCTCCTGAGGCATCCTCCATGCGCGAAAATACTCGAATGGAAACGAATGCGCCGGTGAAAATGATTGATGCGCCGACGGCGAAGTAGGCCGCCCGTTTCGGGCGATTGCTCTGTTCTGGTTTCGGCACGGGATGAATCTAACCCATGGGAGAAGATTTTAAGAATCGAAAGTGCCGAAGTAAGTATTGCCTGAGTCAATGGAGCATCTCCCCGTCGTAGTGGAGGAAAAAGGATGCGATTTGGCATAACAGACGAAGGGAGGTTGACGAGGCGGTTAGGTAATCTTATGCCATCAGCTAGTGCTCATGAGTGTCCCTCCAACCGAAAGGGATCCCTTTAACTCAGAGAATGCCGATCAGGCGCACGATAGTCGGTCTCCGTGGTGTTCAGAATGCCAGGATTATAACCGCGGCGATGTAAGCTTTCTTGCCGAAGGTATGAAGCAATTTTACGGGACGACCACCTACAAATGCGATGAATGCAGGAAGCCTATATGGACGGCTTCTGGATGCCGGGTATCCATGCGCCGCTGCAGGCTCTTTAGTATTGCAGGTATTACTGGAATCATAATCTCCGGACTTGGTTTGTGGTATTCCGGCCCCCATGTGGCGGCCATTGCTGTGACTGCGTGGAATCTGCTGGTTATCAATTTTCTGTTTGTTCGCCCATACTGGATGCGGAAGCGGCACCTGCGTAGATTCCAAGAGTGGGCTACCAAGACCGATCTATATGGAAATAACGGTTGATACCAAGGCTGTCAGATGAAGGAAGATAGGGTAGTCTGCTTGATTATCGGCGGTCACACTCTCATGGCGTAACAACGCTCCGGATGAAGGGCGCTATCCTAGTGGAAGCCGGAAACCCATTTGTCGCTTCTTCTGGAAGACTGAGAGTGGAGATTTCGATCAACGGAAGAGAATGCAGCTGTTGAAGAAGTTCAGTGGCTTGACACCCTGCGCTCTCGGCAGAGGGTGTCCGAGCTTTGATCGATGGCACGACTATTGCTAGGTAAGTTGCTGAAGGTAAACGTAGCATGACAGAAGACAGCTCCCCAATTTCAGTCAGGTATCATGGGTTAGATTTCATGCGGGCGGCTATGATGCTGATGGGCATTTTGCTGCATGTGGGTGTGATGTATATGGCGATGCCCTACGGAGACGATGCCGCAGGGATTATCGCGGATGCCAGAGACCCTTACCGGGATATTGAAGGATACTCCATGACGGCACAGCGGATTGCCTGGGCGGTGCACATTTTCCGCATGCCTGCATTCATGCTTCTTGCCGGGTTTTTTGGAGCGATGATGTTCCAAAAACGAGGCGCCTTCTCGTTCCTCAAAAATCGCTTCAGCAGAATCGTGATTCCCCTCGTGATATTCTGGATCCTCATATGGCCCGTTGATCGCTTCGCATGGGGTTTTGGAGCCAACATGATTCTCGATCAGGAATCAAACCTGACAGTCTGGCAAAATCTTGGAAATGCGCTGTCACTCAAGGTTCTACCATTCGTGGGCGATCTTGCGCCCCACACCATGCACCTGTGGTTCATTTACCAGCTGGTCTACTTCTATATCATCACGTTCCTCCTGCATAGCGGGTTGAGAAAGATCTGCCCGAGGGTCCTTGAGCGGGTAGGCTCTTTCGTTTCCAGCCTAGGGAAGTCGAAAGCTGGCTGGATATTTCTTCCTTTTGCCGTGGTGTGCACATGGCTGGGTCTCTCGGGGAACTCAACCTTCCACTTTGATGTGTCCTTCAGCTGGGCGCCGCCGTGGTATATACTACCAGTTCTTTTTCTTTGGCTGGATTGGATATCACCACCTGAAGGTCATCGACTTCGCCAAGCGTAACTTGCCATGGCTATTACCTGCTTCGATTGGACTCCTCGCTCTCCAGCTCTATTGTGTCGAAGCGACTTGGTCCCTAGGGTCACTTCAGGAAGATGGCAGCGCTCAGTCGGAGGACTTTGAGCGGATGAAAAATATTACCGTGTGGTCCCAATCCTGCAGTGTGTGGGTAATCACTCTGATGTTCATTGGGCTGTGCGAAAAACTAATTAAAAGGCCGCACCGAGCCCTGACCTTCCTGGTTGGGGCATCCTATTGGCTCTACCTCATCCACCGACCCTTGTGCGTCGCTTTTGCGGCTCTTTTTCAGCGCTGGTCAGCCCCGGGAGCTCTTAAATATGCCCTCGTCTGCACGATAGTTACAGTGATTTGCCTGTGGAGCTATCAGGTCATGGTGAGGCGCTCTTTCGTAGGTGTCCTGCTGAACGGAAAGAGAATGTAAACTGCAAACACCTGCTTCGGGACCTGACCTGTGCGGTTCAGAGTTTTCCCAGTGATACTTAAGACGGTGGGATGCGGGGGGGCTAAGGATGTGGATTTCACTCCGGCTTAAACCTGAAAAACGTAGCCCTCTCAACTTACCTGAGGTTAAAACTATACCGGCAGCAGAACTAGAACCTGCACGTCCAGGGAAAGAGTCCCCGCGCACCTGTTTGTCACCATCCTCCAGCGGTTTGGAGTGGAGACGGACACCTTCGCCGGTTACACCGGCACTCTTGAGGGAGTCTAACTCCATCTAGGCCACGATGATTCCCTGAACTGCTTGGCGGAATCTCGCCTCGCTTGCCGACTGCGTCTGGTCCAACCGATTGGAGTTCTCGAAAGCCCGTCATTATTGCACCGCTCCTTTGGAGATTTTTTACTGGGCCAAGCTAGTTCCGAGTTAGCTCCGGATACCGTTTGCGGCTCGTGGCCGGGAAAAGGTCTTCTCACATAGTTTGCCGAAAGACCGGGTGGCTCTTGAGCTCTGGCTTGCTTTCCGGCCCATGCTACGGAATATCCGGAAAGTATGAAGGTATGTAAATGCACCGCAGCCACCGTCTTGGCGGCCAGCTTGTCGATCAGCCTCATGTATACAGGTGCTGCTGCAGATCAGATCCTGCGCATCTGTAGCAAGGAGCAATATGCCGTCACTCCGGCGCTGCGCACCGCCTTCTTCAGGCATGCGAGAAAGCAGGTTGAGACTAGCTTGAAGGCAGGGGACACGGTGCTGCCAGCCGAGTTTCTCGCATGGGTTGAATCCGATCCTGACATCGCCACTGGAGTGTATGCGACGCATCACAAACCCGAGGACGTGCTCCGCTGGCTCTACTCGCTTCGGCTCGATATGGGTAAAGCGAAATTCGAGCAGTACCGCCAGCTGGCTCTCGCGGTTGCTCTGGTCAGCGCCAAGGAGGGATTGGCTGCCGATACAACTGCGCGGGAGCCGATGAAGTTGGTGATTCCCCGTGATCCTCGTGTGCGAGTCGATACCAAGGATCCTCAGCGTGAGTTGGACTTTAATGATCACATCATTAACTTCCTGAACGACCACACCATCGAAGAAGACGTCGTGCTTGATCCGAAGACTGGTGAGTTAAAATACGACAAGCGAGGCATCGCACTTCCGGTTCCGAAGCGAAAGAAAGGTGATCCGGCGCAGAAGACGAAGAAAATCAAGCGCGCACTCTACGCCGCCGATGTGATGGCTAGCAGGGAGTTGCAGGAGAAGTTCAACGACTACATGAAGTCGCAGGGACACGAGGTGGAGATCGACTGTGGTGATCGCATCATTCACTGGCACAGCCGCGATGCGGTGCGTGGAGAGGCTTACAAGAAAATTGAAGCAGCCTACCGGATGTTCCGTAGTGCGTATGAGGCCAAAGGATTGTTGCCAAAAGAGCGAGATCCCTTTGCAACCCCGGCCGAGCGGTGCCTCTACGCGATTCGTAATTTTGAATATACGTTTCCTCCGGCACTTCAGAAGGAGCGCAACTGGCCGTCCTTCCCGCTGACGGCCCCGTGGCCGCTGCTGACCATGCTTGCTGCCGATCAGCAACCCCTGCGGGAGCGTGAAGAGCGCTGGATCGCATTTCGTGATCGCGGGGAGTTTCATCGTTACGGGGAGTATATCCATGGTATCGCGCAACAGTTCTCAATGCAGTCGGCGCGTCGGCTCAAACCCTATCCGTTCAGCTACGCAACCATCCAGATGATGCTCAAGGACGGTGGTGTATGCGGTACGATGGGCTCAATCTCGGCACGTGGTCACAACACCCTCGGCGTTCCATCGTGTCAGGCCACTCAACCTGGGCACTGCGCGGTGGTCTTTTTCCGTCATGGACCAGAGACTGGGACCTTTCGCTGTGAAGGCGGTCAGTATGCCACCGGGGGGGATGAGAAGACCGGTCCTTTCACCCCATGGCCGTTCGAGCGTGAATTCAGGCGCAGTAAGCGCACCAGTGGGCATGAGATCGAATTCCGAGGGATCAAGAAGATGATCTACCACCAGAGTCTCGCCTGGGGAATCAACCAAGGCTCGGCAGCCTACCACGACGGCACTGTCGCTCATGCAGTGTATCTGCTTCTTCCTGAGGAGCAACAAAGACAAGATGGCTGGAAGCTGCTTCATAACGCTATTGCTCGGAATCCCTATCACTTGCTTGTCATCGATAAGGCCATCGCGATGGCAGAGACCCCGCAGAAACAGGTTGGGATCTGGGGGCTGTTTCGGTCTGCTCTGGCGACAGTCGAGGGTAAGCCAGGATGTCCGACCGAGGGTTTGTATGTCGCTACGGTGAGGGAGAAGGTGATTAATCGGATTGCCTCATTGCCAGTGCCGAAAAACCTGGAAGAGGCGAAGCAAGTTTTAGGGTTTCTCCAGGATGAGAAGAGCGCTCGTGCCGATCTCGTAGAACGGTACCGCCTTGCCTTGGATGCGAAGTAGCTGACGAATTTAGTTTGGGCAGAGGTATGCAAGAGGTGAGCGGAATACTTGGTAGCTTATTAAAGAAAGAAAAGACCCCGCACCTTATCCCTTTACATGAACCGTGTATGGCGGGGACATGTGAAACTTCAGGGGATCACCACCCTTAGAAATACCTTATCAGTAGTCGCTGGCTGCGCGTAGCTCATCGTGGTTCCGTTGCCGGTGAGGGCTACCCCGATGTTCTCCCATGACTCAAGGTCCGTGGACCGCTGCACCTGGTAGGTTTGTCCGGCAGTGGTGGGCCATGAGATGATCAAGTTGTCGTCTTCAATGCCAAAGGTGGACGGAGCAAGGACCGCCTCTTCTCGAGGTATGGTCCATTTTTTTATTATCAGCGACATGCCGTCAGGAATCGGGTTTGGAGTGTATGTTAGAAAAGACCGTGTTGAGCTGCTGGTCATTAATGCGCCCGCATCCATCCCATCTGCTCCCTCCAACTGAGCGCCTCCTCGTCCTGTCACGCTTATCGTCTTTAAAGGAATCGTTGAAAACCTTGCAGGACTAAAGCCGGGTATTTCATAGACCAGGACATCCTGATTGAGAAAATTAACACGCGGGACAGCCCCGCCTATGAGGCCTCGCCAAACGAGGGAACCGTTTACATCTAAAACGGCAATCACATGAATAATTCCTATGTCCGGTCTGAATTCATTCGAAATACTAAAGACAAAGGCGGCCATTCCGTCCTCACTGAGGACCGGAGTATTGTTTTCGAAGCCACCTGCAATCCTTGAGCCAAATAGCATCGCACTGGCATTAACCTCATATTCCCATTCAAGCACTGGCTCCGCGCAATGGGATTTGGTGCTCAGGAGAATGGTAAACAGGAACGCAAAAATGATGAGCTTCATAGGTTGCTGGTTTGCTGCTAGGTCGAGCGTGTGGGCCTTCACGGAATTACCACCCTGAGGAACACCTTTTCGGCAGTCGATCGCTGCGAGTAGCTCATTGTAATACCGTTGCCAGTTAGGGGCACCCCGATGTTCTCCCACGATTCGAGATTCGTGGACCGCTGTACTTGGTAGATTTCTCCGGCAGAGGTGGCCCATGAAAGAATCAGGTTTCCGTCTTCAAGGCCAAAGAACGAGGCTACAAGATCTACCTCGTCTCCTGGAATGGTCCACTTTTTGATTACGAGCGGCATCCCATCAGGAATTGGATTTCGAGTGTAGCTAAGAAAAGATGTGGCTGAACTGCTCGTCTGTAATGCAAAGGCGGCCATTCCATCGGTATCTTCTAATCGGCCCGTTGCTGGTTCCATAAGCGTCACTGCTTCTAAAGGGACTGTAAAAAACCGGATCACTCCTGGGCCGACCACTGCTCGATACACCAGCGATTCCTTGGTCAGATGAATTACTGCTGGAGCAGAACCTCCAGTTACTCCTCTCCAAATCGGAAGGCCTTCTTCATTCAAGACGGCGATGACGTATAACGTAGAGGGTGAGGGTAGCCCAAATTGCATTTGGATGCTGAAAACCATCGCGCACATTCCATCTGGACTAAGCACAGGGGTATTATTTTCAAATCCTCCTGAAAGCGTGGCTCCTGGAACCAGCGATTGGACCTCAACCTCATACTCCCATGCTAGCACTGGTGATGAGCCGGGTGATGGTGTGCTGAGGACAATGGCGAGAAGCAAAGTGAGAGCAGCTAGCATTCTCATGCGCGAGGTATACCACGAGAGTGTGTGCCACAACAAGCTCGCCTGATTGCTTTGAGAGCGTAGGGGATGTGTGGAGGGAGTTTCACTAATGAATCGATTCGTTCACCTCGTCAGGTCGCTGGCCGCGCGGTTTCTACAAAACAGTAACCAGAGACTGAATGGCTAACCTTGCCATAAGGTCTCAGGCCTCCCAACTACTCTGGGTTGAGAAACATACCGGGAACAGGACTCGAACCTGCACGTCCTAGGGACACCTGATCCTAAATCAGGCGCGTCTACCAATTCCGCCATCCCGGCATTGGCGGGGAGGCTAGGGGGTTCAGGGGAAATAACAAGGGGCCATTAGAGAAGAGTTTTTTCTCTGCTCGGAGGAGCTTAGCTTCGTCCCGGAAAGGTCAGACCAGAACTGATGGGGCCCTTGGCAAACTCCAGAAAGTGAAAGCGAGAGCCGAAAAAAGCAGGGTGAGTGAGGGTCTGAAACTGGCCGAGGAATTCCCGGTCTGTTTCGGGGGAGGAGAGGTTTTGCAGCAACCCTGAGGCTAGATGCACCAGGAAGCTTTCCTGTCGGGCAGAGCCAAGAGAGGTCAGGTCGGCAGCCTGGGCGGCCTCGCCTATGCTGGTGAAATCAAGATGAGTTGAAAGGTCGCACTCTCCCGGAGCTTCAAGCGGATCTTTCCCGACTTGATGACGGGTGTAGGTCTGCAGCGTGCCCTCGCAGCGGTCCGGGTGGTAGTATTCGCTACGCTCAAAGCCGTAGTCCACGAGAAGAATCAGAGCATCCTCGAAGGTGGCGGCCAGTTCCTTTATCAGAGGAAAGAGATTGAGGCACACCTCAGTGGTGTAGCCTTCTGGCAGATCCACAGGAAGTTTGGTGAGGTGGTCGCTCAGCGGGCCGTCAGAACAGGGAGACATGGTCCATGTGAGCTTCTCGTCCTCGAGTCCCACGGACATTTCCTGCCAGGAGCCTCCTGACCAGCGAACGAGGTGAACGGGGAGAGCGTCGAGAACTTCATTGCCGAGGATGATTCCCCGCTCCGCCTTGGCTTCTTCGGGAGCTGCTACCACCCGGAGGTTCGGCTCCCCAGCGGCTGCGAAGCGGTTGGCAAGGGCCTCACGTTTGCGGGCGCCGGGTTCGCAGGCGGTGTAGTGCAGGGCTTGGTGGAAGGCAGCGTCCTGTTGATGGGCGGCCTTTAGGATGTCGAGTGCAAGGGAGCCATCCTCGGGGCCGAGTTCGAGGACGGAAAAGACCTGTGGGTTGCCATGGGCTTCCCAGACCTGACGAATTCTAAGAGAAAGAAGACGGCCGTAGGCGGGACCGATACTGACGCTGGTAGCGAAGTCGCCAGTCTTGCCGACTCTGGTGCGGCTTGGATCAGTGTAGTAGCCAAAATCCTCGTGATAGAGGGCTAGCTCCATGAAGCGGGAAAACGAGAGTGGGCCGCCCTCCTTGATCATGGGAGCAAGGACATGGAGGAATAGAGGAGTTGCCCCAGTCGGGGAAGACGGGTAATTTCCCCAGACAGGGGGGGGATAAGGCCGACTTTGATTCCTTGATTCCATGGCGAAACAGAACACCAAAAACCGACGAAAGCGGCGTTTTTACAAGCGCAAAGGGTTGTGGGTTTTCCTGCTTCTCTGCATGACCGCTGCGATCGTGGCTCTGAGAATCGCCAATGAACGGCTGGAGCCCTACAAGCAACAGGCGGCGGCGATAGACATCTCAACGATCGATGATGTTGAGATCCCCAGCATGATCCTGGACCGGAAGGGCCGGGAGATTGGCCGGATGTTCGTGGAAAACCGGAGTAAGGTTTCTATTGAAGAGGTGCCCGAGAAGCTGATCGATTCCCTCATCGCTCAGGAAGATCAGCGTTTCTTTGAGCATAATGGAGTCGACCAGGTTGGGGTGGCCCGGGCGGTCTGGTTGAACTTTAAGGCCCGGGCGGTGACTCAGGGTGCCAGCACAATTACCATGCAGCTGGCCCGAAATGCCTTCGATTTGAAGTCGGGGGCCCGCGCTCTTGGGCAGACAGGCATCGAGAGAAAAATCGTGGAGGCCTTTCTCGCCCTGCGGATCGAGCGGCACCTCACGCGCTCGTTGATGGCAGAGTATCCCGATGAAACGAAGAGGAAGGGTCGCATGAAAAGGGTGGTCCTGGAGTATTACCTGAACCGGATTCCCTTTGGACACGGATACTATGGTGTGCGCTCCGCGGCGTTGGGATACTTTGGAAAGGAACCCATGGCGCTCACAGTCGAGGAGTGCGCCTCGCTGGTGGCCTGTGTCAAAAACCCAACTCTGATTTCTCCCCTTTCCAACCCAGAGAGGAACCGCAAGGCACGGGATCACGTGCTGAACCGAATGCTGGCCGAGGAGATGATCACGGAAGCGGAATGGATGCGGCTCTCCAGCAAGCCCGTGGTGGTTAACCCTAAACCCTTACGGAAGGGGAAGTCGCACCTTTACGAAATCGTCGATGATATCGCCCTCGAGAAAGTGGGTATTGAGGCGATGTCCCGGGGTGGATTCAGAATTCATACTACAATTGACCGGGATGTGCAGGAGCAGGCAGAGCAAAGCTTGCGGGAGCATCTCGACGTCATTGAGGCCAAAACGGGATACAGCCATCAGAAGCGCAGGGACTTTAAGCTCTCTCCAGGTAAAGTGCCCGCCTACGTGCAGGGCGCTGCCCTGATGATCGATCCGGATACGGGAAACGTTCTCGCTCATGTCGGAGGCAGGGACTACGCGCATTCCCAGTATGATTTTATTGAACTCGGGCGGAGGCCATTCGGAACAGCCTTTCTACCAATGGTTTATGCAGCTTCCTTGCAGGATGGAGGTCACCCCTGCACTACTGTCCGGGATGAGGCGATGGATGCACGGGCGGTCGCGGTCGGTGCTCAGGAGGGGATCCTCGGGGAGTGGGGTATGGAAGTTACGAATCCGCATTATGAGGGGCGAATTTCCAGTGTGCGGGCGCTGTCCTCTTCCAAGTTGGCTGCTACGGTGCGGTTGGGGCGCGAGTTGACTCTTGCGAGGGTCGCGGCGCAGGCCAGAGCATTTGGTCTCCCGGTGGGCAGAGAAGATCTCCTTACCCGAATGCTTCTTGGCCACGACTCGGTTTCACTTCGCGAAGCGGTTGGGGTTTATGCCGCGATTTCCCGTAAGGGTCAGCTTCCGGGTGAACCCCGCTACATCGAGCGTATTGAGAATGGGAAAGGAGAGGTGGTTTACGAAGCACCTGCTCCCGTAAAGTCCGGGGCTGAGGCCGCATGTGACGAGATCACGGCTTATCAGCTTCACGAAATGCTGAGAGAGTCCATGATCGATGGAAATCTTGCAGAAGAGGCCTCAGCCATTGCCTCTCCCTCTTTTCCGGGAGCGGTAAAGACCGGAACCACGCATGATTTTGCCGACGGGTGGAGCCTTGGGTATAACGGTAGAGTAGTCTTAGGAGTCTGGGTAGGGTTCTATCAGGGGAAGAAAGCGGTCTATGAGAACGCTTTTGGAAAGCATCTCACTTTTCGTCCATGGGCTGAGGTGATGAATATCGCTGACCAGCACTATCCTGGGAAAGGGCTTGAGGTCCCCGAAGGGTTGACGCCCGCGAAGATTTGCCGTCATTCTGGGTTGCTGGCCACCCGCTACTGTTACGATTCGGTGGAAGATACACAGGGAAACCGAAGCTTCCGTTATGCGGGTAAGACCGAGTGGCTGCGGGCTGACCGGATAAAACTTGGCTTATGCGACCTCCATGGGAAGGGGGGTATTGGAACCAATGAGGTGCTGAAGCGCTATGGACCTCTCGCGATGGAATCAGGTGGTCAGCAGCTTCTCCCCGTCGCTCCTATTCTTCCTCAGGCGAGTGGACTGATTGGAGAGGACCCCTACAATGCTGAGTTGGTGAGTCTGGAGAACATTCAGGGGGAATTGAGCATTTTTGTGAAGGGCCCCAGTTTGCTGCTGGAGACCGAAATTCTCAGCGATGAAGATGGGGGGATCCCGCTTCGGCGCCCGAAAAAGATCGAGATCAAATCAGATTGAGCCCCTCCGGGTGGGGTATTATCCTGCGTGCACGATGGAGCAAGGCCCCCACGAGGTCCAAAACGAATGGAGTGCATACTCCTGCCCCTTATGCCATGCCATTTTTCGACTTCCTGCTGGCTCCAGCGGAGTAATGGTGGAGTGCCCAAGTTGTGGGGAAATGATGGGTGTTGGCGTTTCACGGCCCTCGGGCACTACTGGGATGGCGGTGGCGGTCAGGCCGAGGCAGGTTCAGGGTGATGTTCATCTGGCAGGCGATCTTCCGATAGGGCGAGTTAAGGAAGAGCAAAGCGAAAAGGCTGACATGGTGGTGAACCAAACGGTCGAGCAGGAATTCCGGAAGGCTGACGTGGTGGTGAGCCGAAGTATCGGGCAGGAGTTTCGGAAAGCCGATTTGACGATAGACCGGGCGGAGAATGAGGAATCTCTGAAGAGTCAGCCTCGCCCTAATGAAAGAACCGGAAGGAGGGGAAAGAGGCGTCGTAAGGTGGTGAAAGGGAGAAGGCGATCGGAGAAACTTGACTGGGATTCGGAAACCTCTGAGGAGCTTTCAGGAAATGCTCAAGCTACTTCCTGGAAGATTGTGCTTTTTGGAGGTCTCATCGCTGCCGTCCTGATCGCTGGAGTACTGATTCTATTTCTTGTGGATGGAGATAACGAAGAGGGCACGGCTTCTCCCGGGGATGCCATGCTCGCGAGAGAAGGAATAGTTCTTGGAGCGGAGAACGAAGAAGGGGTGCTCGTGCAAGAATTACGAACGGCGGATATTGATGCCGAGGTTGCTGCGATGACTGAGGCAGTCGAGAGGTTTCTTGGGGCTACAACCGTGGACGAGCTTCTTGCCGTTACTCTCCGGGATCGCTACCAGCAGGATAGAATCAGGGACTATTACCGGACACGTGAGTTGAAGCCCAAGGTGGCGAAACAGGTAGCTTCCGGTGGGCGTATCGTAAAAAATGGAGATCTCTGGGCTACCGATGTTATTTTTTCTGATAATAGCCGTAGGCCGATCACTGTTCAGCGTGGTGAGAATGGCTATCGGGTCGATTGGGAAAGCTGGGTTGGCTACTCCGAGATGACGTGGGAAGACATCCGGGAGGCCCGCACGATGACGCCGGTGCTCTTCCGGGTCCTTTGCTCGAAGGTTGAATACTACAATTATGGATTCGGAGATGAAGGTAAATGGGCTTCCTTCCGCCTCGAATCTCCTGACCGTGAACATACACTCTTTGGTTATGTGGCACGTCGCTCCGAGGAGGAAAAGAGGTTGGTCCAGTACGGAGACAAGGAGGGAAAACCCCGGGCTTTTATTGTGAAAATTCGATTTGCGGAGGATTCCGGTCCTGATCAGGTGATCATTGACGAAGTACTCTCCACGGGGTGGTCCGCAGTCGGTGACAAATTTGGATTCTCCGATTCACCTGCCAATCCCGAATGAAGGGGCCTTTCCTGGAGGGCCGAGCCTGAACCTCAAACCAATGCAATCCCATGGAATTTCTTGATCTTGCCTCCGTCCTCCTCGTTCTCGCTGCCGTTTTTGGTTACCTCAACCTGAAGCTGTTTAAGTTGCCTACCACGATCGGTATCATGCTGATCAGCTTGTTAGTTAGCGTTCTGCTCCTGGTGTTCCGGGATGCTCTTCCCCTTCTGCCGGAAGCAGCGGATCGCTTTGTGGAGTCCATCGATTTCAATAAGGCTTTGATGGAGGGAATGCTGAGTTTCCTCCTGTTTGCAGGCGCTCTTCACGTGAACCTTGGGGACCTTCTGGACCAGAAGAAGGTGGTATCCATCATGGCGAGTTTCGGAGTGATTCTCTCGACGTTTCTTGTCGGAGGTGCTTCTTGGATCCTTCTGCCCTTGTTCGGCTTCGAGGTGCCATTCATCTGGTGCCTCGTGTTCGGATCCCTTATTTCACCGACAGACCCGGTAGCTGTTCTCGGGATTCTCAAGACAGCGGGGGCTCCAAAATCCCTAGAGACCAAGATTACGGGAGAGTCACTTTTCAACGACGGGGTGGGGGTTGTGGTATTCCTTGCACTCCTCGGAATTGCGGTAGGTGGTCAAGGGGATCACGGTATTTCCGGAGCAGGGGATATAGTTCAGTTGTTTCTGTGGGAAGCTGGAGGTGGGATGCTGTGGGGATTCGTCCTGGGACTGGGAGCATACTTCATGCTCCGTTCGATCGATAACTACCAGATGGAAATCCTGATCACTCTGGCATTAGTGGTGGCTGGCTATCGCCTCGCTTCTCAATGGCACCTGAGTGGGCCTCTTGCGATGGTGGTTGCCGGCCTCATGATGGGTAATCATGGACGGAGCTTCGCCATGAGTGACAAGACCCGGGAGCACCTGGATACTTTCTGGGAGCTCGTTGATGAGATTCTGAACGCGGTCTTGTTCCTCCTGATCGGGCTGGAGTTGTTCGTGCTGGATTTGTCGGGCAAGGCAGTTGCTGCGGGGGCTATCCTTATCGTGGTTGTTCTGGGTGCTCGATTTACGGCTACGTCAGTGCCTGTGATGCTGTTGAGAAGAAAACGGGAATTCTCTCCGGGAGTGGTGCGGGTTCTGACCTGGGGAGGGCTTCGGGGCGGGATTTCAGTGGCTCTGGCTCTCGCGATACCCAAGTCGATAGAGCACAGGGAGGTGATCCTGGTGGCGACTTACGTGATTGTGATTTTCTCCATTGCCGTGCAGGGACTTACCCTCAAACCACTGGTGGCTAATCTGGTCCGCTCTCAGGCCGAGGAGAAGGAAGAGCCAGTTCATCCTGTCTGAGTCCTCACCGGCGGTCTGCTCTTCAGGCAAGAAGCGGGGCGATCACGAGGCTGACGATTGCCATCACGTTGATCATAATGTTCATAGACGGGCCCGAGGTGTCCTTAAGAGGGTCGCCGACAGTATCGCCAACGACGCATCCCTTGTGGGTTTCTCCGCCTTTACCTCCGAAGTGGCCATCCTCGACATATTTCTTGGCATTGTCCCATGCGCCGCCGGCATTAGACATCATCAGAGCGAGGAGGATACACCCCAGAAGGGCTCCGCAAAGTGTTCCGGCGAGGGCCGTGGAGCCCTCTGCTCCGAAGCCGAAGCCGACGGCCACTGGGGTGCCCACCGCCAGGATCGCGGGCAGGATCATTCGCTTGGTAGCGGCTTTTGTGGCGATATCGACGCAGCGGTCGGAGTCGGGCTCGCCAGTGCCCTCGAGAAGGCCAGGGATTTCACGAAACTGACGCCGGATCTCAGAAATCATGTCAAAGGCGGCCCGGCCGACGGCATCCATGGTAATCGCTCCATTAAGGAAGGGCACAACTCCTCCAATGAAGACACCCACGATAAAAGTACGCAGGATTTCGGGTTCGCTCAGATTCAGCACAACTCCTGTCTTCTGGATAAAAGCCGTAGTCAGGGCGAGGGCTGAGAGCCCAGCCGCGCCAATGGCAAATCCTTTTCCAATGGCAGCGGTGGTATTCCCGACCGCATCCAGGCCGTCGGTGATCTTGCGCGTCTCTTCGCCCATAGCAGCCATTTCGGCTATTCCACCAGCATTGTCGGCTACCGGCCCGTAGGCATCTATGGCCATGGTAATTCCTACTGTGCCCAGCATGCCCACAGCTGCAATCCCCACTCCGTAGAGGCCGGCAAACTCAAAAGAGACGTAAATGGTAGCGGCAATCGTGAGCAGCGGAATAGCGACCGATTTCAAACCGACCGAGAGGCCGGCGATCATGATAGTGGCAACTCCTGTCTCGCCCTGGCGCGCGATCTCCTTGACGGGTTTCCCACCGGTGAAGTGCTCCGTGATGAGTCCGATTATGATTCCTCCTACCGCGCCGCAGAGGATACAGAGTCCTACATTCGGGCTCAGGCCTAGCATGCTTGCGAGGCCGAAGGCCGCACCGATATAAAGAACAGCCGATCCGATCGTTCCAAATCGAAGGGCTTCAGCGGGATTCTTGCCGGCGAGGCTTTTTACGACAAGGATACCGAGAAGAGAGCAGAGGAGGCCGACAGCGGTGAGGAGAAGGGGGAGCTGCATGAGCTGCTCCATCCCTTTTTGCCCGGGAGCGGCTCCAATTTTTTCCATGAAGGCGAGGGCTTGCTCATCTGCGGAATTGATGGCCCGGGCTCCAACTGCAGCCGCGATTGCGAGGGTGGCAATCTGTGCGTTACAGTAGGATTCGAAAATGTCTGATCCCATTCCGGCAACATCACCGACATTATCACCGACGTTGTCGGCGATAACTCCCGGGTTTCTCGGGTCGTCCTCAGGAATACCTGCTTCAACCTTGCCGACGAGATCGGCGCCGACGTCCGCGGCCTTGGTGAAGATTCCGCCTCCAACCCGGTAGAAGAGAGCAACCAGCGAGGCCCCCATGGCGAAGCCTTCCATGATCTCGGCGACTTCGTGATGGTCTTTAAAAAACGCGAATAGTCCTCCGAGTCCAATGAGACCCATTGAGGCCACTGTCAGGCCCATCACCGCACCACCAAAGAATGCGATGGTCAGGGCTTTGGCCGCACCCTCATGCTTGGCGGCCAGGGTTGTTCTGACATTCGCCTTGGTGGCGGTATACATCCCGATGAAACCAGCGATAGAGGAGGAGAGGGCGCCGAGAAAGAATGCCAGTGACTGCTGGCGACCATATTCCTGTTTCTGGAAGAAGAAGAGGGCGCCACCGATCACTAGTGCGAAAATAGAAATGAGAAGGAATTCCCTCTTCATGAATACCATGGCACCCCGGTGAATCTTTTCGGCGATTTCGGCCACTTTGCCCTCACCTCCGGAATAGCGGACAATGCGTGCGAGCAGAATGAATGCGATGATCAATCCAACGATTCCAGCAATCGGGACAAGGATTGGGGGTACGGTCATGAGAAAGGGGGAAGTGGCGGATCAATCGTCCTGTCAAACGATCGCTTCAAGTCGTTGGATTTTAATAAGCCCTTCGGATGATCTGGCAACCAAAATGACGATTTTAGTTCTTCAGAAGAGGTCTTCCTTGGGAACGGGCTCGGAAAGCAGAAAATTTTCCCGCACCCCCCCCGGCTGGGGTAGGGCTGAACCGGGGTGAGCGATTGGACGCGTTAGCTCTCCGGTGATTTCCAGGAAGGGAATTCTTTCTGGAGTTGCTCCCTGATTCGGCTCGCCCTTTCCAGATTGCCGGCCTTTTCCATCGCCTTGGCTGCCCGGAAGAGGCCCAACGGTTTGATTTCCCGATCATCGATGAACAGTTCGGACGCTTTGAGATAGTTTGCGGCCGCAGTCTCGTAGTCCGTTCGGTGCATGCCGATATCTGCAATGGCAAGATAAAGCCCAGCCTGAACCGTTCCCGAGGGGTTCAGGGCAATCCCTCCTCCGGCTGAAGAATGCGCCTCTTCCCATTTTTGGAGCCCAATGAATGCGTGGCTCTGGTCGAGAAGGGCATCCGCTTTCCAGAAGTCTTCCTGATCGAGGGAGAGAAGAATGGCGAGGGCTGCCGCAGCCCCTTCAAAGTCCCGCATCTCAAGGCGAGCCTTTGCGAGATGACGCCATACAAGAGTATCGGTCTGGGTGGGAGCTTCCGGGGAAGTTGCAAGTCCGAGGAAACGGTTGGCGCCGTCATAATCACCCTTTGAAAATCGTTCTAGTCCGAGCCACGTGAGCATGCGGGCTGGGAACTGCTGGTGCGGAGCATCTGAGAGGAGTTGATCCACTCCCTCCTTGAGTTGATCGGAGTCCAGAAGGGAATATGCGGAGAGTACGATATGCACTCCAGCCGGCTCGCGGTAGCGCGCAGGAAGGAGAGCTCTCGCCTGCTGGAAGTGGGTTATCGCTCTTGTCCACTTCTGCTGCTTGTAGCAACCCCACCCCATCCAGTATTGCGCATCGGCCCTCGACTTCCGGTCGAGCTCTGATCCGGGTAAGGCCAGAAGTTTTTCGTAGCTGGTGATCATCTCTGGCCAACGCTGCTCATCCCGGTGAATTTTTCCACAATACTGGTATGCGAATGATGCAAGGTCGGTTTCTGGTGTACGCTCAAGGAGGTTTTGAAGATCCTTCAGGGCAGATTTCCGGTCACCTATCTTAAGGTAGGCATATGCGCGCTTGGCGAGGGCCTCACTAAAACGTTCGTGATCAGGGAAGGTCGCAAGGAAGCTCGAGAGGTTCTGTGCAGCTCGGCCATATTCACCTGTATCTGCAAGGCACCAGCCCCGCTTGAAGTAGACATCGGCCCTCATTTCCACGGGCAGGGCGGAGGGATTGACTTCATTGTAGGCGGCCGCGGCCCGGCTGCCGTCTGCCTCGTGAAAAAGAGTCTCTGCTTTCATGAGGAGTGCTTTGTGCAGCCACGGACTCCCGAGATTTTCTTCTTCATAGGCCTCTGCGAAGGCATCGACCTGAGTCGGTATGTTTGCGCCGTTAATCCTGTAAAAGCAGTTCAGTCGTCGATAGCTTGCCTCAAAGCCAATCTTCCTGAGGGGCTTGGGCTTCACACTCAGGGCGAGACGCTCAGAGTTGAAGAACTGTGCGATCGCTTTTTTTTGCCGGTCCAGGGCAACGAAGGATCGGCCCGCGATCAGGGCGATCTTTGCGAGAACACTTCGCTCACCGAGGTATTCTCCCGTCTCGAACGCTCTGATCGCTTCCTCGTATTGCTGTCGGGCAAAGCACATCTCCATGAGGGCGAGCTGTGCCCGGGACTTGTACCTGGGTTGGATTCCGGTGGAGCTGATCGTGCTGTCAAGAAATCCTCGGGCCTTGGCCTCCTGCCCAAGTTTGGCGGCAGAGACCCCTGCGGCAAGGAGGGCCTGAGCTCGCTCTTGTGGGGCCACTGAGGGAATGAGAAGAGCTTCGAACGCTTCAAGAGCCTGCTCGTGCCGGCCTCCACGGGCGTGGAGCTCGCCCATCGCCAGGCGTGCGTAGTCGCGGTAGGGGTTGGCGGCGTCTTTGACGATGTCTCCAAGGCGTGCGATCGCATCCTCGTTTTTGCCGGCCATCTGGAGGCAGCGGGATTCGTAGAAGACGGACTTGTGGGCCAGTTCGTCTTTCCCTGCTTCTCTTGCCGCGACTTTGAAGTAGGGAGCCGCACTCAACCAGTCCTGACGATTGTAAAGCTGGGCAGCAAGACGGTAGGCGGAGAGAGCGACCCACTCACCAGTTCTGAAGCGCTGTATGATCGAAGAAAACCCCTGCTCGGCTCCATCTCTGTCACCGGTGAGAAGAAGAGCCATGCTGAGTTTATAGCTGGCGTTCTGGACTAGTGCCTCTCCTGGCCTATTGGAGAGATACTCTCGAAAGAGGGGGATGGACATCCGAAATGCCCTTCGTTTGTCGTCGAGATCCCGGCTTTTCTCAGCGTAATTGAAATATCGATTGGCGCGGTGGTAGACCTCCGAATCCGTTCCGGGCGGGCTGACAATCCCGGGAACCTGAGCCGGAATCAGGTTAATCCCAGCGAGCTGGATCAAGGTCACCACAAGGAGCCGGATGACAGATTTATTTACAAGGTGCACGTTGAAAGCTGAGAGCGTATTTGTGATGGAGAAAGATTAATCACGGGAATCTGCCTGGGTTGCCTTACGGAGTTCCTCGAGGCGCATCCGGTAACCCTGTGCGATTTTCAACGACTCGGGAGTGTCCTTGAGTTTGAGGGCGCTTATGGCGTGGCCAAGCGCAATCACAGCGATCTCTGGATCTTTGCTGTAGAGCTCTACGACTGGAACGAAATACTGTGTCGCGGTGTCAGGATCGCCAAGGGCCATGGCGATTTCTCCCAGTTGCAGGCGTGCCCTTGGGTTAAGATCTCCCTGGGGTTTTAGAGAAAGACAGGCTTCGGTGGCACTCCTCGCCTGTTCTGTGTTCTCGAGAGCAAGGTGGGCTCGACCTAGTAGAAAATGAGTTTCCGCTTTGCGGTAGTCGTTTTCCTCAACCTGTAGGACAATATTCAGTGGTCGGAGGGACGCCTCATGATTGCCAGATTCCAGAGCACTTCCTCCGGCAGCGCGCCAGGTGCGTAACTTGGTCTCACTGGGCTCATCCGGAGTAATCGCACGGCTCAGGTACTTCCAGGCCTCATCGTATTTACGGTCATCATGCAGGGCGTTTCCCAGCCATGCGAAGACAGGCCGTGGTATTTGTTCGTCCCTGTAATCCCTCAGGAGAAGGTCGAGTTCCTGTTGGAGTTCTGCTTTTTCCTGCAGGTGGTAGTATGCGAGCGCGAGGTGCAAGGTGGAACTCCGGTGCAGCGAGTCAGTTTTGACCTGCCGTGCCTGCTGGAAGGGCATGATACATTCAGCGAATCGGTCGAGACGATAGAGGGCCCAACCGAGCCAGAAATGAGAAGTAGCCTGTTTTGCATTCTCCCTTTCCGGGAAATCCGCGAGAAGTCTTAGGTGGCATTCTGTAAAACCCTCGAGGGCTTTGAGGCGGGCTTTGCCATCCTCGAACGCATCGATTGTCTCCTTATAAAGAATGGCCTTCTGTGCCCACGCGTATTCCTGTTGCGCGCCCCGGCCCGTCTGCTTGATCAGCCGGTCGAACTCCTTGTGGGCTGAGGTCGTATCTGCTTTTTCCAGGAAGATTTCCGCTCGATTCACAATTGCGTTATTGATCTGAGGATGACCGGGGTGCTCTGTAATGAGGAGATTGAAGGAGTCTAGGGCCGCTTCCTTGTTTCCCGCCCTCAGCTGTGCGTCAGCCATTCTGTAGAGCAACCCCGGATGATTTTGTGCGGCAATGTGGGTGAGGTCGATGGCCTCGTAGGTGGTTACAGCCAAGGCGAATTGATCGCCTTCGTGGTAGCTTTCCGCGAGCATGAGGCGGGCGTTGTGAATACGGGGATCGTTCTCATATTTCTTCCCAAATCGTTTGAGAAAGGCCTGGATCTGCTGGGAATGGCCCTCGCCCTGGGCCCGATACTCCCGGGAAAGAACGAGGTAACTTGCCTCCAGAGCGGTGAGGTCGTCAGGTGAAATTGAAGCGAGCTTTCGTAGGAGAGCCGTTGATTTCTGTTCCTCGCCCAGAGCGGCATAGGACTTGGCTGCAATTTGAAGTCGTCTGTCACGGGGCTCTTTGTTGAGCGGGTAATCGCCTTGCTCGTAGTAGGTGATCACGTCTTTGTGCCTGGCTTCTAGGGAGGCTTCACTCATCAGGGCTAGTTGTGACTCCCCATGCCACTGCTCCAGTTCCGGAGTTACCAGAATATCTTCGAAATACTTCCGGGCAAAATTCCGTTTGCCGAGTTTTCTTGCGAGCTGGGCACACTGCAGGATTGCATCCGCCCGCGTCTTTATATCCGTAGACTCTGAAAGGTGGAGGAAATGGGCAAGGGCCTCCTCGTTCATTCCTTCCTGCAGGTAGAGGTGTGCGAGAACGCGTTCCGCCTTGGGCTGGTAAGGAGATCCGGTATCAGCGAGGATGGCTTTCAGGGCGGAAACAGTCTTTTGTTTTTTCTCCAGTTTTTCAAAACAGAGCGCGCGGATATACAATGCACGATGACGGTAGCTAGCCTCGTCAGATTCTGAGGCTGCGACCTCGAAAAGGGGTTCTGCTTCCGCATACTGCTTTAACTTGTAATGCTCGAGGGCCCTCTGGTAGGCGGCGGCCCCGACGAGAGCCCCTGTGCTCCTCAAGGTAAGAACTTCATCCAAGCCTGTAAGGTAGTTCTCCTGGTTGTCGAGTTTCTGGTGGCAGATCGCTCGATAATAAACGGCCTTGATTGCATCCGGGTGATCTCTGAACCGCAGGTAGAACCGGTTGAACTGTCGAGCAGCAGCGTTGTAAGTGTCATTCCGGCGACGCAGGTTTGTAGTCTCTCCTGCTTCCCGGTAGGATTGCAGTGCGAGTTCAAACAAATCCTTGGATGGATCTGCCTTCAACGGTTGGTTCCCGGGCGGTAGAGAGGGGGCTGTTGATGGGTCTTGATCCTGACTCCTTCCTTCACCTGCGAGCACGAGGGTTACAATCAGCCCAGCCTGGATCAGGGCCGAGAGGTTGTGGAAACTGCGCATGAGAGGGAAGGACTGTAACTTTGGACCGGGAAAGCTCGGCGGGAAAATGCTTAAATTCAAGCATTCATGGCCAATTAGGGTTAGTTAGGTCTCCGAGTAGCGAAGGAAATATTCCAGATACCCGCCTCTTGGCAAATATCGATCACCCCCATGAGCGTCTGGTAAGTGATTTCCCCGTCGCCCCGTAATCTCACCGGCTGGTTCTGATAGACTTCAACGATTGCACGAAGTTTGGTGAGTAGTTCCTGTTCCGTGAGAACCTCGCCATTGATTACCAGTTCGCCGCTTTGACGGATATTCACATTGATCTCACTGATAGCCCGGGTTTCCTCCTGGCCCTGACTGGAGGTCGGAACCTTTACCTTGCTGTCCTGTTCCGAGCGGGAGAATTGCCATGTTACGAGAAAGAAAATCAGGAGCAGAAAAACGATATCAATCATGGGCGCCAGTTGAATGACGCTTTCGGGAGGTTTTGGAGACTTAAATTTCATCCTGCAAGTGATCGCCTTGTATCACGCGCCTGGCAGGTCCGACTGACCGGGACGGGCAGGAGCCGGTCTTTGACTCCGGGGTATCTGGTATGTATCTGCGGGTTCTGGTGCCGGCGCTTTCTTCTCAGGTCGGTAGCGTTCCGCCTGCTGGAACTGGGAACCCAGAAGAGCGAGAAGGTGCGTTGCTGCAGCCTCCAGCTCGGTGAGGTAGCGTTGAACCCGACCCCGAAATACGGAGTAGAAAATCATGGCGAGGATCCCTATGGAGAGTCCGCTCGCAGTAGTTACGAGGGCCTCAGCGACCCCGCCTGCAAGTTTCATCTGGCGCACTACTTCAACGTTTCCAGTGTTAATTTCGAGAAAGGCTCGAATCATGCCGAATACGGTTCCCAGAAGGCCGACCATCGGCGCGATTGCTCCAATATCCGCCAGGTAGCTGATCCGTTGATTGAGGGTACTGGCCTGGCGGGACCCCTCGGCCTCTGCCACATCCCGAATCTCGTTAAATTTCGCCTCCGGGTTCTTTGTAACAAAATCGAAGGTTTTCTGGGTAATACGAGCAATGCATTCGCCTCTCCGGTGGGCATACCCAGCCAGACCAAGGTAGTCGCGCTTTCGAATTAGGCTCTCTGCGACCCGCATGAATTGATCATTGACCACGTTGCGACGATGAATCGTGAAAAAAAGCAGAAGGATAAGAACGAGGGCCCCGATAGAGAGGGCTCCAAGTGGCCACATCATCAGTCCTCCCTCCTTGATGATTTCGAGGATGTTGACTTTCGTTGTGTCTCCCGGCTCTTCTGCTCCCAGAGCGGCGCCTGTGGCTGCCAGCAAGGAGAGGACAAAGAGCAGAGTGCGGTTCATGGGGCGACACGACTGTATCGGCTCGATATCAACGTTCAAGCACGGGGGCTGCTGTTCAGGCGCATAATCATGCCTCAAATCGATTACTCAGGGGCTTCAGGGTGCTGATTTTGGTGTTCTTGCTGGTAATACGCCCTGCTTGTCTCGATGTCGTCTCTTTGCGTTGGCCCTTGTTTGCGCTAAAATGCCGGCGAGAGATGAAAGCGCGTCCAGACATGAGAGCCCGGCTTGGGGATATCCCGCACCAACCGGGTGTCTACCTCATGCTGGACCGGCTTGGATCAGTGATCTACGTGGGGAAAGCTCGTGACCTCCGGAAGCGGCTGGGAAACCATTTCATGCCCTCGAGGAAGCAGAGCGCAGATCACAAGACCCGGGCTCTCCTTGACGCGATATGGGATTTTGAGGTGCACCTTGTTCGAAATGAGCAAGAGGCACTTCTGCTGGAGGGGAAGCTGATCAAGCAGTATCGGCCGAGATACAATATCAGCTTCCGTGACGATAAGCGCTTTCTGCTCGCGAAGATTAATCCTTCTGATCCTTGGCCCCGTTTTGTTCTGACCCGCCTTAAAAAGGATGATGGCGCGCGCTATTTTGGTCCATTCGCTCACTCAGGCGCCTTGCGCGGTACTATCGCATGGTTAAATAAGGAGTTTGGGCTTCGGAGTTGCCGGACCAGGGAACCGGGGAAGAAGGAGCATAAGCATTGTAGCGCGGACGTGATACGGAACTGCAGCGCTCCTTGTATCGGAAGTATCAGCCGGGAGGCTTACCTTGAACAGGTGGAGCAGGCGAGTGCCTTGCTGGAGGGTCGGGGGAGAAGAGAACGTTTGAAGTCTCTGGTCGAAGAGATGGAGAAAGCGGCGGCCCGTATGGATTTCGAACGAGCGGCTCGATTAAGAGATATCGTGCAAAATCTGGAGCGGACTCTCAATCCGACTCGACAGTTTTCAAGAGGCCGGGGAGTTCCTACCACCGTGAAGCCATTAGATGATCTGGCGGAGCTGGCAGAACTGCTCCAACTTCCTGCTTCACCAACGGTAATGGAATGTTTCGATATTTCGAATGTCAGCAGCAGTCATATCGTCGGCTCCATGGTGCGGTTCGTTGACGGAGTTCCGGACAACCAGAATTATCGACGCTATCGAGTAAGGACAGTTGAGGGTCAGGATGATTTTGCGAGCATGGCGGAAGTAATTAGACGGCGCTATGCTCGTATCCTTCAGCAGGGAGCGAGGGCAAACCCTGAGGCGGTGGATAGCCAGGAAGGTATCATGGAGTCCATGCGCCGCCTCGCACAAGAGGGGAGGGCGCCTATTACCCTGCCCGATCTTGTCATCGTGGATGGGGGAAAGGGTCAGCTGAGTTCGGCAACGGGCGAGTTACAGCGTCTTGGACTTCACGAATTGCCGATTATTGGACTGGCAAAGCAACGAGAGGAAATTTTTCGGCCCGGTGAAAGCAATCCCCTCGTGCTGAGTCACGAGGTTGGCGCACTCAAACTCCTTCAGCGAATTCGCGACGAAGCCCACCGCTGCGCCAATAATTATAACGAGCTCCTCTTTCGCAAGCGAATGAAGGAGTCCCTACTGGACGATTGTCCCGGGGTCTCTCCAAAACGGAAAGCTGCTCTTCTTGCAGAGTTTGGCTCTGTGAGCCGGATCCGTGGAAAAAGCGCGGAAGAGATTGCTGTCCTTCCGGGGATCTCCCTGCGCTCTGCCGAGGTCATGCTGAAGTGGCTGAACCGAGAGTAGGGCCTTTGGCCTGAGCGCCGCCTTCTCACTCCGGGATACTCAATCGGGAGCCCCAGTAAAATCCAGCGCTCGTTGCTTCATTTGGATAGCCATGAGATTGAGGGCGTTGGCCCGTGTGGGGGCAAGATGCTCCTTGAGTCCCGTTTTCTCTATAAAGGCGAAATCCGCAGTGAGGATGTTCTCCGGAGATTCACCATCCAGAAAGTGGATGAAGAGAGCGATCATTCCCTTGGTGATTTGAGAGTCGGAATCAGCCCTGTAGTGAACACCACCATCTTCGAAGTAGGCCTCCAGCCAGACCTGAGACTGACAGCCTTCAATGAGCTTGTCCTCGGTTTTGCTTTCCGGGGGCATCTCATTCAGCTGCCTCCCGAGGCTGATGACGTATTCGTAGCGCTCGGTCCAATCCTGAAAAAGGCTCAAGTCCTTGAGTAGCTGTTCCTGGCGTTCGTTGATGGTCATCTTCAAGGGCAATAATACATGGGAATACTGCGGGGTATCAGCGCAGCATTTCCACTCCTTTTTCCACAGCTTCAGCGAGACGATCAACATCTTCCTCGTTGTTAAAGCATCCAAATGATGCTCGGAGGGTTCCGGTGATGCCAAAGCGAGTCATCAGGGGTTGGCAGCAATGATGGCCGGTGCGAACGGCTATGCCCATCTTATCTACGAGGGTGCCAAGGTCATAGTGATGGATTCCGTCGATATTGAAGGACAATGATCCAGAACGATCGCTTGGTCCGTAGAGGATAAGCCCCCTGATGCTCGTGAGCGCATCGGCAGCACGTCGAATCATCGCATTTTCGTGATTGGAGACGTTCTGAAGGCCTAGCTCATTAAGAAAATTGAGCGCTGCGGCAAGGGCGATCGCGCCCTCAATGTTCGGAGTGCCTGCTTCAAACTTATAAGGGAGGTCATTGAAGGTCGTTCCATCGTAGGAAACTTTCCGGATCATTTCTCCGCCACCTCGCCACGGAGGAAGCTCCTCAAGGAGTGAGTGCTTTCCGTAGAGGACGCCAATGCCCGTGGGGGCGTAAACCTTGTGGCCGGAGAAGACATAAAAGTCTGCGTCGAGTTTCTGGACATCGACAGAGAGGTGGGGCACGGCTTGGGCGCCATCTACAACCACGAGGGCTCCTGCCCGATGGGCAGACTCTATCATTTGGGCAAGAGGCAGAATTGTGCCGAAAGCATTTGAGATATGGGTCAGGGCGAGGACTTTCAGCCGACCAGAGGTTTTTTCGAGGAGATGATCGAAGTCTACTGGATCGATGGCGCCTTCTTCTGTGACTGGGATGACTTCCAGCACGGCCCCTGATCGGTCGCAGAGCATCTGCCACGGCACTGTGTTGGAGTGATGCTCAAGGTTGCTGATCGCAATGACATCTCCGGGGCTTATTTTTCCGGAATACCCGAGGGTGGAGCTGATAAGATTGATTCCGTCGGTGGCTCCGCTGGTAAAGATGATTTCTTCTGCCGAGCTGGCATTGAGGTGACGGGCAATGAGCTCGCGTGCGTTCTCGTGAGCTGCGGTAGCTTCCTGGGCGAGATGGTGAGTTCCTCGGTGGATGTTGGAGTTGAGTCGCTCGTAGTAATGACGACTGACTTCGAGGACGGCTTCCGGTTTCTGAGAGGTTGCTGCATTGTCGAGATACACTAGGGGCTTTCCATGAACCTCATGCTGGAGGATCGGAAAACCCGAGCGCACTGCACTGACATCGTAGCTGCTCATTGATGATCGAGATTTGAGGGAGGTGCCGGGAGGGTTGGTCGTTGGAGGGGGGGTCGGGCTCCGCACGTTCTCGAGACGGGTCAGCGTCCGAGGTTCGAATAGCGGATACCAGCCGAAACTCCCCTATGCCTAATTGAGCATAAGATTCCCAGTAGACAAGCGGGAGCCCGCGATTCTCTACATGTTTGGCAGCTCGATAAAGCCTTCCAACTTGCGAATACGCGTGGGGTGACGCATCTTCCTGAGTGCTTTGGCCTCAATCTGCCGGATCCGTTCGCGAGTCACCTGAAATTGACGACCCACCTCTTCAAGAGTCCGACTGTAGCCGTCCTTGAGTCCAAAGCGTTGCTCAAGGACTTCCCGTTCCCGCTCGGTAAGAGTGTCGAGAACTTCGTTGATCTTATCCTTCAGCATGGAGAAGCCAGCTTCTTCCATCGGGTTTTCCGCGGTCTTATCCTCAATGAAATCCCCGAAGCTTGTGTCATCACTGTCTCCCACGGGAGCCTGCAGCGATATAGGTTGTTGCGCCATCTTGAGGACGGCACGCACTCGTTCCACGGGAAGGTGAATCTCCTCAGCGATTTCATCGGGGGTAGGTTCTCTCCCGTATTCCTGAACCAGCTGTTTCTGGACCCGCATGAGTTTATTGATCGTTTCAATCATATGAACCGGGATCCGAATGGTCCGGGCCTGATCGGCGATCGAGCGAGTGATAGCCTGACGAATCCACCAGGTCGCATAGGTAGAAAACTTGTAACCGCGGCGGTATTCAAATTTTTCCACCGCTTTCATCAGGCCCATGTTCCCTTCCTGAATCAGATCAAGGAAAGAGAGCCCTCGATTGGTGTATTTCTTCGCAATAGAGATCACGAGGCGGAGGTTAGCTTCTACCATTTCCGTCTTGGCTTTGTGCGCTTCACGCAGCCAGTGATTCAGGTCTCCAGTAGTGGCTTCAAACTGCTCCTGATCATGCCATGAGTAGAGTTGTAGTTCCTTCAGCTTGGTTTCGAACTCTTTCTTATCCTTGAGCCTTGAGGTAAGCTTGCGTTGGTAACGCCAGATCTTGGTCTGCGTTTCACGGACTTCCTCGCAAAAGTCCTCAATGACCTTCTGCTTGAAGTAAAAGCGGTTGTAAAGGCGCGCAAGGGTCGTGAGATTCTTGTCGAGGCTGGCCAGTAGCTTCTTTTTTCCCCGGACAGACTTGGCACTTAGTTTTTTGAAGATCTTGCTGGTGTCTTCATGGAGGTTACGCACCTGATCGCAGAGCTTCGGGAGCGTTTTCATGTAGCGCTCGCGGCTCTCGATCTTCTTGTCGAGAATGACCCGGTCGAAGCGTTCCTTACCCCGCTGAAGCTTGTCTGCAAGGGCCAGGTAACTATCGGCCGTGAACCCAAACTTATGGAGAAACTTCTGTACGCAGATCTCGGCATCCTCAATCCGCTTTGAAATTTCAACCTCCTGCTCCCGGGTCAGGAGCGGCACCTGCCCCATCTGTTTCAGATACATACGGACCGGGTCATCGAGAATATCGAGTTTCTGGTCCTTCGTTTCTTCCGCTGCATCATCTGAGGATTTCTTATCTTTAAAGCGATCGACCTCTGAGGAATCGATGATGTTGAATTCCATGTTGCGCAACCGATCGAGGATGGCAGCAACATCGGTCGGGTCGACGAGATCCTTGGGGAGGATCTCGTGGATATCGTCATAAGTGAGATAGTCTTGTTCCTTGGCGAGCTTGATGAGCTCCCGCATCTTTTCCTGAATCTCAGGTGTATCGATCCGGCTCTTTCCCTTGGGGAGCTTCTTCTTGGGGGTGTCAGCAGTTGCTGGAGACCCGGAAGCTTCCGCTTTGGTAGCGACCTTCTTGGGAGCTTTCTTCGCCGCTTTCTTGGCTGCCTTCTTGGTGGCTTTCTTGGCGACCTTCTTGGTGGCTTTCTTGGCTACCTT
>DIHT01000153.1:34901-35370 GCA_002420305.1 Akkermansiaceae bacterium UBA5689 | reverse complement strand
CTCACCGGACTGCTCTCCCTCACCAGACTGCTCACCCTCACCGGACTGCTCTCCCTCACCGGACTGCTCACCCTCACCGGACTGCTCACCCTCACCGGACTGCTCACCCTCACTAGGCTGCTCACCCCGTTCCTCACTGGGAAGAGCAAGTTCGGAAAGCGATTCCGCAGCTTCATTGGCTGATTCTGCGGCAGCCTCTCCAAAATTCTCCTCGAGGGATTCCAAAGTGTCCTTCGCCTGCTCAACCGCCTCTGGAAGTAGATTAGCCCGATCTTCCAAGTTCGCTCGAGCCTCGGCCAGCTGCTCCTGAACATCCTCTACTATCGAGGCCTGCTCAGCTCGTAATTGCTCTCGAATTTGTTCAGCGAGCTCCTGCTCGGCCTCACTTTGCGGCTGACTCTCCTGCGGTTGACCTTCCTGCGGTTGACCCTCCTGTGGCTGACCCTCCTGTGGCTGACCTTCCTGTGGC
>DIHT01000153.1:0-34571 GCA_002420305.1 Akkermansiaceae bacterium UBA5689 | reverse complement strand
ACCTTCCTGTGGCTGACCTTCCTGCGGCTGACCTTCTTGCGGCTGACCCTCTTGGGGCTCGTCTTCCTGAGCCGCTAGTTGCGCCTCCGCCGCATCAGCAAGGCTTTCCTGCCTCTCGGACAGATCTGCTGCTTGCTCAGCCAGTTCTGCAGCCGCATCTGCTTGATTTTCGAGAACTTCCGCCCGGGCCTCGGGATTCTGGTTAATTTGTTGCTTAAGCTCAGCCTCCAGTTGTTCCTGCGCCTGCTGAAGTTCCGGATTAGCTTCAGCCTCCGCCCCTTCCTGCTGCTCATTATTTTCAGCCTGACGCGCAATTTCGTTTTCACGCTGGGCGAGTTCGTTCAACCGCGCCAACTGCTCAAGACGCCCCTCGTCTTTCTGAACCTCCTCTCGGATCTCCTGGAGCTTCTCGATTGCATCCTGAGCCGCTTGCCTGGCTTCCGCCAACTCTTCTCCACGAGCTTCCGCAGTGTCCTGTAAGGGAGTCTCCTCGAGGCGCTCCCGGGATTCTGCGACTTCCTCAGCAGCCTCCCGCACATCTTCCGCACGGGCAGCCTGAACGCCGTTCTCCATTCGCTCAGCTAGCTCTTCCAACTGCTCCTGAGCGTTCGCAAGTTTGTCTCTCGCCTCGGCGAGATGCTTCTCTGCCTGTTCCGGAAGCTCCTCTTTCTTCACATTCTCCTTGTGCCACTCCATGCGATCTTTCGCCTCTCTGGTCTCCCGGATGGCTTCGTTGATGGTCTCACGCACATCGCTCTGCTGCGCCCTGATCTCCTGCCGGGCCAGCGACTCCGCATTCCGGTCAATCTTGACTACCAGCCACTCCGACCGACCCACATTGGGGCCTCCTAAGGACTCCGGCAGGTTATCGGTTACCAGCACCGCCATTCGAACCTCTTCGAGATTATCGTATTTTTCGGACAATTCCCCGAGCGAGACCGTCTCCTCCCCTCTCCATAAAGGATTTGCACTAAGAGGGTCCCTCCTCGCGGCAACCGCAGCCAAGGGGGGCACTTCACTGCCATTGATGACGAGATCCACCGCAACGGCCTTCAATCCAAAATCCTCCAGAACCTCGTATTCGAGGCGAACCTGCTCATTCGGCCGTAGTCGCAGCTCGGGCTGAGTCGGAGCCAATAGCGCCACTTGAGGAACCGCATCTTTCTCGACTTTGACCGGAAAACGTAATCCTTCGATCTCTCGACCAAGCTCGTGATACAGCATGACCTGACCAAGCCCGCCCTTCTCTGGCTCGAGAGTCCAGTTCACAAGAACCGTCGACCTTTCCGGACCTCGCTCAATACGCACTGTGCCAACTTCCTCGCCATCCAGAAGAAATCGTCCTCGTTCCACTCCGGGAGTGGTCTCTCCCCCGAGAGAGACCGTAGAGCCCCCAAGAGCAGAAATTCCATCCTCGAGAGGCCGCTGTTCCGCGAGTAGACCGGTGTATTCCGGGAATTCGACTCCGATCTTCACTGCCTCAATTCGAGGCAACATCGAGACCCTCACATCAAACCCATCGCTCTGGGCCTTTCCGGTCTGTGCAAAGTAGTGAAAGCTCTCCTTCGCCGAGGGAAGGCGATACTCAAACCGGCTGATACCATCCTCCACCCCTGCAAGCTTGAGCATTTCCGTCAGCGGATCCTGGCCCTCACGCTCCATCACAAGAGCAAGCTCCTCCACATTGTCGTCAGAGTATTTGATGACAATCCTGACCTCATCACCTTCAAGGACATTAATATTTTCCGGCTCGATCGTAAACCGCACCGCCCCGGCATTGCCCAGGTCACTGAAAGGAGCTACTGCCCGGACAAGAAGACGCCGGGACTGTTCAGGGAAAATAATAAAGACGGCAACAAAAACTGCTGCGAGTGCAGTAGCCGGCCAGAGCCAGCGCTTCGCCCGACGTGCCCGTACCTCTCTGGTCGGGTTGACCCCTTTGACATCTCCCTCAGCTTCCTCAACCAGCTGCTGCAGAAGCCCCTCGGAAACTCCACCCTTGGAATGGTCTGAAAGCTCAAGGGCCGTACTCACCCGCTCCTGAATCTCAGGGTGACGCGTCTCCAGCCAGCGAGCGATCTGAATCAGGGTGATCCTTCCCCTCAGAGGCTTGATGAACCATTTGGCAGCAGACCAGAGCAATCCCGCCCCGATCAACCCGAGAAGAATCCAACTAACCTCTACCGGGACGGGCGCGAAGAGAAGGTGAGCTGCCATCGAGATCAGAAGTCCTCCCAGCACCACGGTCGCCATCGCCGCAAGCCCTCGAAGGATCTGCATTCTGCGTACTCTGCGGAGGAGAGCTTGGAGTGGCTTGGTAATTTCCCGGGGTAGATTCGTACTCATCGGATGGTGTCAATTCGGGGTCTGGTAGGCCTGTTCGGGTCTATGCGAAAATCTGGTGAGGTATGCCCTTCTTCACGGAAGTCCACTACCCCTTCTGATACCCCATTCTGAGGTTAATAGCGCGCAAAACAATACCAAGAGGATCCAATGGTCCCACAACCGGGTCTCCCGGAGCTCTTCCCGGGTCTCTTCACCGGTAAGAAACAGCCCTGCCAGTTGTCCTGCCTCATCCGGGGTGACTACTCGCCCACCCGAGAGCTCCGCCAGCGTATTGAGCAGAGGCCGGTTCAAGGTAGTTTCTGAAAGCTCGACAGGGCTCATGGCCCCTACCACACGGAAAGCAGTGGAGACTCCTCCCTCACCATCGGTCTCCAATAAGTCTGTCGCTTTTTTTCCTGTCAGCTTGATCTGATAGTCTCCCGAACCGGAAAATGGCCCTGCCTGCGCACCGTGAAGACCCGGAGACCCTTCCAGATAACTCATCTGGACCGTAGCCAGCTTCTCTCCATCACGCCAGACCTCAGCCTTGAGTGACTCATCCTTCACCGGATTCTTTTCCTCATCTAGAAGACGGGCGGTGATCTGTATACGGTCATCACCGGTGTAGCTGAGGTTATCAGTTCCGAGCCGTACTGAGGAAGTTCCTGAACGCAGGTTCGGTCCAGCACCCCAACGTACGAGCTGCCCCCAGAACCGGTGATGGTAGACATCCCCAACCCCCTCACGCAATCGCCACGTCCGATCGGTCAACATCATTGCCACTTTGCCGTTCCCCACTTGCTGGGCTACCAGAATAGCATTTTTCGCCTCCCTCTCTTTGCGCTGCGCCAAACGTGAGAGCGCGCTGCTCAGATCATCAACACTACTCAGTGCAGCATCTTCGCTGTTCTCACTGGAAGCTACCACAAGAACATCTGCCCCCTCCTTTACCCCGTCAACAGGAAGCCGCCAGCGGAAGTCAGGGAATTCTCCCCAGAGACGTTCATTCTCAAGGCGACTATCGGACTGCGCAGTCACAGGGTGATTGCGACCCTGAGCGGTGAGAAGAAGGCGAAAGGGAGGATCCTTACTCCCAAAAAATGTCCGGCTGCCAGGGGTATACTTCACCGGGAGAAGATCACGGGCGATTTCAGACTCAAGCCCATGCGGCATGTGGCGGGGACCGGCGACGGCTACCAGAAACGCAGCTCTTTCTGTCACACAACTGCGGATGATATCCCATGTGCTCTCATCGATCGAATCGGCCGGCACATCTCCAATGATGATCACGTCAAATTTACGCCATTCTTCCTCACTGGTCGGCAATTCAGTCGCCTGTGCATCCCCGAACTTTCGTGCCGCTGAAGCGGGAACAGGGCTCAGTGTCTGTCCAAGAATCGTATCGGGTTCCAACAGGACGTATTGCAGATGAATCGACTTATCTCTCCCGTAAAACAAATTACGCAGGTAGCGGAATTCCCAGCGAGGGTGAGAATCTACGATCAGAACATTGGTGCGGGCATCCGTAATCGCAGTCTCAAACTGCCAGCTGTTGTTCTGATCAAAAAATTCTTCCCTGAGATTCACCAGCTCTACGGTGTAGGCGTTGATACCATCTGCATCGGGAACATCGTTGAAGCGAACTTCCTCCTGATGATGGTCCTGCGGAATACGAATAACCTTCTCTTCCACAATCTCTTCCCCTTTTTTAAGGCGAACCGTCGCTCGGCGACCACGATATCCGTCGAATTTTACGACTGCAGCAACCCGAAGACGGTCTCCGAGATAAATCGCATCAGGCGAACGGACATCGAGAATTGCAGCATCCTGTGGAGCGTCCTCACTGCCAATTCCCACAACCCCGATCGGAGCATCAAGAATCCCGAAGCGACGCGCGACATCCTCAACCCGGCCGGGCCGATTGTGCCTTCCATCCGTCATCATGACGAGGCCGGCGAGATTATCCGGAGGCACTTGTTCCAGAACGGTAGTCATCGCGTTTGCCAGATCCGTAGCCTGATCCCAGCCCTCAACAGCCTCCTCATCCTCCCCAAGAGCCTTACGAGCCGCTCGCATCAGACGTACCCCAACCTTACCCTCAAGCTCTTCGAAAAGACCACTGGCATTGATGGCCTCCGCAGCAATGTCGTAGCGAGTGGAGGTTTCCCCCGGATCGATAAGATTCATTGAGGCCGATTCATCAAGAACCACCACGACCTCCTGCTCCAGTTCCCGGTTCACCTTTCGGCTGAAAACAGGCTGAAGAAGCATCCAGACCAGAGCGACCAGAGCCATGAGGCGCAGGGCCGTAAGCCAGCCACCCTTCCTGCGACCAACCGCACCCTGCTCGTAGCGGTAGAGCCGAAGAATAATCTCAACCGCCACAGCAGCGATGAGCGCGACCGTCCAGAGAGGCCATCCCGTGCCGAGATGCAAAACCCTTCCAAGCAGGAATATCAGCATCCACGCCAATCCAAAGATCACCGGCCCACGAATCCATGTCAGCACTCTGCTCATTCCGCCTTCCTGACTCCTTTCATTCTCTCCAGTATTTCGGGATCAGGCCCGGACTTCTCTTCAAATTCCACCTTCACATCCTCTGCACTTCGACGCGATTTTGAGATCCAGCGCGCAAGAGCCACCTCCAGAAGCAGGAGGAAGAACGCTGCTACCGCGAGAAATTTCCAGAGCTCTTTTCCAAAACCCTTTCCGCTGAGCACCGCCAGCAGGTCGGTGACATTCCGCGCCTCGACGAGGTCGATACTTTTACGAATTAACGCCTTGTCAACTTCCTCCAGAGGATCGAGTCGGCTCTCCCTCACATCGCGCCGTACAACCAATGGCACCTTGGATCCCTCAAACTCCTCGAGCTCCTCGCCCAGCTGCTCAGGGATATTCACCTTATACAACCCCGGAATAGCGGCCCCCTCCAGCTCGAGAAGCCGTCCCCGACGACCTACCGAGACGTTCACCTTACGTTCTTGCCCTCGCGGATCGACCGCCGTACTTCTAGCCACAATCTCCTTCTCACGATTACCTGTAAGCGGGAGAAGAGCTTGCGAAGGAATAATCTTCATCTCCCCACCAGGGACCTGCCAGAACAGCTTCATACTCGCGAAGGAATACTCCTCCTGATACGCAAGTGAGATCGGAACTGGCGTTCCTGCCTCAAGCTTGACCTCGCCACTTTCCCGCTGTCCCGTCGAAACCATTCTCATGACCGTGCGGCCGCCAATCTTCAAGGTCGCCTTGTCATCTACCTCCATACGGAAACGATAATTTCCACTGACTGGCGGAACGAGGTGCCCCTCCCAGAGAATCTGGAATCGGTCGCGATTCATCCCCTTGTAGGGCTGCTGATCTTTCCAGTCGAATTGGATAGTTGGATCCACCCTCTCGATGGCAATTCCACGGCTCTCATCCATGGCTCGAAAGTATGTGCCCTTAAGGCCTCCACCTCCCGGCAGCGCCAGAGCCGGCTGCCAGTTTGCATCAACATTCAATTCCACCCCGCCAGCTCCGGCAAGCCATGTCACGAGCTCATGAACCAAGGGCACAAAGGATTGTCTGGTTGTCAGATTTCCAGTCCGAACATCAAATCCTGAGGTCGCAAGAAGAACCCTTCCCTTCCCATAATTACGCCCGGCAAGGAATGGCTCACCATTGGAGTAGGAAGCCGCTATCGAGCCCCCGTCCCGGCGCTCAGTCACTGCCCGAAATCCGGAGAGGCTTGCCTTCCCCAGATCACTTTTCCGCTCGTCCTTGAAGAGCACTAGCGTTTCATGATCAAAAGTTGAAGGAGCCGGCTGAATTCCCTCTGCGTCAGCCCGGAGAGCACCCAGACCTACGGGGCTCACCGGCCCACCGGGCCCATCCCAGCCATTGTAAAAGACTTCATCGATCCGAGGCCCCGCGAGAATCAGTAGACCTCCGCCGTTGGCTACGTAAGCGGCAACCCGATCCGCCACCGCTCTGGGAAGGCGGGCCACATCCGCGAGAACAACCACCTTGTGCCTCTCCAGGTCCTTCAGAGTGGTGATCTCTGGAGCTGGCAGAACCATTGGCTCCATCAGGTAATTATCAGAGGCCTGATTCCCCTCCACCAACTCAGGTGATGGCGCGAGTGCAAGAGCCGTAAAACCAGCTGCCCTCTCAAAAAATCCGCCACTGGGATTTCCATCCACAAGAAGGATCGGTAACCGGCGCTTCACCGTGACAACCCGCTCCCTGGTGTCATCCAGAGGAAGGTCATCTCCGGCATCAAGCACAGCCTTCACCACCGTTGGACCCGATTCCCTGAAAAGATGTCGCATCTCAATGGTTTCCTCCTGACCGGGCGCCAACTGCCCAATCGCTGCTGGCTCAAGAACTTGCTCCCCTACCGTTACTTGCAGAGGCTCGGGAGTAACCGCTTCGGTCCCCGTATTCTCGACGGTTATCCGTATTGTAGCCTCCCTGTCTGTTCCAACGACCTCTCTTGAAAGATCGATGCCGGATACCGCCACATTCCGTAGAGCCTCGGGCGGAGGAAAGCTCCGCACCATGAGCTTAGGGGGACTTGGCAGCCCTTTCACGGCATCCCCGAGATTCGTCCATGCAGAGGGGCTGTCCAGGCGCCAACCCAGTCGCTGACTGTCCGTGAAGACAACGATCTCCTTGGCTCGGTGATACCCTTTTTCGAGATTAAGCAGACTGACCCCCAAAGCATCATGCGCCCGAAAAGGGCCTCCTACCGGGCGGAGCTCTTCAAGAACCTTGATGACATCCGCCCGGTGAGTCAGAGGCGCACCGGTCACTGCGTCTGGAGCAGGACCTCCCAGAATGACCGAGAATGCTGAGCCTCTGGGGGCTTCCTTCACCAGAGTAATCGCTTCCTCGATAGCCCGGTCGAAGGACTTTTTTCCTGCTGGCCCGGGAATCTCCATCGAGCTCGAGGCGTCGATCACAAGAGCGATATCCCGGCTCCCTGTATTCTGAAAGCGGGCCAGATTGAGTTGCCGCTCGAAAAGAACCAGTGCAACCCCCGCGAAAAGGAGCAGGAACGCGAGCCCTCTGACGAGCCATCGACTTGCTGTCCTACTCAGAACGAAGGATGCTCCGAGAGCCCCTACCCCAAGAAGAGCCAATGGCAGCACGAAAACCCATGGAACCGTCGAATCAGGCGGCACGAAGGGGCGAGCGAGAGCCAGGGCCAGCAACGCAATCAGAAGGCAGCGAGCCGCCATCAGCAGCATGTCTTCCCATTCCATTCGACGGCGCCGCATCGCTACCGTATCGAAGAGAAAGCGCATCGCTCCCCAATCCAAGGGCTTAGCCGACTGCCGACGCATCATATGCAGAATGATGGGCACCAGAACTCCTGCGAGTCCGATGAGCAGCCAAGGATTGAGAAAGAGCATTCTGGACTACTGGTCAGCTGTTGATTTTGACTGTTCTGACGGATTCATGGGACGCTGGGACAAATATTTCATTCGGTAATCTACCGTCTGGCGTGCATTCTCCGGCCAAGGTAGCGCAGCAGACTGTCCCGCAAGGGCGTCTTGGTATTCACGGGCACGTAGTCCGCCTGCAACTTGCCACTGGCTGTTTCCATGGACTTGATAAAGGTCCGCACTTTCTCGAGATAGGCGGCCCGAACGGCCTGCGGATCGATTCGAAGCATCGACTCTACCCCTTCGAGATCCCGGAATCTCTGGAAGTTCTTGAAGGGAAAGGTCAGCTCCTCATCTGCCAACACGTGCAAGAGCACGAGTTCGTGCTGTCTGAAGTCAAAGTGGTGGAGAGACTCTATGATATCCTGCGGATCATCAAAGAAATCACTGATAAGAATAACCAATCCACGTTTGTGGATCCGCTCAGCCACCTCATGAAGGACATTACCTACTTTGGTATCTTCCCCGGGCTCTGATTGATGCAGCGTTTCCACAATACGACGCAGGTGGCTGGGCCGGCTGCCGGCACGCAGGTAGGACCGCACCTGCGAATCAAAGGTCACCAACCCAGCAGCATCTCCCTGCTTGATAAAAAGGTAGCTCAGCGCCGCGGCGAGATAGCGAGCACAGGCAAATTTGGACATGGCCTTCCCGTCCACCTCCGCAGCTTCGTCTCCCTCAAAGGCCATCGACCCGGAAACATCCACCGCGATTGTAACGCGCAGATTAGTCTCCTCTATATATTGCTTGATGACATTACGGTCACTCTTCGCCATCACCCGCCAGTCCAGATTCCGCGGGTCGTCTCCCGGGGTATATTCCCGGTGTTCGGCAAACTCGACCGAAAAGCCCTTGTCCGGACTGGTATGCTTCCCCGTCAGGGTTCCCTGCATGCGTTTGCGCGCCAGCCACTCCAGCCTTCGCATAATCCCCATCGTCTCCTCCGGGAGGAGCTTCATGGATTCAGGAACTTCGATTGAAGACATGTGCAGGAGTCTGGACGCCTCTAAGCCAATTTGATCATATTACTGCGAGCACAAACGATGAACTAGATCTTGATCTCTTCCTTGGGCTGCAGGTGCTCTAGGAGCATTTCGACGATACTGTCACTCGTGACGCCTGAGGCCTCAGCATTAAAGGTCGTCAAGACCCGATGCCTCAACACTGGGGGAGCCACCGCAGCGACATCCCCGGTGGTGGCGTGGAAGCGACCGCGTAGGACCGCATGAGCCTTCGCCGCTGCGATCAGGGCAATCCCAGCTCGAGGGCCGGCCCCCCAGCCTACCATGTCTTTGACGAACTCTGGAGCTTCCCCGGAGTTTGGCCGCGTCGCCCTCGCAATATCAGCTGCAAAATCAATCACATGATCCCCAACTGGTACTCGCTTCACAATATCCTGAAGCTTGAGAATTTCTTCCGCCGTCATAAGGGCATTGACCTCACCCTCGCCAGGACTGGTCACCCTCCGGATAATTTCCCGCTCCTCCTTATCGTCTGGATAGTCCACCACGATATTGAACAGGAAACGATCCAGCTGTGCCTCGGGAAGCGGATAAGTTCCTTCCTGCTCAATAGGGTTCTGGGTTGCCAGCACAAAGAAAGGATCGGGGAGGTGACAGGTCTTTTCACCCACGGTGACATGATGCTCCTGCATGGCTTCCAGCAAGGCCGCCTGAGTCTTCGGCGGAGTCCGGTTGATTTCATCTGCCAGGATCATGTTCGCGAAGATCGGCCCTTCCAAAAAGCGGAAGCTCCGCCTTCCCGTCTCTTGATCCACCTCGAGGACATCTGTTCCCGTAATGTCGGCCGGCATCAGGTCAGGAGTGAATTGAATCCTCTTAAAGCTGAGGTCCAGCGCCTTGGCTACCGTTGAGACAAGAAGAGTTTTGGCGAGGCCCGGAACCCCGACGAGAAGAGCATGACCCCGGCAAAAAATTGCCATCAGGACCTGCTCAACAACCTGCTCTTGTCCTACGATAACCTGCGCCAGCTCCTCCTTCATCTGGCCATAAACCTTATGGAGCTTCTCGACGGCCTCTTTTTCATCCATGCTCATATAAAGCTTATACGGCCCTCCAAACCCGATTTTCTCAAGAGGAATTTCGCGAGAGCTCTCGAAAGCTAAGGGACTGGGGGTTGTTGCTTAACTTGTACAAAGTTTTTACCCAATGAACGCCTCTCCATCCAACGGCAATAGAGCCGAAGCACTCCCGCAATCACCAGAGCACGAGGCCAATCTTCCCCTCCATGGGAACCCCTTATTCTCCCACCGTCCTTACACCCCAACCGGGTGCCAAGTCGTCTTGATCTCTTGGAAATCGAGAATGTGATAAGGATCCTCTTCCAGTGGACTATCTGGATGAGAAACCACTCTCTTGAGGTTCTCCGCCGCCTTCTTCCCTGCCATCTTGGCCTCCTCTTCCTCGTCAGAGCATAGAAGGAGGGCGTTCACGTCCATATGCTCCGCGAACTGGGGCAGCAATTCATCCCGCAACCCGGTGAGTATATTGACCACCCCAGCTGGAACATCCGAACTGTTGAGGACCTCCGCAAGTGTGATCGCACAAAGAGGCTTTGAGTGTGATGCAAGAACGACACTGGTATTCCCTCCGGTCAGGATTGGCGCAATGGCCGAGCACAGTCCGAGCAGGCTGCGAGCCTCCGGAGCCGCCACCGCAACAATTCCGGTGGGCTCTGGCACCGAAAAGTTAAAATGCGGGGTTGATACCGGATTTACGCTGGAGAAAAGGGACTGATACTTGTCGCTCCATCCCGCGTAATGAACCAGAAGGTCTACGGCCTTGGTGACTTCCTTTCTCGCAGCAGAAGGGGTAGACCCCTGGAGCCGCAGCTCCTCCTCAAATTGCTCGGTTCGCCCCTCCAGCATTTCTGCAATACGATACAAGATCTGTCCCCGGAGATAGGCCGATGTATCGTTCCACCCAGACCATGCCTTGCGGGCGGCCACCACTGCATTGCGAAAATCCTTGCGACTGGCTCTTGAGGCGTTCGCCAAAAGAGCGCCTTTACGCCCCTTGACTTCATAGTAGCGCCCCGACTCGCTACGCGGAAACTTTCCTCCAAGATAGAGCTTGTAGGTCTTGTTTACTACTAATCGATTCTTCGCGGCCATGATTCGAGGTGTTGTGTGATGAATTCCTTTTGCAGGACCTAGTGAAGATCCAGATATGGCGCCAGACCTTGAAGGCCTCCCTCCCGGCCCAGCCCACTTTCCTTATATCCCCCAAAGGGCGAAGCCGGATCGAACTTGTTAAAGGTGTTAGCCCAGAGGACCCCAGCCCGAATCTGACTCGTAATCTTGAAAATCTTCGAACCCTTGTCCGTCCAGACTCCACCACTCAGCCCATACGGTGTATTGTTGGCCTTTTCAACGGCTTCCTCCGGTGTTCGGAAGGTCTGTATCGCAAGGACGGGGCCAAAGATTTCCTTTTGGACAATCTGGTGACTCTGGGCGCATTCCGTGAAGATCGTGGGCTTAAACCAGAGCCCCTTGCGCGGAAGCTTCTGACCACTCTGCCAGCATTTTGCTCCCTCCTCTTTCCCGGAATCCACCAATACCTTGATTCGATCCAATTGTTCCTGCGAATTGATCGCACCCACGTCCGTATTCTTATCGAGGGGGTCACCCAGGACAAGATTGTCCATCCTGCGCTTAAGCTTTCGAACCACTGTATCCGCGATTCCTTCCTGCACGAACAGACGCGACCCCGCACAGCAGACGTGACCCTGGTTGAAGAAAATGCCGTTCACGATACCCTCCACGGCCTGATTCACCGGCGCATCATCAAAGATAATATTTGCGGCCTTGCCACCCAGCTCCAGCGTGTAGCGCCTCCCGGTTCCCGCAAGATCCCTCTGGATCATTTTCCCCACTTCGGTTGATCCCGTGAACGCCACTTTGTCGATATCAGGATGGCGGACAAGATGACGCCCGGTCTTTCCTCCTCCAGTGAGGACATTCACAACTCCCGGAGGGAAGCCCGCTTCCTCGATCAGCTCAGCAAGTTTAAGAGCCGTCAGGGGGGTCGTCTCCGCCGGCTTGAGCACAACCGTATTCCCACAGGCAAGTGCTGGCGCCAGCTTCCACGCTGCCATGAGAAGAGGGAAATTCCACGGAATTATCTGCCCGATAACACCAAGGGGCTGAGCGGTCCGACCGGGAAACGCGTAATCAAGTTTGTCCGCCCACCCCGCATAGTAAAAGAAATGCGCAGCGACCAGAGGCAGGTCGATATCACGACTCTCCCTGATGGGTTTACCTCCATCCATAGTCTCCACCACCGCGAATTCACGGGACCGCTCCTGAATAAGGCGGGCCAGACGGAAGAGGTATTTGCCGCGCTCACGCCCCGGCATTGTGGACCACGTCTGCTCATAGGCCTTCCTCGCGGCAGCTACCGCCTTCTTGACCATTCCCGGGCCGGCTTCACCTATCTCGGCAAGGACTTCACCTGTTGCGGGATTCCGGGTCTCGGTTCGCTTGGGTGCTCGCAACCACTCACCACCGATATAAAAGTCATAGCTCTCTTTCAGCACGACGTGCTCGCTGCTCTCAGGAGCCGGCGCATAGCGATCTCCCTCCACGAAATCGTGGCGGCTCTTGTTTTTACCCGGGCTCGCGTTCTTGGTCTTCGATCCTGCAGCCCCTTTATCCTGTGCTTCTGGCATTCTATTCAGTCCTTGGTAAAATAATCTGCCGACTGGTAACGGCCCGTTTGCTGTTTCCGGATCTGCATGAGGAGGTCGTTTGTCAGGGAACTGGCACCAAAGCGGAACCAACGACTCGTGAGCCACTCCTTACCCAGAGTCTCCTTCAGCATGACAAGATAGTGTATCGCGGTCTTGGCATCACTGATTCCCCCTGCAGGCTTCATCCCCACCATTCGACCCGTCCGGTCATGGTAGTCCTGAATTGCTTCCAGCATAACAAGGGTCACGGGCAGGGTTGCCGCAGGCTGAATCTTGCCAGTTGAGGTCTTGATAAAATCCGCGCCTGCAGCCATTGCGATCTCACTCGCAATGCGTACCGTATCGTAGGTCTGCAGCTCTCCGGTCTCGAGGATCACCTTTAGATGAGCCCCGCCACAGGCTTCCTTACACCGGACAATTTCGTCGAAGATGCTTCGAAAAGCCCCATGCAGGAGCTTTCCCCTCGAAATTACCATATCAATCTCATCAGCACCCGCTCCAACGGCATAGCGGATCTCCGAGAGGCGCTCCTTGAGACGACTCTGGCCACTCGGAAAACCCGTAGCAACGCTGGCGACCTTGACTCCACTTTGCCCCACGGCCTCCTTCGCCACCCTTACCAGCCGGGGATAGACACAAATTGCCGCTGCCGGCCCGATAGACGGATCCTCCGGCAATGGCCGCTTGGCCTTAGCACACAACTGCTTGACCTTCCCTGGGCTGTCCTTGCCCTCCAAAGTCGTGACATCTAACATTGTGACCGCAAGTTTCAGGGCAGAAAGTTTACTCTCACTCTTGATGCTTCGCGTCTGGAAACGCCGCGCACGCTCCTCCACTCCCACCTGATCGATGGTCGAAAGCATCCGGAGATCCGGAAAAATAGGCGAACTGGCAGACATGCGCGGGGAGGGAACCTAGGTAAGGGTTTGAAGAAGGGCAAGGCGATAGAACTATCAGGGAAATTTCAGGAAAGCGCTTTCGCTCTGAACCCCGACCTTGACCGAAGAAGGGTTTCGCAGGTCCAATCTACTTGCTGCAATAGCTCGATACGAAAAAGAGGGCAGTCCGAAGACCGCCCTCTTTTTATCGCACAACGCACTCGCCTTAAATTCTGCGGGGCTTATTCGGCCCTGAGACCAATTCGAATCGGCCTCCTATTTAATTAAGTTACCTTAATAATTTGCACTTCACCCGCCTTCCTACAAGAAAAAAAGGGGTATTTTTTAGATCCTGAACCTCTTTGGGCAGATCCCGGGGCATCGCAACCTGCTACTGAAAGAGATACTCACCCGGTAACCAATACCGGAGTGATGAAATAAAAAAAGGTGCCACCTCCCGGGGGCACCTTCTTAGTGAGATTATAATCTTTCGCCCTGAGACCCTAGACGAAAATACTCTTCACGGGCGTTCCGAGGCCCTTCTCCGCACCAGCCATCCGGAACGGACGCCCGCTCGGAGAGTGGAGAATCTTGTGAGAATCAATTCCCAGTGCATACCCGATAGTGGCATTGAAGTCCTGCACAGTTACTGGGTCTGAATCGGGGCGACGGGCTTCCTTATCGGATTTCCCGTAGGTAGTTCCACCGTTGACTCCTGCTCCGGCAATCACAGCTGAGAAGCAGGCTGGGTGGTGATCGCGTCCATTGTTATGCTCTGTTACAATGTGCGGTGTCCGACCAAATTCCGTTCCAATCACCACCAGAGTGGTATCGAGGAGTCCCTTGTCCTCCAAGTCAGCGATAAGGGTTGAGAAACCCTTGTCGAGGACTGCTGCGCGGGCCTCTACGGAATTGAAATTATCATAGTGGGTATCCCACCCCCCAAGACCGACTTCCACGAACCGCACTCCCACTTCTACCAACCGGCGCGCGAGAAGGCAGCCCTGGGCAAAACGGTCGTTCCCGTATTTCGAACGCGTAGCACTTGGTTCACGCTTGATGTCAAAGGCCTTCAAATCCTCACTCTTCATGAGATTCACGGCCTCGTCATACAGGCTGTCATAGGACTTCACATCAGGAGACTTATACGTCTCATGAAACTTCTTGTTCAGAACGTCTGCAATAGCGAGACGCTTGGTAAAATCTTCCTCACTCACCGAATTCGGCCGTTTCGAATCCTTCAGACCCTCATCGGGCCGCCCCAGCGGGACTCCTTGGAACTCGGCGCCGAAGAAACCAGCCGAGGCATTCTTGGGGTTGGTTCCAACCGTAACAAAACCTGGAAGAGTCGCATTTTTACGCCCTTTGTGCCGGACGATCCATGACCCGATGGCAGGATGAACAATCGTTCCCCGCGGCTGGTAGCTGCGGTGGAGCATGTATTGACCCTGCTCGTGCGCACCCTGCGTGGAACTCATCGACCGGATCACACAGGCCTTGTCCGCAATCTTGGCAAACTCTGGGAGATACTGCGACACCTCGTAGTCGCCACTCGTGGGGATCGCCTCCACGGGACCCTGCACCTCTTTGTTGCGGGGCTTGGGGTCAAACGTATCGAGATGACTCATGCCGCCCTGCATGTTCAGGAAAATGACATGCTCTGCCACCTTGCCTGGTCCTACTCCCTTCTTGGGAGCTCCCAGTGCGCCGGTGGCAAGGGTTCCCCCCAACATTGGAGCGACTGTGACTCCGAGGTATGAACGGGCTGCATTCGCCATGATCTGGCGACGGGTCAGCTCATCCTGCTTCTTGAATTCTTGTGTGTTCATCTGCGGTTGTGATGGGTTAGGGTGCTTACTGGACAAATATAAACTCGTGGGTGGAGATCAGGGCCGAAGTCAGGTTCTCATAACTCTCTGTGCTGCCGTCAATAACGTCGCGCATCAGGAGGGCCATCTCCTCCGGCGTGGGAGAGCGACTCAGGATTGAGTAGTAGAGAAAGCGAACCTTGTCGCGATCGGATGTCCCCGCTTCAAGAGCCTTGTAAACAGCTGAACTCCGGTTGCTGACCACCATCTTCTCTACGTAGCCATTCATGACGGAGAGCACCTGCGCCATGTTGGGTTCCCGAGTTGCCGAATCGATCAGATCACGATCCGAGGAACCAAACATCCGGAGGAGGTGGCCATTCGGCGCCGGAGCCGGAAGCTCAGACGCTCTTGCCATGCCGCTCGCAGGCCCCGGGCGCCCGGCGCGCTGCATCGCCATCATGGCTTCGCTGCTTGCTCCTGAGTTACCCGCCTTGATCGAGGATAGTAACTGCGAAACGTAAGATTTGTATTCGTCAACCTTCTGGATCGCGAGGAGCTCCTTACTGAGTTGAGCCATAGTCTTCTGCCCTACCAGCACGGGCTTGCCCCGGTAGTAGACTGTGTCACTGAACCGCCTCTTGGGGAGCTGATCAGGATTTCCAGCAGTCAGGGTGACCAGCGAGTCCCAGACCTGCTCCGCACTCATGCGTTCAATCTGACGGCCATTGAATGCCTGTGGCATCCCTGCCTCAAAAGCCTGAGGGTTAGCAGCAAACTGAAAATTCTTGGTCAGCAGGAGCACATGCTGAAACGCCCGGAGGTCGTAGTTCAGGTCATCCTTCATCAGGCTGATGAGATAATCCATGAGCTCCGGGGTAATCGTCTTCTTCGACTCTTTGTATTCGTCTACAGGCTCATAGATTCCCTTGCCCATGATGCGCTGCCACATCCGATTTACGATGACGGACGTGAAGTTATCATTGGCAGTCACCATCCAATTCGCGAAGTCATCACGGGCAGTGTCGTCATCCCGGCGCTCTGAAGAGCGGATTCTTTTTCCGAAATGCGTCTTTCCCCCAATCATCTCTCCGGGATCTCCATCACGGTACTGGTAATCACTGGGAAGCTTGATGCGTCCCTTACCTCCACCTCCAAGAGTGAAGTAGTTCACGTTGTCTCCAATCCATTCTACAAGACGTCCGAACTCTGTTCGCTCCTCTTTTGCATCCCGCACCTCACGCCACACGCTGTTCCACGGACCCCGATTAATTTCCTGCTGTCCATTGGTAAAAGCCGCTAACTCATAGAACTGAATACGTTCCCACTTGTTGAAGGGCGCGTCATGACACTGGGCACATTCCATGCGCTCCCCGGTGAAAATCCGCATGGTATTTGAGAGGTTATCGAGGGGCATGCCCTTATCTCTGACAAAATATCCTACCGCTCCATTACCCTCGCTCCATCCACTACCCTTCGCGCTGAGCAACTGACGAGCAAAGTCATTCCAAGGCATGTTGTTACCCATGGCTTCATGAACAAACTCCACATAAGGAGCTGCCTGACCTTCGTTGAACTCGTCCGTGAGACGGAGGAGGTCACTGACCCAGTTGACCATTGAGCTGCGATACCCGTCATTCTTATCGCTCATCAGGTAATTGGCGAGCATCCTCCGCTTATCCTCGTCTTCGATCTCCAGAAACATCCGAGCCTCCGCCAGAGTCGGGATTCTTCCCGCCGCCACCAGAAAGCTCCGCCGGAGAAAAGTCGCATCGTCAACAACCTCAGGGACCTTCAACTTTTTCCTCTTGTAGAGGTTAGCGACGTGTTTATCGATATTGAGGGCCGCCTTCTGGAGCAGGGCCATGTCAGGGCCCTTGTTCTCTGATTGTTGCGCGAGCGCCGGGAAGGTGAGCCCAACAGCGAACCCTGTCGCTAGGAAACGGAAAATAGAAGTCATGAGAGCTTGCATACGGTTGATAGGTTAGTCCCTCCCACGAGGGCACCGCGCAGCGGCAGTGAACGTTGTCCGAGTATCGAAGTCAATATACTAGGAAAAAGGGGGTTTCAAGCACGCGAAGCCTATAATCGAGTACTCTTCCTACCCAGATTGGGGGAGAAATCTGGTCTCCAAAGCCATCTCACCTGCTTCTTGCGTAAAAAATAGGGTGCGTCTGCGCCCACACCACGATTGCTCTCACCGCCCCAACTGGAATCATCCTGCCCGATTGACCTCTCTTTATCGGGCTGGCACCCTCCCTGCGAGGGGACAAGATGGCTCATTCGCAAGCCTCCCCGGGGCCCTTGGTTCTTAGCTCCATTCCATGAAACTACCCATCTCCCTCCGAATCTTAAATAGCTTCGCAGTGGCTCTTTTCGGCGCCTTTGCGGTATTTCAGTACAACGACATCGACCCGGCGGTTTATCACCGTGCCTCCAGTCTCGATGCTGCCCTGTGGCTTGGCTTTTACGCTCTGGTCTCCGCCCTTTTCGCCCTGACCCTTGTAAAGCGTTCCGCCTCGCCATGGCTTCTTCTGGTCGGGGCCATCGCCTGCCTCGCCAAAATGGGACAAACCGGCTGGGGACTGTGGATTAACATTTTCGGCCAGGACGAATTCACCATGATGCAGGTCAGCATGTCCTCAGCTGATCCCCGGGTTGAGCTATCGCGCGAGTTCTTTGGCGCGGTGATCGCCCTTGCCGGAATAGCCGCGCTCTGGTGGCAGGGACGGAGGTTCGGACCCGAGCGCCCCCCGGAAGCAGGCGGCTCCTGAATGCCTGGGAATAATGCCGCTCACTTTTTTTCCTTCTTGTCGAGACCTGCTCGCTTCTTGAGCTGCTTGATCTGGTCCCGGAGATGTGCCGCTCGCTCAAATTCCAATTTACCCGCCGCCTCCTGCATCTCTCCCTCGAGCTCGCTCAGGACATTCACCGCATCGTAGACGGAAGCCTCTTCCGCCACCAGTGACCGATTCAGCTTCTCCGCCCGGCTTCTATCATCCTGATACTGCTGCAGACTTTGCTGCACCGCACGGACAACGCTATGGGGGGTAATGTTATGCTCCTCGTTGTAGGCCTGCTGCCTGCTGCGACGACTCTCCGTCACATCAATCAGTCGCTGGATTGAATCCGTCACTTGGTCGCAGAAAAGGACGCATTCACCCTTCACGTGACGAGCGGCTCTTCCAGCCGTCTGAATCAGGCTCGTCTCATTTCGTAGAAATCCCTCCTTGTCCGCATCAAGAATACAGACGAGCGACACCTCGGGCAGGTCCAGCCCCTCGCGCAGGAGGTTAATTCCCACCAGGATATCAAATTCGGCGGCCCTGAGCTGCCTGAGAATTTCCACCCGCTCAACAGCATCAATATCTGCGTGGATGTAACGCACCTTCAACCGGGCGCCCTGCAGATACTCACTGAGGTCCTCTGCCGTCCTCTTGGTCAGGGTGGTTACCAGCACCCGCTCTCCCCTCTCACTCCTCTGCTGGCACAGCTCGATAGTCTCATCGATCTGTCCCTTGAGAGGCCTGAGGGTGAGAACCGGGTCCAGCAGGCCGGTGGGTCTCACGATCTGCTCCGCAATCAGGGAATTGCCCTTGCGCGTCACGTCAAAGTCTTCCACCGGCTGGTCTGTAGGGCTGGGAACAATCCGAAGCTGCCGGAGGCGAATGGGGTCGATGCCCTTCTCCTTGTTCCCGTGGACGGCAATGCATCCCTTGTTATCGGGTCGGGAATTGACGACCTCAAAAGGACCGGGAGTTGCACTCACGTAGACCCGCTGGGTGGTCATTTCCATGAACTCCTGAAACCGCAGTGGGCGATTGTCCAGCGCACTCGGCAGCCTGAAACCATGGTCGACCAGTGAACTCTTCCGACTCAAATCGCCCTCATACATGCCACGAATCTGGGGGAGGCTGACGTGGCTCTCGTCCATGAGGACCAGAAAATCATCGGGAAAGAAGTCGAGCAGAGTGTAGGGACGCTCCCCGGGCGCCCGACCTGTGATATGTCGCGAGTAGTTTTCTATCCCCTGGCAAAACCCCATCTCCTGCATCATCTCAAGGTCATACTCAGTTCTCATCTTCAACCGTTGGGCCTCGATGAGCTTGCCCTTCTTCTCAAAAAGGGCGATCTGCTCGTTCATCTCGGATCGGATGGCAATCATGGCCTTCTTCATCTTATCCGCCGAACTGACGAACTGCTTGGCAGGAAAGAAGGTGTGCTTGTCAACGCGCTCCATGACCGCCCCGGTCATTACGTCAATGGTGGAGATACGGTCTACTTCATCTCCGAAGAATTCGACCCTGATGGCGGTGTCCTCAAGATAAGCGGGATGTATTTCCACCACATCTCCCCTCACCCGGAATTTCCCTCTGCCGAAGGCAATATCGTTACGCTCGAAGAGGATGCCCACCAAGAGGCCAAGGAACTCATCACGACCCAAGTGCTGCCCCTGCCAGACCGGGACCATCATGCCCTCGTAGTCGTCGGGAGATCCCAAGCCGTAGATACAACTTACCGACGCAACCACCAAGACATCTTCCCGGGTAAGAAGCGACCCCATCGTACTGAGGCGCAACCGCTCGATCTCCTCATTGACGGAGGAGTCCTTCTCGATGTAGGTATCACTTCTTGGGATATACGCTTCGGGTTGATAGTAATCGAAATAGCTGACGAAATACTCAACCGCATTGTTCGGGAAGAAATTCTTAAACTCCGAATAGAGTTGGGCCGCCAAGGTCTTGTTATGGCTCATCACCAGCGTGGGCTTGCCCATCCGCTCGATGATATTGGCCATGCTGAAGGTCTTCCCGGACCCAGTGACCCCGAGCAGGGTCTGGTGGCGGTTACCAGCCTCCAGTGATCGGACCAATTTTCCAATGGCCTGCTCCTGGTCACCCTTGACGCCATACTCGCTGACCAGTTGAAAGGACACGGGGAACCTCTACGCGCAGCTGCACCTCATTGCAAACTCCGGGACCTCAAGCTTTCTGTTCCTCAAGGAGCCAACAATAAGAGAGGCGCCACGGCTTCGAAACGAAAACCCGGCGCCCCCCTTACCTTGCCTTGTCAGTCGAATAAGTGCCCGCTACCACCCGGGCACGTTCTGCTATGATTACCGGGAAGAAAGTCATTCTTCCCAGCTGGGTTCCGTCGGAAGGACTCAGGTTGACCGCGCTCTGGAGCCCCATCGCACACCCGGATTAAGGAGCTGCTCACGAGTTCCAGTGCACAGTTGAGACCTGCATACTGTCCTGCCATCGAAAATTGTTTTCCCTTTCCCACCTGCCTCTTTCCTCGTTTGACCAAAAGCCGATTCCGACATCCCTCAGTGAGGCCCACGGCCCCGCACACGGGGATCATGGAAGTCGGTGTAAGCACTAGTTTCGGCATATGAGGGAAGAGGTCTAACTACCTCCTATGCATAACCTGTGCCAATTTCGTAAATCCTTACCTTAAGGCATTAATTATTAACAACCTGTATATTTACTAAGGAAAAGTTAATATAATTTTCCTCACCCGGTTCTCTGTAGGTTTTACCAGATCGCCTAACCTCAATTGTAAATTTTATAGGAGGCCAAAGACAGGCTAAGGAACCATCCCCATCTCCTGCAACGCGTATTCTACATCGGCGGGCCGAAGGGGCTTGGGAAGGTATCCGTTCATCCCTGCGCTGAGACAAGCCTCCCGATCGGCCTCGAACACGTTTGCCGTCATCGCGATGATCGGAATGGTCGCGGTCTCGCCTCCGCCCTCGCCAGCCCGGACCAATCGGGTCGCCCCAACCCCATCCAGCTCGGGCATGTTCATATCCATGAGGATCGCCTCGTAGTCGTGCCCCTCCCGCAATTTCACGATTGCCTCCCGCCCGTTTTCAGCCGTGTGGACCTCAAATCCAAACCTCTTCAGGATCAGGCCGGCTAGCCGCGCATTAATCGGATTGTCCTCCGCTACCAAAATGAGACGGGCCCCCTCCGCCTCCTCCTTTACGGTATCTCCCGAAGATGGGGAGGCACGGACTGACACTTCAAGATCCAGAACTGAGTTAAGAGCTCGGAACATATCGCGCTGTCGCACCGGTTTGAAAAGGACCTGACGAAATCCAGCTGCCAAAGCATGCTCCTTCTCTCCGCTCAATCGCGCGGAAGTGACCAGAATCATGGGAGGCAGGAGGGACCCGGCGACTTCCGCTGCCAGCCGGGCAAACTCCAGCCCATCCATGGTCGGCATCATCATGTCACAGAAGATCACATCATAGTGGGCGCTCCCAAGCTGCCGCAGTCCCTGCTGCCCACTGTCCACCACATCACTCTCCATGCCCCAGGTGAGAAGTCGCTTCTGGAGGAACCGCTGATTGATCTCGTTATCATCAATTACAAGCGCCTTCCTACCATGGAACTGACCCTTGTCTTCAATTACTGCGAATGCACTCGACTGCCCGGTCTGCAGAGGAATCGTGAATCGGAACTCGGCTCCCTCACCAAGCCGGGAACTTGCGGAGATCTCACCCCCCATTCGTTTTACGAGGCGCTTGCAGATTGCCAGCCCGAGTCCCGAGCCTCCGAATTTTCTCGTGGTAGAAACATCCTCCTGCTGGAAGGGCTCAAAAAGACTTTCCACCTTGGAGGGTTCAAACCCCACTCCTGTGTCTCTTACCGCAAGCTCAAGGAATGGACCGGGAACCACCCGGCCATGAATTGCCACCATCCCCCGGGCTGTAAATTTCAAGGCATTCGACACCAGGTTCAGGAGAATCTGCTTCACCCGAGCTACATCCCCGGACAACACCACAGGGATCTCGTCGTGCAGATCATAAGTCAGCTCCACCCCTTTCTCAGAAGCTTTTGCGGCATGAAGACCAAGAACCTCCTCCACACAATCACTGAGCTCGAAATCAACCTGCTCCAGCTCGAGGCGCCCGCTTTCAATCCGGGAAAAGTCGAGAAGGTCATTGATGATATTCAGGAGTAAATCCCCGCTTTTGTGGATCAATCCAAGGTTCTCTCTCTGTTCCTCCGTCAGTTGCGAGTCGAGCAGTAATTCCGTGTAGCCGATGATGCCGTTGAGTGGAGTCCGGATCTCATGACTCATCATCGCGAGAAACATCGACTTTGCCTTCTCAGCCCGTTCTGCTTCCTCCCTCGCAAGGTGAATTTCGCCCAGGGCCTTCACCCTCTCCGTCACATCACGCACGATACCATGCACAAGGGTTCGCCCCTCATATTTCACCCGGCCCCACACTACCTCTACTGGGAGGAAGGAGCCGTCCGCCCGCCGCAGCTGGGCCTCACTCCGGCTCCGGCCTGTCCGCTGAACCTCGTTCAGGGCCTGCCCGGCCACCTCAAAGTTCATCAGGTGCGAAACATACATCCCACGTAATTGCTCGCGTGAAAAACCAGACATCCGGACCGCAGTATCATTGACCTCCACAAACGCGCCGAAGCCATCGAGAAGAATGATGCCATCCATTGAGGCATTAAAGAATACCTTGAACTTTTCGTCATCACGGTCCCGAAGATTCCACCCCTGCTCCCGGGCTCGCCGGTCGAACTGCTCCTTGAGATAGGTCAGCTCCCCGGTGGCATCCTCGAGACGTTGCAGGGCCTCACGGTGAGCCTTCTGCTCAACCTCCAGCTGGCGACGCCACTGCGCAGCCTCGTCCATGAGCTCACGTTGGGCTTCACTCACATCAATCCGTGCCGCTTCAGCTTGTTATAAATTGACTTCTCCGTCACCTCGAGCCGCCGCGCGGTCTCTGCCTTGTTTCCATTGCAGAGCTTAAGGGTCTGAACCAGGGCCTCTCTCTCCAGGTCTGACAGCGCAATACCACCAATCCCGTCTGGCACCCGCCCCGAGGGCTCGCTTCCCCGAACTGAACTCGGCAGGTCGTCTGCCAAAATTACACCGTCCTCACAAAAGGCCGCCGCTCGCTCGAGCACATTCTCAAGCTGCCGGACGTTTCCCGGCCAATCATAGGACTGCATCGCAGAAAGAGCCTCTTTCGAAAGCTTCGTGCTACGGTTCCTTCCCTGCGGAGCGATGCGCCTCAGCATCGATTCGCTCAAATGGCGGAGTTCCTCAAGACGCTCTCGCAGCGGGGGCACCTCGATAGGAATGACACTCAACCGGTAAAAGAGGTCCTCCCGGAATTGTCCCTCCTTCATCCGCTGCTCAAGATCGAGATTAGTAGCCGCAATGATTCTCACGTCCGCCTCAAGGGTCTCCTCTCCACCCAGCCGTTGGAACTGCCGTTCCTGCAGCACGTTCAGGAGTTTGGGCTGCAGATCGATAGGCAGATCTCCGATTTCATCGAGGAAAAGAGTGCCCCCTTTTGCCATCTCGATTTTTCCGCGGCGACGGCGCACCGCACCGGTGAAGGCTCCCTTCTCATGACCGAATAGCTCACTCTCCAGAAGTTCCCGGGGAAGTGCTGGGCAACTCACCGTAACGAAGGGCTCTTCTCCCCGCTCACCTTTGGCATGTACGTGACGGGACAACATCCCCTTGCCAACCCCACTTTCCCCGGTCAACAAGATCGTCGAGTCAAGTGAAGCCACTTTCTCCGCCTGCCTCACTACCTCCTTCATGGCTTCCGACTCTGCGACTATTTGAACCACAGGCCCCCGTCCCCCAAGCGCTTCCCGCAGCTGCTCATTCTCTAACTCTGCTCGACGCAAGCGCTTAGCGTTGCGGAGCACCGCAAGCAACTCGTCCGGGTCAAAGGGTTTCGTCAGGTAATCGAGGGCGCCCAGCTTCATCGCCTTCACCGCCTCCGCAGCTTCGTCCACCGAAGTCAGAACCACCGCAGGTAATCCGGGGTGTTCGCGTCCAAGCCGTTCGAGTGCCCCGAAGCCATCGAGCACGGGCATCTGAAGGTCGAGCAGAACAACGTCGGTATTCTCGGTCACCAGCTCAAGGGCTTCCGCCCCATTCTCTCCAGATCTCACCGTGAACCCTCCCCGCTCGGCATGCATTGTCAGCAAGTTCCGGACGGTTTGATCATCGTCGGCAAGGACGAGGTTGGAGGTCTCCCCAGACACTTAGGATATCTTAACTATTTTACCGCGGAATTCCCACTATAAACTCCCGGGGAAAAGAACCCCTTACATCCTACCCCACCTGCAAATATACCCCGACTTGGTGGGTCCATGCGCCTCCCAAGCCTACGGCTGGCCCTGCCCTTGCTCTTTTCCCAGCGCACGCAGAAGCGTATAGTCACTGCCGTGACCCTCCTTGATCACGCCCAGCTCGATGCCATGGCAGCCGGCCAGCCCGGTCTTCTGCTTCCCATCGTGCACGACTTTGCCGCGCACGGACGAGACCAACTAGTGAACCTCGAGGCCACTCTCGCCGACAACCGAATCGAGGAGAGCCGTGGGATCCTTCACCAGCTTAAAGGCTCCGCAGGCACCATGGGCATGGCCCAGTTCGCGGATATTTGCCAGAAATGTGAAGAGCAACTTGCCAACAATCAACCTCCTACCTGCCTTCCGGAACTGGGCCCCCTGCTCCAAGAATCTATCGATCATGCCATCGCCCACCTTGAGGGCCCACGCTAGCTTTCCCAAAAGCTCTCCCGGGGAGTCGATTGCCTCCCTGGATCCGGATCCCATGGCTTCTGATTGAAATTTCCCTCAAAGTGGGCATCGTCCCGCCCCCCTTACATCATGAACCGACAACTGCTCGTCACTCTGGCCGTTCTTGGCAGCCAGCTCCTCGGCACCTTTTCCCTCCGCGCCAACGAAGCTCACCTCCTCCAGTGCGGTCACTGCGCTATGATGGCCAGGCTTCATGCCCGCCAACTCGCCGCCGCAGAACAAGGCAAGGCGCCCCAGAACAGCTACGCCCCGGATCGCTTCGTGGATGTCATACACCTCAAGATCGACGTCACCCCCAACTTCAAGGAGCGCTCCCTCAACGCCACCGCGATTCTCGACTTCGCTCCCATTGCCAAGCCCCTCAAGCAGTGGCACCTCAACGCCACCAGCCTGAACATCAGGCAGGTCACTGCCTCCCATGCCATTCAGGCTACCCAGTCCACCGACACCCACCTTGAGATCACCTTCCGGGATCCCATCCCTGCCGGGGAAGACGCCCGCGTCACCATCACCTACAACGCCACTCCGCAAAAGGGTCTCTACTTCCGCACCGCCGAGATGGGATACCCGGCCAGCGATACCCAGCTCTGGACTCAGGGTGAACCCGAGGACCATCAGCACTGGTTCCCCAGCCACGACTACCCCAACGAAAAGTTCACTACCGAGATGATCTGCCGCATCCCTGAGGGCATGGAGGCCCTCTCCAACGGGCGCCTCCTCTCCCAGAAGAAGGACAAGGACACGGGCCTCGTGGCATTCCACTGGTTCCAGGACAAAGTCCACGTCAACTACCTCGTCACTCTCCTTGCCGGCTACTTTGTTAAGATGGAGGACAAACACGGGGAGCTCCCCGTGGCCCTTTACGTGCCGCCCTCCGAGAAAGACCAGCTCGCCAACACCTTCCGCGACACCATCAAGATCCTCGACTACTTCGAACGGGAGATCGGGGTCCCCTACCCCTGGGACAAGTATTACAACGCCTGTGCCATCGACTACATGTGGGGGGGCATGGAAAACACTAGCCTGACGACCCTGACCACCCGGACCCTCTTCACCGACGCTACCGAGAACCTCCGGAGCAGCCGTGGCCTCGATGCCCATGAAGTCGCCCACCAGTGGTTCGGCGACCTCGTCACCTGCCGCGACTGGAGCCATCTCTGGCTCAACGAGGGCTTTGCCACCTACTACTCCCTTCTCTACGACCGGGAACTTCTCGGCAACGACTACTTCAAACACGGCCTCCACGGCAACGCCCGAGGGATCTTCGGCAACGACAAGGATATTATTCCCATCGTCCACCAGGGCTACAGCAACCCCTCACAGCAGTTCAGCTTCCGGGCCTACCCGAAGGGGGGCTGGGTTCTCCACATGCTGCGCTCCGAACTCGGGGAAGACCTCTTCCGCGAATGCGTGAAGACCTATCTGGAGCGACACCAGTATAAAACCGTGGTTACCCAGGATCTCGTGGAGATCTTCGAGGAACTCAGCGGACGCTCCCTTTCCCAGTTCTTCGACCAGTGGGTCTATCTCTCCGGCTACCCGGAGATCAAGATCAACTACGCGTGGGACGAACTCACCAAACAGGTCAAGCTCTCCATCAACCAGGTCCAGATGACCAATGAGAAACGCCCCTTCTTCCGCTTCAATCTTCCAGTCAAACTCCGCATCGGAGACAAGACCGAGATGCGCACCATCGAGATCTCTAAGGAGCGTGAGGACTTCTACCTGCCCCTCGGGACCGCACCGGAGGTCGTGCGCTTCGACCCGGAAGTGACTGTGCTCGCTAAGATTAACTTCGAGCCCAACGAGAAAATGCTTCTTGCCCAGCTTGCCGACCAGACCGACGTCATCGGCCGCCTCCTCGCCGTCCAGCAACTGGGCAAGAAAAAGAATAAAATCGCTCTCGAGTCCCTCAGCAAAGCCCTCAGGGAGGATCCTTTCTTCGCCATCCGCAAGGCCGCCGCCGAGGGCCTCGCCGCTATGCGCACCCCGGAATCCTTCAGCGCCCTCGAAAGCTCCCTCGACCAGCCCGATGCCCGGGTAAGGCAGTCCGTCGTCCGTGGCCTCACCAAGTTCTACAGTGACGACGCCTATAACGCCCTCAAGGCTATCGCCGACCGCGAAGCCAACCCGGGCATCCGCACCGTGGCCATCGGCGGAGTAGCCGCTTACGCCAAGGCGGGGCTGCGCCCCTACCTCGTCGGCCTACTCACCGCGAATTCCTATCAGAATGCCATTGCCAACGAGGCCATCGCAGGCATGCGCAAACAGGACGATGCTTTCTACGTCGACCCCCTCCTTCGGCACCTTCAGAAAGAGGAAACCTCCTTCCCCAGCCGCAGCTTCGCCCAAGCCCTGCGCACTCTCGCTTACCTCGCGCGGCACGAGGACAACAAGGACGCCGTTCGCGACTTCCTCCTCAGCCATGTCGACCACCTCAAGAACTCCGTGGCCACCGCCGCGATGGGGGCCCTCGGGGAATTGCGTGACCCCCGGGCTATCCCGGTCCTCACCACCTTCGTCGCCGCCGACTCCGACTCCCCTGAAGGCAAGGCCGCCCAGTCCGCCATCGATCAGATCCGCAAGAGCGAAGCGCCCGGACAGGCCCCTGCAGAAGTCAGCAAACTGCGCGGCCAGGTCCAAGACCTTGAGAAACAGCTCAAGAGTCTCTCTGGAGACTTCAAGGCCCTCCAGGAGCGCCTTAAGCAATCCCTCGCCCCTTCCAAGGAGGAACCGAAGAAAGACGACAAGTCCGGGGAGAAGAAATAAAGTCTCTCGTTCCTCAGGAAGACTCGCGGAGCCGATGACGGCGCCGCAAACAACTCAGCGCTCCAAAGGCTACCAGGTTGAAGACCACCAGCCCGATCAGGAGCGGCTTGTGATCCCGCACCTCTTCGACGGGACCCGCCTCTCCGGGCTCCTCTGGGTCAAAGAGCACCCGGTCGAGATTGCGCTGGATGATTGCACTGTCCGCAGTGATTTCCTCCACCTCAAGCAGACGATCCCAGTTCCGGCGGAAGAGCAGGTCGTAGCCGGGGTTGCCTTCCTTCACCTGACACGAACAAGCCCCGCACAAATACTCACTAGCTGCCACAATGCGCTCCGGGGTCATCTGGGACGCGGTGAGTCCTCCGAAGGTCCGGCCCCGTCCAAACAAGGGCACCAGCAGGGGCTCTCCCGGGGTTCGGTTGCCTGAACGCATCAGCATCGAGAGGAAGAGAACCTCCTCCGGGTCATCTGCAGAGACCACCTCCGTCGCGAATTCGATCTTAAGAGGAATCCCCGAACGAAGGATATTGTCCGGGTCAATATTCTCGAACTCCTTGTTGAAATCCTCCCGCCGGATCACCCCCTCCGGAATCTCCAAAGTAGCCTCTGCCTCCTTCACCCCGGCCTCCATCACCTCCCGGGCGGCGGCATCCTTCGTCGCGTCTCCAGATTCCACCAGCACCCAAACCGCCGACGCACCATTCAGCAGATGCGAGCCACAGCGCTGCCGCAATGGGGAATCTAACAGACCAGACAAATTCTTCACCGTAGCCTCCCCGGTCCAGACTGGCGTCCGGCTCTTCCAGCTCGCTGGTGGCATCAGGATCAGGGTGGGACCCTCCCCCGCATGCTCAAGCGCCGGCAGGGAAACCAGCTCGGTATCCGTGAGAGTCGCAAGGTTCACTCGCTGGACCGTCAGGTTGATCGCCTGGCTATCACCCTTCAGCTCCTCCTCGAGGGCCTCCAAGGCCTCCCCGATCGCTCCGGCCAACTCGCCCTCCGAAGTCACTACTAGCGCAAACTGGTCCGCCGGCCAGCGCTCCAATGCGAAGCGAAAGACAGGGACCTGACAGGCCATCACTACCAATGCGGTAGCGAACAGCCCGAGGAGCACTCTTCTCATCATTCCCCGGAACTTCCCGTATTCCTGCCCCGGAGTCGAGCCACCAAACTCCCGATCGTTTCCGATGCTCGCTTCACGACACTCGATAAACGGCACCAAGCACGAGGCCTTTTGTCGGTGCGGATATTCTCATTTCGGCTTCTTCTGGTCTCCTGCCGGGTCCTTTTTAACGCGGTGAGCGTTGAGTTCAGGCCATGAGAGCTTCCCATCCCTGTTCGTGTCGGCGGACGGATTCTTCTTAAAATAGTGGTTCTTCCACCGCGTGGCCTTCTGCTCTTCGGAGAGAGGCCTTGAAGGGATGATCCCGAGGAGGTCTTTACGATAACGCTGCAGCCTCCCGGCCTGCTCCGACTTACTGGCAAGGTTGTGCCATTCGTGGGGATCCTCGGCAGTATGGTAAAGTTCTTCCTTTCCGTTGGCGTAGCGCACATAGCGCCAGTCACGGTATCGTTGGGAGTAGGACTGCCCAGCTGGATCATAGTAATCAGCCCACTTGTAGAGCGCTGTAAGTGCTGCTTCCGGGCCATCCCATGCGCCCTCCTGTGGATCCATGAGAAGGGGCTTGAGGGAGTATCCATCAAGGGGGCGTCCCTTCGGGTTGAGGCGAGTATCGGCCGACAACCCACACAGGTCCAGAAGCGTCGGGTAGAGGTCCACGAGAGAGACCGGCAGCGGGCAGGCCCCACCCGCCTTGCCCACCCCGGGAGCACGAATAACCAGGGGCACCCGGGTGGATTCCTGCCAGAGCGAATTTTTGTAGAGGTAGTCCTTCTCCCCCATCCCCCAGCCGTGGTCGGAGGTGAAAACGATAATAGTGTTGTCCTTCAACGAGGAGGACTCAACGACCTTGAGAACCTCTCCCACGAGGTCATCCACACTAGCTACAGAGGCGAGATAGGCTTGGATGAACTTGCGTAGAGCCAGCTCCCGATCTCCCTTGAAGGACTTGATAAGGGAGGAATACATCTTATGCCCACGATCGTCGGAGCGGTCATCACTGCCTGGGGCGAGGGTATGCTTGAAAGTGTCTTCTATGTCTCCGAGACGGATCTCCGGAAGCTTGATGGACTCAAGGGGAAAGAGATCGAAGTATTTCCGGGGAACGATCAAGGGAGTGTGAGGACGGATAAACCCAAGACCCATCAGGAAGGGCTTCCCGGAAACCGCCAGTTCCCCAAGTTTCTTGACTGCCCAAGCCGCATTAAGCTCGTCCCCGGTAGGGTCCCGGTCGGTCTCAGACTGATATTTCAGCTCACGCTTGCCAGCCCAGTTTCCGGTGCGCCATGTAAAGTGGGTTCCCTCCAGATTCCGCAGGGGCCCGAAGGACCCGTCCACCGCCCCGAAGTCGTCCCGGAAGGGGCTCGGAATATCCGGGTGGGCCACGTCCTTTTTCTGCCCATCATTGGCAAAGGGCCCATAGTCGGAGAGATAGCCAAATTCAGACCATTGATCCCGTCCCCGGTTGTGCATCACCTTGCCGGTGCCAAGCGCATGATAGCCGTGATGCCGGAAATGGGCCATCAGGGTCCGCGAGTTCTTCAGGACTTCGTAACCGTCCCAGTGGTCGAAGCCGTAGCAGCCCGAGGTGTGGGGGTAGAGCCCGGTAAGAAAACTGGCCCGTGACGGGTTGCAGATTGGGATATTGCAATGGGCCTGGGTGAAGGATACTCCAGACTCGATCAGCCGGCGGATATTGGGTGTCCGGGCCTGCGGATGGCCCCCGAGTGTTTCAATGTAATCGTTCAGATCATCACAAACGATAAAAAGCACGTTTGACCTGTCTTTCGCGTCAGCCTCCGGAGCCGCATAAAGGAGAATGGAAAGAGCGAGGGCCAGAATGAGAAGGCGGAGCGGGAGATGCATGAATTTCTTCGAGGAGAAGGTTGGCGGCAACGAGAGGACGGCCCCCGAGAAATACCCCTCTTGTAGCAGAGTGCAAGCAAGGGGCTGCAATAAGAGAACCGATTAGTGAGCCCTGATTCTTGTTGCTACGCTGGGAGACTGCTAGTCTTCCGTAGTGCCTTTCCGCTCCTTGCCTCTCTCTCTCATTCTGGCTCTCGCTCTTCCCTCCCCGGGCGTCAAGGGGGCCAGACCGGGATCCCCACACCCGTCCCATCCGGACTATAAGCTGGTCTGGCAAGACGAATTCTCCGGGAACAAACTCGATCGGAGCAAGTGGCGCGCGGTAGATGATCCCAGTCGCGGTGCCTATGGACACGGGAATGGAGAAGCTCAAGCCTATCTCGATGCCGAAGGACGGACCTTCCGGGTAAAGGAGGGTCGCTTGACCGTTACCGCCCACTATGACCCCGGAGCAATCTACCCGCTGCGAGACAAGTCGGATGGATCAGTGACAAAAAAGACCAGCGGCCAGGACTTTGCCTCCGCCAAATTGACCACCGAGGAACTCCACTCGTTCACCTACGGCATCGTGGAGGCCCGGATCAGGAATCCAATCGCTGACAGGAGCGAGAAAACCGCAATCCCGGTTTGGCCTGCCTTCTGGATGCTGCCCGAGACCTCCACTGCTCCTTACGACGGATACTGGGACAAGACCGCCCTCAACGAGAAACGCGAATGGGCCCGCAGCACATGGCCCTACAGCGGAGAAATCGATATCATGGAAATGTCCGGGCGGGCCACCCGCCTCTACCACGCGGGAGCAGTCTACCATACCAGTGCCAAGAGGTGGACGGTTGGCCACATCGGCTGGTATTCTCACTACCGGCGCTATGACGGCGCCATCGATCCAAAACAATGGGTCGCAGATCAAAAGCTGGATGGCTCCCTGCAGCCCCAGCCCGGCCAGAAGTCCTATGTCTCAGGCTATCATACCTACGGATGTAAATGGACAGCCGACCAACTAATCTTCATGCTCGATGGCAAGGAGTGGGGACCCGGGTTAAAACTTGGCGATCACACTCGGTTCGGAGGAAAGAAGATCTATCGGAACTATCCCTTCTACCTCATCCTGAACCTTGCCATTGGGGGCAACTATTTCGGGGTCTGGGGGCCGGAGGACCCCGGACCAGACAAGAAGCGCCCTAACGAACTTTACGACTTTACTCAGTTCCCCCAGTCCATGCAGGTTGACTGGGTTCGAGTCTACCAGAAGCCATAGAACTTCAGCACACCCCAGTGCCTCGACTTGGAAGCAAATTCGTCGTAGGGTGCTATCCCATACCTCTCCAGCATCGTGAACATTCCTGATTTCTGCCGCCGTATCGTCGAGGCTCCCTGGTTCACCGGATTTATCATAACGGTCATCGTTTTCGCAGGCATCCTTGTCGGGATGGAGACCAGTGCTTCTCTGATGGCCGAGCTCGGATCGACAATCGAGGTCCTCAATAACATCGTTCTCTACATCTTTGTGGCCGAGATCGTCCTCAAAATGACCGCGGCGGCCCCAAAACCGTGGCGCTTTTTCTGCGACGGCTGGAACGTCTTTGATTTTCTTATCGTGGCGGTCTGCTTCGTACCCTTTGGCGGAGGGTTCGCCCCCGTCCTGCGCCTGTTCCGGCTCTTCCGGACGCTGCGCCTCGTCTCCGTGATCCCCCGCCTGCAGCTCATCGTTTCCGCTCTTCTGCGCTGCCTGCCCTCGATGTTCTATGTCAGCATCCTGCTCTTTCTCGTCTTCTATATCTATGCGGTGGCAGGGACCATGCTCTTTGGCGCCAACGACCCGGTTCATTTCGGGGGCTTGTGGACTTCCATGCTCTCTCTCTTCCGAGTCGTCACCCTCGAGGACTGGACCGACGTGATGTATCTTCAAATGTTCGGCTCCGACGTCTACGAGGGATACAACCAGTCCATTGAAGGACAGACTGTCGTCCCTAAGGCCCAGCCCTTCCTCGGGGCGTTCTATTTCGTCTCCTTTGTTCTCGTGGGGACCATGATCATGCTCAACCTCGTCATTGGGGTGATCATCAACGGAATGGACGAAGCCCAGAAAGAGGTCGCCGACCGCCGGCTGCACGAACTGTTGAGCCAGGGCGGGGAGGGAGACGACCAGATCCAGCGCGAGGCGCGCATCGCCAGCCTGCGCACGAAGGTTGCCGAACTCTCGGAGGAACTGGAGAAGCTGAGCTGATCCCCGCAGGCCAACCTTCCAAGAAGTTTCCTCACTGCCCGGGCACCACTGCCCGGGCTGCGCGATCCCCCACCTCGAAGAATCCCAGCGGCCGGTTCTTGCCCTCTGTCGCATCCGCAACCATCCAGATCGCACCCGGACGGGTTTGCTGACGCTGCTGCCCTCCCGGGGCAATCGAACCATAGAACTTACTACCCCCGTCTCTACTCATCCAGAAGAGCTTCACCTCCCGGTCACCCGAATTCACGAAGACGATATTGAAGGGGTTTCCATCCGGTCTGGAAGGAGGAGCCTCTTCTCCCTCCTTCAATTCTCTCCACCCAAGGGCCGGCAGGTTCCTCACCGCGGGTTGCTTCAACGGGGCAAACTCACTCGGGCCGAGCGCGCGCAACCGATTCAAGGTGGGCCCATAAACCTCCTCCCGGGCAAGGTTATTCCACTCGTGGGGGTCGGCCCGAATATTGTAGAGCTCTTCCCCACCACCTGCATAACGAATATAGCGCCAGTGCTCCGTACTCAGGCCATAGCTGCCGGGCGCATCGAGGAAGGTGAGGGCCGGACGCGGCCACTCCCGGGCGGGATTCTGCAGAAGCGGGCGAAGGCTCTGGCCATCATGAACCTTCACAGGGGGCAGACCAGAAAGTTCAAGCAAGGTAGGCGCGAGACTCACCAGACTTACCGGCCTCGTGCAGATCCCCGGGACTGTGCCCCCGGGAAGACCGGGGCTCCCCTTGGGCACCCGCATGATGAGGGGCACCCGGGTGCAGGCCCGCCAAGCCGTGAACTTCTGCCAGTGCTGCTTTTCCCCGAGGTGCCATCCGTGATCAGACCACAACACGACGATGGTGTTGTCCGCATTGGGCCCCTTCTCAAGGGCCTCCATCACTCGTCCCAGCATGGTGTCCGCAAAATAAATGGAAGCGAAGTATCCCTGGATGGCCTGCTTCCACAGACCCTGTGACTGAATATGGGCAAAGTAACGGTTAGGGCCCATCCTCTGTCCCTCCTCCGGGAGATCTTCAAGATCGTCCTTGCGGTAGCCCGGGGGCAGTTGGATGTCCTCGAGAGGGAAGGCCTCAAAATATTTTTTGGGAACAAACCAGGGCTCATGGGGGCGATAGATTCCACAGGCGAGGAAGAAGGGCTTGTTGTGCTCCTTCCCCAGTTGACGTCCCACCCAGTCGGCGACGAGATAGTCTCCTCCAAATTCCTCATCAGTGGCTTCGAGTGGGCCCCAATCCGTCTCGATATACTGCCACGGCCCACCCCGCGGCAGACTCAAGGGCCGCTTGTCCGGATAGAGCGTCCGGGGAAAGGGGCTCTCTGTCTCGGCCGCCGGGAAGTAGTCGTCCCACGAGCGGGCATCAATGACATAGTGCAGCATCTTGCCTGATCCCGCCGACCAGTATCCTCCCCGGGAAAAGGTCCGCGGAAGAAGCTCGGCCGCAGGAAGCACCTCCCGCATTTTCTGTCCATTCCGATAAAGCCCGGAGCGGTGAGGAGAGATCCCGGTAAAGATTGCCGTACGAGACGGGTTGCAGGCCGGGGCAGGACAATGCGCATTCGTAAAAAGAAGACCGGAAGCAGCAAGCCGGTCGAGGTTTGGGGTCCGCGCCTGAGGGTGCCCCCCGAGGCAACCCACCCAGTCATTGAGGTCGTCAATGGCAATAAAGAGAACATTAGGGCATTCCGCGCCTGAAAGACTGGACCAGCCAAAAATGGCGGTAGAGAGGAGAGCAAGGCTGGACGTGAACCGTGAAAAATGCATCTGGAACGGTGTATCAAGGGCCCTTCCAGACGTCCAGCAGTCCCCCATTTGTCAGTGCACGCTTGGCCC
>DIHT01000054.1:38999-40086 GCA_002420305.1 Akkermansiaceae bacterium UBA5689 | reverse complement strand
TACTGTATTCCGTCGGGAGATGGGGTTTGTAGAGCACCTTGTCCTTTTCCGGAGGCCAGCCGACCTTCTGCTCCCGCGTTGTGTCGTAGAGGTGGATGTGGGTATCGATGAGATGTTTGACGGGTTGAATATCGGCTCCGGCTATCTGGGATCCGATCAGGGCGAGGAAGAGTGCCTTGCTGGGGTTCATGTCAAAAAGAGGGATTGGTCTGCCGATCTCGAGGTTGAACAATTGACGCCTTTATTCTCCAGTGCCGCCTGTCCAATTTTCTGTCTGGAATGGGGAGGCAGGAAGTCCTTCTCCATTGATCAGATTGGGATTTGCGACCTTATGCCAGCCAAACCGGACCTGAGTAGGCTGTTTGATTTTCTCAGCAGTGACGAGAACCTGATCGCCGACAATTTTTGCATCAGCGTCCACGAATTGACCATCCGCACCCGCAATTTGAAATTCTGAAAGGCTCTTCCCATCTCTTGCCTTGAGGCCGTTTGCGTGAGCGAATGCCAGGCGGATTGTGCTCTTTTCAATCTTCATGGCCTTGTAAAGGGGGCCGGAGTAGATCACTTCCTTGCTCTTGTAGTGCTTTGCGAGGGCCCAGCGGGCCAGCCGGCCACCCACCTCATGTTTGTTTCGAGGGTGGATATCCGCGATGTTGTGTACGATGTCCGTGGTTACTGCCATTCCCGTATGAGGAATCTTTAGGGTAGCGCACTGAGCTTCCCAGAGGGCGGGAAGTTGCCCTGAAGCGTAGGAACCTCCACTCCACGGAGCAATCTGGACAAAGTAGAAAGGCATACTCTCATTGTTAAACACGCGACGCCATCCTTCGATGAGATCTCTCATCTTTCCGGTATACGCTAATCCGTTTTTCTGGATGCAATTGGTCTCGCCCTGATACCAGATCGTGCCGGTTACCGGGAAATCCACAATTGGAGCAATCATACCGTTATACATTTTTCCTGAACCAGCATCTGTCACAGTCCAAGGCTCAATGGGAGAGCCACCCCACGAGCTATTGATCAGCCCAACGGGAACACTCTGGTCCGCGTGGATCGCTTTGCCAAAGTGGTAGAGGACCGCGGAAAA
>DIHT01000054.1:0-38621 GCA_002420305.1 Akkermansiaceae bacterium UBA5689 | reverse complement strand
GTATCGAATTGTTTCTTCGGAATGTGAAAGAGACGGATTCCCGGGTGGTTGGCGGCCTTGACGAACTCATCACGGCCTTCGCTCTGATTCAGGTTCCACTCCATATTGGACTGCCCGGAGCCAATCCACACGTCACCAATCAAGATGTCTTCTAGAATGATGGTGTTTTTCCCCTTGATGGTCATTCTGTGGGACTTGCCTCCATCGGCCTTCAGGGTTGGCAGGTCGATGTGCCACTTGCCATTCTCGTCCGCAGTTGCAGAAAAATTGCGTGACCCGAATTTGAGAGCGACCTTTTCTCCTGAGTCGGCAGTTCCCCAGACCTTGAGTGGAGTCCCTCGCTGGAGCACCATGTGACTCCCAAAAATCCGAGGAAGAGAGACGTCAGCCAGTCCCGAAAGGGGCAGGGCGCCGAGAAGACAGGCGAGAAGTGCGAGCGTATGTTTCATGGTGGCCTGCCTTCCTAGAGAGAAAGAAGACCGGGCGCCAGCGTAAAGGCCCCTAGGAATGGCCGAGCTCCGAGAGCTTTCATGTCCGGTCGATGGGGACTTTCCGGTCGCCTTTGATGATGCCTACTCGGATAGAGGGATCGCTCTCGGTCGAATCAAAGTCAATGGATGCGAAGCTGAGATTTTTGCTGTCAGCCACTCCGGACGAAATGATCTCTACCAGTGGGTATCCCACGCGTGCCGATTCATGATGCTGCTGTACGACCGAATTATGAATGTCTCCCGACATGTAAACCACCCCGGTGCTCTTGTGTTTCCGGATGGGGGCTTATTGATATAGCAGAAAGTTTCTGCGGCGTTCTCTGAAGCTGTCCAAGTCTTTTCCCCACTCCGCGATGATGGACTTATAAGGAAGTTGGTCCAAAATCGCCTTTTCGGTGAAGGGGTGGCAGAGAAGGGTATTCAGCTTTTCGGTTCGCCATTGGTCCGGGTAGAGTTTCCGCAGTGACTGGGCCAGGGCGAGGCCGAGACGAGGAGATTCGCAGGTGAATGGATCCTTCAGGAGAATGCGCACGCCACCACATTCCTCACCTTCAAAAACACTGGATTCCGGAGTGAATCTGACAGGAACGAATTCGAGCCCTGGGAGATTTGTTTCACTGAGCTGCGAGGCGAGCGCTTCAGGTTCGATATATGGTGCGCCAACAAGTTCAAAAGGAAGACTAGTTCCTCTGCCTACGGAAAGATTGGTGAACTCCAGCAGACCAATACCCGGATAGAGGGTAGCAGCAGCAAGGTTGGGCATATTTGGGGAAGGCTTGATCCATGGGAGCCCCGTTTCGTCAAAGCGCATGGATCGTTTCCAATGGCGAAGGGGGACTACCGAGAGGTCCAGCTCGGGGTAGAGTTCGCTCTGGTAGAGCCTGGCGATCTCTCCCGCGGTCATACCGTGTTGTAATGGAATATCGTGGAAGGCGACGAATTTCTGGTCCCCGTCACGGAGTGGCCCCGCCACTTTTTCACCGCCCAGCGGATTCACACGATCAAGGACGACAAACTGGATTCCTGCTTCCTTTGCTGCTTCCATGGCGAGGCCCATAGTGGAAAGGTAGGTATAGAAGCGGCACCCGATGTCCTGCATGTCAAAGACGAGGGCATCGATCTCTTTCAGATGCTCTGGGCTCGGTTTGCGGCGATCCTTCCCAGCGTAGAGGCTACGAACGGGGAGTCCGGTCCGGCTATCGACTCCGTCTTCAACCTTTCCGTCTGCCGTGCCACGGATGCCGTGTTCTGGGCCGAAAAGAGAGACCAATTTCACGGAGGGTGCTTCGTGGAGAAGGTCGATCGTGCTTCTGCGATCCCGGTTCAGTCCTGTTGGGTTAGTGATGAGACCAATCCTGAGATCATTCAGGGGAGCAAAGGCGCTGGCGATCAGGACATCGATTCCACTGAGAACATTCCCGACCGGATATTGAATCTTCTCCGGGGTATCTGTCGTCTTCCGGCCCGTCACCTCAGGCAGGGCCCCTGAGACCGCTGTGAAGTCGAAGCCCGTAGCCTCCGCAGCGAGGGTGCCGAGCTGATAGCGCAGTTTGCGGACATCTCCCCCCGAAGGGTGATTTCGGTTACTCAGGAAGATGACCGTGGTTCGGCTGAAGGGGTCGATCCAGAGAGAGGTGCCGGTCCATCCGGAATGACCGAAGGAGCCGAGAGGAAAGGTTTTTCCACGAGGTCCTGCATAAGGAGAATCAATGTCGAAGCCAAGCCCTCGACGAACGGAAACGGCCTTTGGAGTCTGGACGGAGGACATAAGTTCAACGGTCTCTGGGTGTAGAATGCGTGCTCCTTCCAGCTGCCCATCCTGCAGGATCATGCGGGCAAAACGCGCGAGATCATGGGCGCTGGTGAAGAGGCCCGCATGACCTGCTTCGCCCGCCATGGCCCCTGCCGTAGGGTCATGGACGACCCCCTTGAGGACGCTCCCATCATCCATCATGGTCGTAGGGGCAATCCGGGGTAGATATGTGTCTGCAGGATTGAAAAAGGTGTCCTTCATTTGCAAAGGGCCGAAAATGGTTTCCTGTGCGAAAGCGGAAAGAGGCTTTCCTGTAACTCTGCTGACAATTTCTCCCAGTAGGATGAAGTTGATATCGCTATACCGGTGTTGGTAACCGGCGTGACCAACTGAAGGTTCACTGCAGGCAAGGGCGATGCCGGTAGGTTTTCCGTTCCAGTCGTATCCCTTGCGAATTCCGGGGAGGAGGCCGCTCGTATGGGTAAGAAGGTGACGGATCGTAATTCTAGACTTGTTAGGGTCTCCCGTAAGCTCGGGGAGAAATTTAGAGGCTTTGTCCTCAAGCTTGATCTGTGAATTCTCGATCAGTTTCAGGATGCAGGGAGCGGTAGCAATCACCTTGGTGAGAGATGCTGCGTCGAAGATGGTATCGACTGACATATCCTCTTTCACGGGAACCGATGACCGTTTGCCGTAGGCTTTCCGGTAGATCTTATCCCCCCGCTCCAGCCAGAGAACTCCGCCAGGGAGTTTCTTTTTCTGGATAGCCTCTGATATTACAGTGTCCACCTGCTTCAGAGTCTCAGGATGAAAAGCGGCAGGGCTTGCCCGGAGTGTATGAGCCGGGCCTTCCAGAAGAAGGGGAAGGCAGAAGAGCAGATATGGAATGCGCATGGGCTTCAACGTCACAGAACAGGGATATCGGGGCATAGCCTAGCTGGACTTTTGGGGGATGTCTGCCGTTAAGAACACGACAGCGACCCCTGCAAACGAGGGGCCGCCGTGTGTGGATTATCCTTTGAACATTATTCTCCGTAATTGAAGGGGTCAGAATATTTTGGGTCAGTCGTGAGATTGGGATCAGTCAGGGTATTGAGGAAGGCCACAAGGGCCCTTTTCTCTGCCTCGCTGAGATTTAATCGGATAGGGCGATTATTGTTGCGGAGTTGAGGGGCGAGATTGGGGTGATTGACCACTTGGGAGTCGTAGAATTCGACTACTTCTTCCAAGGTCCTGAATCGACCATCGTGCATGTATGGTGCTGTGAGGGCGATGTTGCGTAGGGAGGGAGTTTTGAATTTACCGAGATCCTGCTGCCGACGGGTGATGGCACCTATGCCCGGGTCCGTGTAGGGGTTTTCAAGGCCATTATTGAAGACATTATCGGAGACAAAGTTGTCGGTCCCGTGGCAGTCGTCACACCGCCCTTGGCCATTGAAGATTCGCCGCCCCTGGTTTTCCTGCGGGGTAAAGTTGGAAAAGTTGGAAGACCTTCCGAGGTCGAACTTGGATTCCGTTGAGATGATGCTGCGAATAAACTGAGCGAGGGCGAGAGAGATACGTTCCGAGGTGACAACGGCGTCTCCGAACGCAGAGGTGAAAAGTTCTGCATAGTAGAGCTCTGCGGAAACTTTTGTGACGAGTTCAGCCAGTGTTAGCCCCATTTCGACCTCGTTCTGGATGGGTTCAAGGACCTGCTCTTCCAGTGTTTGCGAACGCTCGTCCCAGAAGAAATGTCCTCGCTCATAGTATTTTGCATTAGTGAGCCCCATGGAGTTTCGACCGGTTTCCTCGCCCCGAAATCCGATGCTGAACTGACGAGGATCTGAGAAACCATGCTCCTGCTGATGGCAGGATGCGCATGAGATGGTATTATTGGCAGAGAGGCGCTTGTCATAGAAAAGGACTTGCCCGAGTGTCGCTCCGCGGTCTGTCACAGGATTGTCTGCAGGGGTGTTGTCCTGGGCGATTACCTGAGGGGTGAGGAAGTGTGCGGGAAGGGAGGGAAGAGCGTAGTTGTCCAGAGTGGATGGAAGAGCCAAAGCCTGGCTAACCCTGCTCTCCCCTGTTTGGAGGGCAGGGTCGAAGTTCAGACGGTAGAAGGATCGAGGGGTGTTCTCAAGAACGTGCAGGTTCTTGGCAAATCTCCCATTGTGAACTTTGATCGTCTCGAATTCATACCAGAAAATAAGGTCATGTGAGACTTGCAGATTCCACGTGTGATTCCCCGGGTCGGCAATAGCGATTCGCATGAACCCATTTTCTGACTGAGGAGAAAAATTAATGCGTGAATCTGTCGGGAGCTGAGCTTCCGCGGATGTTGCCCCGGCAAGACTTACGAGTAGGAGAGCGAGATGAGAGCGAGCTACAGGTTTTTTCATGGATAACCATGAACCACAGTCCGCACGGCGGCACCATGCACTTTACCGATGCTTTACGGCCTTAACCGACTCTTAATATTTCTCCTACCGCTTCGAGGTATAAGACACCACGCTTGAGAGCATGTTGATAGAGCAGCCCTCGTCTAGAAAACCCAAGGACGGGCCTGCTTGATAAGCAGGTCTCCACCTTCAGTAATCTTGAACTCGACTTCCATTGCCCACGAGGACCAGTTGGAGGGCTGATATAAGGAGCGGAAATGGTTGTGGATCAGATCCATCTTGACCTTGAGGTCAAGAGCCTGAGCGCGGGTGAGGATGGTCTCTCCCCGGGGAAGTAGATTCGAGAACCGGATATATTGAATTTCGTCTGACCCTCCAAATAGCTGGGCGATGAGATACTCTTCCGGGGTTGTCCCGGCTTCCGGATTGGTGACCAGATTTTCACCAACTTGCACGTTCACATAATGCCCTTCCCATGCCGGATCGAAGATGTTGGTCGTGACCCCAACTCCGTTGGCCTGCTCCTCCGTGTAGTTTGGGTGCACCAGAACACCCATGGCGGCGGAGAAATGGTCAATGCGCCAGAATTCACGCTCTTCGAAGGCTCGGTAGTTCCAGAGGCTGGCCCAGACCTGCTTCACGCTCTTTTCCAAGGGACCTTCGTCGATGGCGTGGGTGTAAGAGCTGTAAAGTCCAGCGCCGTTAAAGCCTTCGAGGTCTTCATTATTTGTGCTGGATCTCAGCCTCAGGCTGACGTTGCGCCTCCATGAGGCCTTTAGTCTATCTACAGCCTCGGTCATCCAGGCTGGGAGCGGAGAGTCTTCAATAGTGTCACGTAAGCGCCTCAAAAGGGCGTCCCTGAAAAGAGGGGAGTTTTGAAAGAGCGGTTGTTCGATCATTTCAAGGACCTCATCATAAAGCCCGTTGAACTTCATGAATTCATCGTAGAAGTAAAAAGGGATGGCATAGCCATCAGGGGAATTCCTGGGGATGATTCTGCGCAACTCGGCCACGTTTGCCGCTTTTGCTCCGAAGGCATTGGATGCTCCGAAGCGAATCTGCGACAGAGGCCGGATCTCGGTAATGTTGAGATTCCGCACAGGGGTCTGAGGCTGTGATGGCCGGATTGCCTCAAACCATGCGTCGACTTCCTCGTCCGAGGCAGCACGCATTTCGAAGCCATCGCGATCAACCCGGTAATAGACATTCTGGCCGATCAATGGCGCGATATCAGGGTTGGAGGAGGCATCCTTGATATAGGCATTTGGAGTATTATTCTGCATCGCCTTGAGATTGACGTGAGAAAGCGGGGTCTGGGGAATCTCAGTAATGATCCCGGCAACGTGAGTGAGGTCGTTAGGGATATTGCGGAAGATCACGACATCGCGGACTGAGAGGGTTTCAGTGCCATTCACGACGCGAAGACGGCCATATCCTTCACCCGGATTAAGTCCCGTGAACACGACATTTCGGTAAAGCTCATCGGTTTGGATTACGTTGACGTAGGAATTGTCAAACGCTTCCTTCTCGTCCTCATAGATTGTCCGCTGAGTCTCACTTGCAGGATGATACGCAATATTTCCATCGACGAAGGGCATGGACGCGGCGATTAGTTCGTATCCCTTTTCCACAAATCGGAAAGCCACAGGATCGGTTGGCCAGAATTCTACCGTGTAGAGCCCCCGCTGCCCCTTGTCGTCGACGTAATTATCGTGAGCGATCAGGCTTCCCGCAAGGTTCCTCCGGTTTGAATTGTTGAAGTAGGTGTGACTCTGAAAGAGGCTGACGCTGCTATATCGATTCACCGCCTGATTGGTGAAGTCGTAGTGATACTGATAACGGGTAGTATCTGCGAAGTAGAGAACGGGGGTAGGTGTGTGAACGTTGTAGACGAGAAACTTGACCTCGCGGATTTCTGGTGCTCCGGGGCGCCCGTCTCGCCCTGCCATTCTTTCATAGTGTGCTCGATCTGTGAGCATCAGGGACCCGTGGATTCGATTCACCGGAGGTGCCGGGTTGAGTGGGTTGTAATAGCCGGGCCTGGCCATTTCGAGCCAGTCGGAAAACCCGTCATTGTCGATATCCCCGGTCTGGGAGGATCTGAAATGGGAGAGTTGGTAAAAGGCCCTACTCTTCGGTCGGGAGGAGTCAGCGATGGTTACCCTGCTGGAATTACTTCTCACGATGGCTACGGGGCGTCCATTCCCCACTTCTGATAAATCGTGGGACCGGCGAAGAATATGGTAGCCCCCCGGGTCAGGGCCTAACTCAAATGATATTTTTCCCCCGGGAGTATGGCCTACCGAAGTGATCTCGGGATTCGAGATTCCAGAGAACGTAGTTACAATCCAGCAGGAAGCGCTGAGGATCGTGAGCTTGAGGAGATTGAAACGTGGGGGGAATCTTCGAGGCACACCACAAGTTAAAGCCGAAGAGCTTGAATATACTAGCGATAAGTTGATCGCAAGTTTCTCAGGGCTGAGTAATCAACTTGAGATGATGGAGTTAAGCGTTTGACTTGCACGCATTACAGCATCTGCCGTGGCTCCGTCGGGCCGGTAATAGCCGCCTATTTCGATATTCTGTCCCTGAATAGCGGTCAGCTCCTCCATGATCGTTTCCTCTGCTTTTTCCAGCTGATTGGCAAGGGAGGTAAATTCCGCACTGAGCTCATGGTCCTCGTCTTGGGTCGCAAGCGCGCGAGCCCAATAGAGTGCGAGGTAAAAATGAGTGCCTCGATTATCCAATTCACCACATTTTCGAGAGGGCGCCCGGTCGTTGAGAAGATACTGGGTGCTGGCTTCGTCCAGAGCCTCGCTGAGGATACGCGCTTTCGTGCTGCCGAACTTACCTGCGACGTGCTCAAGGGAGACCGCGAGAGCCAGAAATTCACCAAGGGAGTCCCACCGAAGATGGTTTTCCGCATTAAATTGCTGAACGTGTTTCGGAGCGGAGCCCCCAGCCCCGGTCTCGAACAGGCCGCCTCCGTTCATGAGCGGAACGATCGAGAGCATTTTGGCGCTGGTGCCTACCTCGAGAATCGGGAAGAGATCCGTGAGATAATCCCGCAGGACGTTACCGGTCACGGAAATGGTGTCCTGGCCCGCTTTGAGCCGTTCTAGCGTGAAACGGCATGCATCAACTGGCGGTAGAATGCGAATGTCGAGTGATTCGGTATCGTGCTCCGCGAGGTTTGCCTGCACCTTGGTGATGATCTGAGAATCGTGCCCGCGGTTTTCGTCGAGCCAGAAGACGGCCGGTGACCCGGTCGCGCGGGCACGGGTAACCGCCAGTTTCACCCAGTCACGGATTGGAGCATCCTTGGTCTGGCAGGCTCGCCAGAGGTCTCCCTTCTCGACACTGTGTTCGATGAGGACGTTTCCATCGGCGTCGACGATACGGATAGTTCCGTCGGCGGGAGCTTGAAAGGTCTTGTCATGAGAGCCATATTCCTCGGCCTTCTGGGCCATCAGGCCCACGTTGGGAACGGTTCCCATGGTGGCAGGGTCAAAGGCTCCATGCTCTCGGCAAAATTCAATCGTTGCCTGATAAATTCCTGCATAGGAGCTGTCGGGAATAACGGCGAGGGTGTCCTGACGCTCACCCCGTGCATTCCACATCTTGCCAGAGTCACGAATCATGGCCGGCATGGAGGCGTCAATAATGACGTCGCTTGGCACATGAAGATTCGTGATCCCTCTGTCGGAGTTCACCATGGCCAGCGCCGGCCCCTTATCGTAACAGGTCTGGAGGTCGGCTTTGATCTCTTCGTGTTTTTCCTGAGGAAGGGTCTCAACCTTGGAAAGAAGGTCTCCGACTCCATTGTTGAAATCGACACCAAGCTCGTTGAGCAGCGGTTCATGTTTTTCGACCAGCTCCTTGAAGTATGCACGCACGCATTGGCCGAAGATGACAGGGTCAGAGACCTTCATCATGGTGGCCTTCATGTGCAAGGAAAAGAGGAGGCCCTCCTCCTTCGCGTGGGCGATCTGATGATCGAGAAAAGAGGAGAGAGCCTTCAGGCTCATGACGCTGGCATCAAGAACCTCCCCGGCAAGAAGCGGCGCTGCGGGTCTGAGAACGCCAGTACTGCCGTGGGGATCGACAAACTCGATTTGGAAGGTAGTGGCACTCTCAGCAGTGATGGACTTCTCCCGGTAACGAAAATCTCCTGCGGACATGGTTGCGACATTCGTCTTGGAATCCTCCGACCACGTGCCCATTGAATGAGGATTGTTGCGTGCATACTGCTTGACTGCTTTTGGGGCTCGGCGGTCAGAATTGCCTTCTCGCAGTACCGGATTTACCGCGCTACCCTTGACTCGGTCGTAGCGGGCCTTGATGTCGATTTCCTCAGGGGTAGAAGGGGCTGCAGGGTAGTCCGGAAGAGAATATCCATGCTCTTGTAATTCCTTGATGGCGGCCTTGAGCTGGGGGATGGAGGCGCTGATATTGGGCAGCTTGATGATATTGGCCTCAGGGGTCTGTGCGAGTGCTCCAAGTTCAGTCAGTGCATCACTGCACTGCTGGCTTTCTTCGAGGAAATCGGGAAACACCGCAAGGATTCGGGCGGCGAGGGAGATGTCCCGGGTCTCAACCCGAATCCCTGATGAGCTGGTGAACCGATCAATGATTGGTAGCAGAGAGCGGGTCGCAAGAGCCGGAGCCTCGTCGGTAATCGTGTAAATGATCGTGGGTGAAGACATTGTCAGCAGAAAGGAGAGGGTGGGATTTACGTTAGAGAAAGACGATGGTCAACAGATTGTGTTTCGGTAAGACAACAGGACTCTTCGTGATCGGGGTAGAGGCAGTTGTGATTTTACTTCAAGCCTTGGAGGTTCATGTGCACCATCGACCTTGCAGATGAATGTCAGATTGTTCCTCTTCATCCTTACTGGAATCGCGGTTCAACCAGCGGTCGGCTCTTCACCGAATGTTCTGGTTTTTCTTACTGATGATCAGGGTTGGGGAGATCTCTCAAGCTCCGGTAATGTCGATCTTCAGACGCCCCATATCGATTCGTTGAAGCGGGATGGTACGAGCTTTGATCGTTTCTATGTATGTCCGGTCTGTTCGCCCACGAGGGCAGAGTTTCTCACTGGGAGGCATCACGCACGCTCAGGCGTATACTCTACTTCAGCAGGAGGTGAGCGGGTGAATCTTGGGGAGGTAACCGTGGCGGATCTCTTCAGGGCCGAGGGTTATTTAACCGGTGCGTTCGGTAAATGGCATAACGGCATGCAATACCCCTACCACCCAAACGGGCGTGGGTTCGGCGAGTTCTATGGTTTCTGCAGTGGCCACTGGGGTAACTATTATAGCCCGCTTCTTGAGTGGAACGGCCGTCCAGTCAAGGGTGAGGGTTTCTGCGTCGATGACTTCACGAGTAAGGCGATTGCTTTCATCGAGGGTGCAGTGGAGTCCAGAAAACCATTCTTTACCTATATTCCCTACAATACCCCACATTCACCCATGCAGGTTCCTGATAAGTTCTGGAAGCGCTTTGCTGAACGAAGCCTCAAGATGCAGAATCAACAGAACCCTGAACGCGAGATCGACACTCATAAGAGGAGTGCTCTCGCCATGTGTGAGAATATTGACTGGAATGTCGGACGGGTGCTCGCGCGTCTTGAGTCACTCGGGGTGGCAGCGGAGACCATCGTAGTCTGGTTTCATGACAACGGACCGAATGGAGTGCGTTGGAATGGAGGAATGCGTGGCAGGAAGGGGTCGACAGACGAAGGCGGGGTGAGAAGCCCGCTGTACATTCGCTGGTCCGGCCACCTTCGGCCGGGAGAGGTTGTTCCTCAGATAGCGAGTGTGCGAGACCTTCTGCCAACCCTCTGTGATCTCGCCGGGATCCCTGTTGAAGAGGGCAAGGAACTTGATGGGGTCAGCCTCAAGCAGTTGCTGCTTGGAGAAAAATCCGAGGAGAGGCCCTGGCCATCCCGTATTCTTATTAATCATTGGAAAGAGAGAATTAGTGTCCGAAGTCAACGTTTCCGGTTGGACGACAAGCGCAGGCTTTACGATATGGTTGCGGATCCAGCGCAGACACAGAATGTGGCATCACGTCACCCTGAGGTCGTTGCAACCTTGAGCCGGGCGGCAAGGACACACCGTGAGACCCACATGCCGACATACTACGATGACAAACGTCCTTTTGTCATTGCTCATCCGGAAGCAGGCTATTCCCAGCTGCCGGCCAGAGATGCGACGGCCCATGGCGCCATTAAGCGGTCAAACCGGTTTCCCAACTGTTCGTATTTCAAGAATTGGACACGTATTGAGGATTGGCTCAGTTTTGATGTAGAGGTTGCCGCCTCCGGGACTTACGAGGTCGCCCTCTACTATGCGGCCCGGGATGCAGGCGCAAAGTTCGAGTTGTCCTTCAATGGAGCGAAGCTTCCTTTTGAGCTGAAAGAGGCACATGATGCGCCAGAGCTGGGGGCGGCGCGCGACCGTCATCCGCGTATGGAGTCCTACGTCAAGGATTTCAAGGCGGTGACGATCGGGAAGATCACACTTGAGAAGGGGAAGGGTGAACTCATTCTCCGCGCTACGGAAATTCCTGGAGCGGAAGCAATGGAGTTTCGCCTGCTGACCCTGAAGCGAATGTAGGAAGAAGAGTAGGAAAGAGAGCAATCAGCACTCGCGCTGGCACCCAATCTGACGCGAGGGCTTGCTCTCCGGTCTCAACTCCCTACCGTCCCGCCTCTCATGTCCATCGAACTGATTCTTACGCACCCGGGGGGTGCGCATAAAGACGACTACCTGGCCTGCAGCCTGCTGGTGGCACAGCACGGGGCTCCTATCGAGCGGCGTGAGCCGAAGCAGGGCGACCTCGACAACGAAAGAGTCTTGGTGGTCGATGTGGGTGGAGAACATGAGCCTGAGCGAGGAAATTTTGATCATCACCAGTTCCCGCGCGATCACGATCCGGTCTGTGCGCTTTCTCTTGTGCTTCAGGACCTCGGGCTCTACGAAGACGCAAAAATGTTCTGTGACTGGCTCGAGCCCGCAGAGTGGTTCGATACCCGGGGGGCAGGTGGGACGGCCAAGTGGCTGGGTGTTAACCGTGACATCATAAGCAAGCTCAACTCTCCAATGGATGTGACCCTGCTGCGACGTTTTGCACAATCTGAGCGTCTCGACCCCGGGGATCTGCTTTATGAAATGATGCGCTGGGTGGGAGAGGATCTGCTGGAGTATGTGAAGACCCTGCGTGAGCGGCTCACCTTCATCGGTGAGCATGGTGAGCTCTGGACGCTCGAGGCCAACGGTGGTGACTCCTTCAAGGTTCTGTTCATGCCACGAACCAATCCGCTTCCAGCCGAGCCTTCGGTGGGGTTGGGGCGCTATCTCGATTCCATTGGTGAATCAGAGAGCGTGGCGGGGCTGGTGTATCCGGACCGGCGAGGTAGCGGCTATGGGCTCTCTCGCCACAATGATCACCCCCGACTGGAGTTCACCCGGATCGATCCGGAGGACGATGTGCATTTTGCTCATGCCCGGGGATTCGTAGCAAAGACTTCGGCAACGGAGAAGGAGCGCCTGAAGGAGTTGCTTCGAGCGGCTTGGGTGTAATTGTGGGAGGGGACAGGTGGATAGCCTGCTCCATGATGTCAAATTTTAGACGACGGTGAAGATCCACTCGGCAAACTTTAAACTCAGCGCAGTCAGCCTGGAAACCTGCCCAGCCTCTTCGTTGCCGGAGTTCGCGTTCATCGGGCGCTCGAATGTAGGTAAGTCATCCCTCATCAATCTTCTGACAAAGGCGGAGGGGCTGGCTCGGGTATCCGGCAACCCCGGTCGCACGCAGGAGATCAATTTCTTCACGATCAATGAGAGATGGAGTCTCGTCGATCTGCCGGGATATGGGTACGCGAAGGTTTCCAGGGCTGACCGCATACGTTTCCAGAAATTTATCTCAGATTATCTCGTCGAACGGGAGAACCTGGTCTGTGCCTTCGTCCTGATTGATTCACGACATCCCCCTCAGGGTGTTGATCTGGAATTCGTGGAGTGGCTTGTAGCGGGAGAAGTTCCTTTTGAACTGGTCTTTACCAAGGCGGACAAGAACAAGGAGAGCGTAGCAAAAAAGAATATAGCTCTTTTCCGGGAGGCGATGAAGAAGTGGAGTGAGGGCGAGCCCCGGGCATATCTTTCGTCGACCAAGACCGGAGCGGGAAGGAAAGAGATCCTGAGAAGCATTGGTGAGATGCTCCAGATGGGATAGCAAGCAGCCAGAAAGGAAAGGCGCGCCCGAGTCGCTTTCAAGCGAGAATATCCTTTACCACCCCTCCGTGCACATCAGTGAGGCGGAACTGTCTTCCCTGATAGCGGAAGGTAAGACGCTCATGGTCAATGCCCAGCTGATGGAGGATAGTCGCATTGAAATCGTGAACGTGAACTGGATCACGTGCGATGGCATACCCGAGCTCATCGGTCGCTCCATGAACATGGCCCCCCTTGCAGCCGCCCCCGGCCATCCACACACTGTAGGCGTCCTTATGATGATCGCGTCCAGCCTTGGTCTTTCCTGAGCCATCACCCACTGCACCCTGAGCCATTGGGGTTCTACCAAATTCAGCGCTCCAGATGACAAGGGTCTCATCTAGAAGTCCTCTTTCCCTGAGGTCCCGTATAAGCGCCGCAATGGGTTTATCGACCTGCCGAGTCTTATTGGGGAGGCTGTTGAAAACACTTCCGTGATGGTCCCATCCCTGATCAAAAAGTTGGACGAAACGAACGTCGCGCTCCACTAGTCTCCTCGCCAGCAGGCAGTTATTCGCGAAGGATGTCTTACCGGGTTGGGTGCCATACATCTCGTGGATGGATTGAGGCTCATCGGCGATATCCATCAGCTCGGGAACGCTGGTTTGCATTCGGTAGGCCATTTCATACTGACTGATTCTTGTAGCGATTTCCGGATCTCCCACGTCAGCGAGGGCCTCCTTGTTGAGATCGTTCACTGCGTCCACAACCATCTTGCGTTCCTTCGGTGAAACTCCCTTCGGATTGGACAGGTAGAGGACCGGGTCGCCCTGGGATCGAAATTCGACCCCCTGATGGATGGTTGGAAGAAATCCGCTTCCGAATGCGCTATTGCCTGCCCCTAGGACCTGGCCCGTGATCAGGACCACAAATCCAGGGAGATTCTGGTTTTCGCTTCCCAGACCATAGCTTACCCACGAGCCCATGCTGGGCCGCCCGAATCGTTCGAACCCCGTCAGAAGAAACATCTGCGAGGGCGCATGGTTGAACTGATCTGTGTGCAGGGTCTTGATGAGGCATAGTTCATCCGCAACTCCTTGAAGGTGAGGAAGAAGGTTGGAAAGCTCCATGCCGGAGGCTCCACATTTACGGAAGGCAAACTGGTCCTCTTTGGGAGTGCCAAGAAGATTTGGCTGCTCTCGAATGAAGGCCAGCTTGCTCGTGTCGAAGAACTCGTCAGGGCACAATTGTCCGGTTCGCTTCTGCAGCTCAGGCTTGTAATCGAAAAGATCCAGGTGGGATGGAGACCCTACGAGATGAATGTAGATTACTCGCTTCGCCTTGGCGGCGTGATGCAGGCCGGACTGCTGCAGCGAGCCGTCAGCCGCCCCAGCGGAGTCGGCGTTGGCAAGTGAAGAGAGAGCGGCTGCCCCCAGACCATATCCCGTCTTTTGAAGAAAGAGGCGCCGGGTCTCGTTCTGAAGGTGGCTGGAGATCATCGGGTGGGCGAAGGAAGAAGCAGGGTGTTACCAGAGAGGTGTAGCGAGAATGTCTTTAATTTCTCGTAATAGTCTCGTCGAGATTCAGGAGTGCACTGGCGACGTAAAACCACGCTGCTAACTCCAAGTGGTTCCGGGTTTGAGGTTGGTAGACGAAATGAGGGTTGCTGAGTAGGTTCTCGGCCTCCTTGGGGTGCGCCGTGAAGTAATCTAGCCTCTCGTGCAGGAGTTGATGAATGATGCTGGTTTCCCTGCTTTCAGGCAGGCGTGAAACTGCCAGACGAAAACCGTGCTGGATTCTGGTTCCCGGAGAGCTGGACTCCTGAAGGATTCGGTCAGCGAGCGCGAGTGCCATCTCCACGAAGGCGGGATCGTTCAAGAGCGTAAGGGCTTGGTTCGGGGTATTAGTGCGCGCACGAGCTACACTGCAGGCGGCCCTGTCGGGGGCATCAAAGTTGACCATGCTTGGGTAGGGAGCAGCTCTCCGGTAGACGATATAAATCCCCCGTCGCCAGCGGTCCTCGTCCTTTTCCTCAAGCCATTTAGGTTCATTTCGTCCGGTTTGGCGCCAGAGCCCGGGCGGCTGATAGGGCATTACGGGCTCGCCGAACATTTTTGGAGAGAGGAGGCCGGAGATAGCCAGAGCATTATCGCGGATCCGCTCTGCGTTCAGCCGGAAGCGAGGTGCGCGGCCAAGAAGGAAATTACGGGGATCCTTTTCGAGGAGCTCAGGGGTGATTCGTGAGGATTGCCGATAGGCCTGAGAGCTCACCATTACTCTGAGAAGATGTTTCATGTCCCAGCCGGACTCCATGAACTCAACGGCGAGCCAGTCCAGGAGGTCCGGATGGCTGGGAGTCGGGGATTGAGTCCCGAAGTCCTCGAGAGTTGCGACGATTCCGTTGCCGAACAGTTCAGCCCACCAGCGGTTGATCGCCACGCGGGCTGTGAGAGGGTTGTCCCGGTCGACCAGCCACTGGGCCAGTGCGAGACGATCCGACGGTTTGGTCCCATCATTCGGCTTGCGGGAAAGAGTGAGAATGGAGGGCGTCCTTGCCTCAACCCTTTGTCCTGGTGAGAGAAACTCTCCTCGATTCAGGATGTGAGTGGTCCGCCGTTTCTCCATTTCGACCATGACCAGGGTTTGATTGGCTTTGATGGTATTGCGCTGCTTCTTGAGCCGGGCGATCTCGGTATCGATTTTCTTGAGGGTGGGGGTTTCTTTCTCGAAGTGGGCGCGGAGTTTCTTTTGCTGAGCTTCACTGCGTTTCTCAACCGGATTTTTGAGAAGAGCAATCAGGTCGGCAGGAAGTTTGGAGTCTTTGCTGACCTGGCTGTGGGCGGAGAGGCGGAGGTTGCCAATAACGCGCCCTCTACCCCAGTCCTGCGGCAACGTGAAGACGATGGTAGTTCCACTTGTGTGTTCGATCGGGTTGACCAGTTCGAAGGTAGCCCAATGTGATTTTCCGAACTGTGGATTGATGGCCCAACCCGTGGATGGTCTGCCGTCGATCAGGCCCGCGACGTCCCAGTTCTTCTGGGAAAAGTTTGCTTGTGGACGGTGCAGTTTGATCGGCGTTTCGCTCTCGTCCTTACGAAGGGTGGCGGTGAATTCCTTGAGGACGAAGTTGGGCTGTTGAGCATCTCCGCGGCCGGGGCCATTGCCGGGCAGCGTGGGAGTTGAGAGCGCTTCCAGTTTGAGCTGGGAGATGCGGGGAAGGGTTGTTCGGGTTTCGACGGTATAGGTCGTGGTGTTGGGTACTTTACCGCTGAGGAGGACAGATCCGTCTTCGAGAATGTCGTGTTGTTCTCCGCCGGTGGAGCTGAATTTAGTGACTTGGAGAATCTCCCAATCAAGTTGCTGTGCGGCGCTTTCGGAGTGCTGGCGTTCCCAGGCGAGATAGGCTTCTTCCTCAGACTTGAGCGTGTTGTCGCGGTCTTTCTGGAGCAGTGCGATTTGGTCATCACGTTCTTTCGCTTGCTGTTGCTGCTCGGCGGTGAGGGGGAGATCAAGATAGGGGCCGATGAAATCGTGTGATACGTCAGTCTTGTTACTGGGTAGCTGAACTTCGAGTGGGGTATGATTGAAGAAATCAAAGAAGGAGTAGTAATCCTCCATGGTGAATGGGTCGTATTTGTGGTCATGGCACTGGGCGCATTCCAGGGTAACGCCCAGCCAGACCGTGGCAGTGGTGTTGACCCGGTCGATCACCTGATCAACCCGGTTGCCTTCAGGACTGACCCCTGCCTCCACATTACAAGTCACCGTCCGGTGAAATCCTGTGGCAACTCTTTGGTCAAGTGTGGCACCGGGAAGAAGGTCGCCAGCAATCTGCTCAATCGTGAATTGATCGAATGGCATATTGGCATTAAGTGCCTTGATGACCCAGTCACGGTAGCTCCATGAAGGGCGTAACTGGTCAGCCTGAAAACCGTTAGAATCCGCATACCGGGCGAGGTCGAGCCATGGCCGGGCCCAGCGTTCTCCAAAATGAGGGGAGGCGAGGAGGCGATTAATGGTTTCATCATAAGACTTTTCCAGCTCTTCGGAATTGGCCCATGTGCCCTCGAAGGCCCGAATATCCTCTGGAGTCGGAGGGAGCCCAATGAGATCCAGGAAGAGGCGCCGCAGGAGGACTGTAGGATCAGCCTCGGAGGAGTACGCCAGGCCTTCCTGTTCAAGTCGACGTAACAGAAAAGAGTCAACCGGGTTGCGGACCAGAGAGGGATCACGGACTGAAGGAACTCCGGGACGCTGCGGCTTTTGCCATGCCCAGTGCTCTTCGTAGTTGGCTCCTGCTTCGATCCATTCGCTCAAAAGGGCTTTCTGGTCCGGGGTCAGAGCTCGTTTTGAGCTTGGGGGTGGCATGTGGTCCTCCCCATCGGAAGAGAAGATCCGGGCAATCAATTCGCTTTCCCTTGGCTTCCCCGGAACGATCGCCGGGCCGGACGCGCCTCCCGTGGTAGCTCCCTCGAAGGTATCCAGTCTTAGCTTCGCCTCCCGGGCCTGCTCATCCGGTCCGTGGCAGTGATAGCAGTTTTCTGCCAGAATAGGCCTGATATCACGCCCGAAATCGGGGTTCTCGCTCGCCATTACTGCGAATGGCCAGAGGAGAAGAATTGATGGGCGCATGGCGAGGTTCCTTCTACGGTCTACTGCTCGAGGGCGCAAGGATGGACCGGCTGAGAGAAGGGGAGGCGCGCATCACTCCAATCGATGAAATGATTGAAAATATCTACTCACCGTTCCTGTGGCTATCGGTCATGCTGCGGGCAGGATGAACGCATCGCGCTGCCAACTTAGCTGGGTTCCGTTGCTGCTCGCTCTCGTGGTGCCGACCATAGGAGCGCTCTTCTACTTTGTCATCTTTCCGAATGGTCCAGTCGGCAAGTCCGCATACACCCTGACAAAAGTTTTCATCCTTTGCTATCCGCTTCTTCTCCTCTGGAGAGCTGGATCGCATGGCGTCCTGAGGAGGGCCCCGGGTATGCAGTGGCCGTCCTGGAAGAGCGTGGGGATAACTGGTCTGCTTAGTGGGCTGTTAATCGCATCTGCAGGGTTCATCCTCATGTGGACACCCATCGGAGCGCTTGTGTGGGAAGCCGCTCCTCGAGTTCTCATTCGAGCGGAGGGGCTCGGCTTCCGGGAAAATTTTCTCCTCTTTGCCATCTTTGTGTCGGTGTTCCACTCTGGACTGGAGGAGTTTTACTGGCGGTGGTTTGTTTACGGTCAACTGCGAGGTAAGGTGGGTCGCTGGGGCGCCCACCTGTTGGCCGCTGGAGCTTTTGGAGGGCACCACCTGATTGTCACTCTTCAGTTCTTCCCCGTCACCCTCGCCCTGATTCTGACCGCTTGTGTAGTAATAGGGGGCGTGATCTGGTCCCTGATGTATGAGAGGCAAGGGACTTTAGTCGGGTGCTGGGTCAGCCACCTTCTGGTAGATGTGATGCTGATGGTGATCGGTTATCAGCTGGTGACCTGAGAATAATGAAGTGGGGGATGCGTAGGAGAAAATAACATCCTGTCGCGGTGGATGTGATGGACAAGGCCGGTGGGGGTTGCTTTACCATTCTCGCATGCCGGGAGGGAACGGGAGCAACCGAATGAGCTGGCCAGCGATGGCCGCAGCTCTTGTTGTGCCCCTTCTTTGCGCGTTGATTTACGTCGTATGGATTCCCCATGGGAACGCGGGGCGAGGCGCATGGTTCGCTACCAAGGTCTGGGTTCTCGTGTATCCGCTCTTCTTTTTTGGATTGATAGGACTTGGGGGACTCTTCCGGAGGGAAAGTCGATCTGGCCATTGGCCCTCATGGGGAACGGTTGTCGTCACAGGAGTCTTGAGTGGGCTTGGTATCGTGCTGGCGGGTTGGATCATGGTTCTCACACCGGTCGGAGAGATCGTCAGGGAGAACAGCCATAATCTAGTTGAGAAAGCGAACGGGTTGGGGTTTGCCTCGAAAGAGCGGTTCGTGATTGTGGCTATTTTCATCACGGTTCTCCATTCAGCGATGGAGGAGTATTACTGGCGGTGGTTTGTCTATGGGCATCTGCGCAAGATGGTTGGCTACTGGCCTGGCCACCTTCTCGCTGCGGTGGCTTTCACGGGTCACCACCTGGTCCTCATGAGTGTCCTGTTTCCTCTTCCGCTGGCCCTTTTTCTCTCCTTTCTGGTTGGAATAGGGGGCCTAATATGGACGTGGATGTATCAGCGGCAGGGGACAGTGCTGGGCTGCTGGATCAGCCACCTGCTCGTAGATGCGTTTCTTATGGTTGTGGGCTACCGCCTTATTCTGATGCCCTAGACCCTTTTGTGAGTGAGCCTTGAATACGTGGCCGCCGGAATCAGCTCTTGGATTGAAGATAGGCGACCAGATCGCGAATCTGCTGGTCGGTTAATTGGTCCAGTAGCCCATCGGGCATGACGGAGACCGGTGCTCGGGTCAGCTGAGAGAGATCTTTGCGGGCGATCACAGTCCTGATCCCGGAAAGGTCCTTGATAGTAACGGTGAGATCATTCGCATCTGTAATGAATCCAGTCAGGATTGCAGAGGTCGCGTTTCCTGCTGGACGCAGGGTAATTGTGGAAAGTTCAAAGCCTTCCCTGATACCGAGGTTGGGGTCGATGATGGCGGGCACCAGATAATCGAGATTTTTCATCTCGTAGCCTGTTAGGTCTGGTCCAATATCCCGGCCCTGATCCCTAAATTTGTGGCAGGCGGCACACTGCTGCGCAAAAACGGTATATCCGTCGGACGGGTTTCCTATTGGCCTTTCTGCGGAGACAAGCGCCTTGATCTCTGTGATCCGCTCAGCCTTGTGTTTGTTCGAGCGTGGAGAAGAACGGAGGTGCTGAGTGAGCAGGTTCTGAATCTCCCTATCCTCGTAGTGGTTCATCAACAGGATATTTGCCTGGCTGATAGAGGCCTTGTCGATAATGCCGTCCTTTACGGCCAGGAGGAGTTGGTGGGCCCATGCGGGCCTACTGGCAAGGAGTGACTGGGACACCTGACGGAGATCGCCTTGTAGGCGGGGATACAGGCTCAGGAGAGTGGAAGGAATGTCCTTCCCGGAATACCTTCTCAGCCCAGTGAGAGCAGCCAGTCGTATGGCGGGCTCCATTTTTTCGTTCCGGACTAACGCTAGAAAGATCTCCTCGGAGGGAGCATCAGCCAGCTCTCCCAGAGCCTTTATTAAATCGAGGCGCTGAGAAAGAGGTGTCGAAGGGGCCTTCAGGAGAGGCCGTGCTGCTGCGAGGGCCTGCGGGCTCCTCAGCCTCAGGGAGAGTTGAATGACCTCTCCTGAGACGTCTTCATTCTTCCAGAGATAAGCTAGTGCAGCGTCAAGTTCTGGAGGAACTGGATCGAGAGATGTTCCTTCAAGGGCTCGGACCATTCCACGGATCAGGGTTTCGAGATGCTTAGATCCCTTAGCGCGCGTAAGAAGCTGAGCGCACATCTTGAGGCTGTCCGGGCTTCGTTCTGCCATATATCGCCGTCCCACACGTTCGCTCAGAACGCTCTCGAAGAGGGGAGTATCCCAGAATCCCGAGTAGGAGAGCAGCTCACGCGCTTGAACGGGGTGATGGCTGATGAGACTTTCGAGAGCCCACCAGAGCTGAAGGGGGATGAAAGGGTCGGTAGAAAATTCACCTCTTCTGGCCAAGGCCTCGATCAGCGATCGATCTCCCAGAATCCGGGCAGCAGAGGCAAGCTGAGAAATCACTTCGGCATGCTTCGAGGTACTCGCAATTTCAACCAGAGCAGGGCCGAGGGGGGTCGCCTGATCAGCAGCGATTCTAATAGCCCACCGTTGCAGGTCGGGGCTGGAAGACCCCAGAGCAGCGAGCAGGATTTCTTTCATTTCGGAGGGATCGGTTTTTGGCAGGAATGTCCCCTGGAGAATCCAGAGGGCTTCAAGAGCCTGCTGCTCCGATGTGTCGGTATCGGGATTGTATTCTTTCACGATCCTGCCCAGCTCATGGAGGGAAGGCTCCGTACTGCGCGTCCGCAGGAGTCTGCGCGCGTGGCGTCGCGCCCACTGGTTTTTCTCGAGGAGCTTATCTACCAGCTGACCGGAGGATAATTCCCCAAGATCAGGAGGCTTGGAGGTCTTGGAGGCACGAGTTCGAATACGGTGAATCCTACCGTTGCTCCGATCCCAGTTGTCCCGCGGGTCCACATGGGTAATGCGGGCATCGTAAAAGTCGGCCACATAGATTGACCCATCTGGTCCGACCGCGCAATGGACTGGGCGAAACCACTGATCGTTGGTTCGAAGAGGGTTCTTTTCTTCCGTGGTTGTAAAGGTGCTGCCGCGGGGTTCCATCCGGAGGGCATGAATTTTGTTTCCAAGTGAATTGGGCCCGACGAGGCGCCCCTCGAGTTGTGGAATCTCCCCGCTGCTGTAGTGGATCCATTGATGAACGAGCCGGATCCTTTCTCCTTTGATAGGCATTCCGAAGAAATGCCCAAAGCTGTATGGGTTGGTGTGGGGTCCATGCTTGCCAAACCCCTTCTGGTAGTAGCCCCCTTGGACAAAGTGGACAGCCTGCTGAGTCCCATTTGTACCGGAGTAGAGGCGTCCGACTGCATCGAAATCAACCCCGAAGTTATTCCAGCCACCCTCCGCGAATAGCTCAAATTCATGTCGTGTCGGATGGTAGCGCCAGATATTCTGCCCAAGGAAAGGATAGCGGGTAGCGGTCTCGTCGAGATGAACCCGTATGCGAGCGGTCACCGTGCTTCCAGTACAGCCATAGAGCCAGCCATCAGGGCCGAACTTCAGGCTGTTGGAGAGTGAATGGGTATCTTCCAGGTTGAACCCTGACAGGTGCACAATGGGTTCACTGTCAGGGATGTCGTCTTGGTTGCTATCCGGATAAAAGAGAAGGTAGGGAGGGTGCAGGACCCAGACGCCATTGTTTCCATGAGCGAGAGAGGTAACCATGTTCAGCCTGTCGAGGAAGGTCTTATGGAGGTCATATTTCCCATCGCCATTGGTATCTTCATGGATAGTGATCTTATCACGACCTGCGAATTTCTGATGGGCGGAGCTGGAAAATGGCGGAGGGGGTGGCACCTGGTCAAAGACCTTGCGGAGGTGTTTGTCCCACGTGAGCACTTTGAGTCCTGCAGGATTGGGATATTGTATATATTGTACGACCCAGAGCCGCCCGCGTTCGTCGAAATCCATGAAGAGAGGTTGCCGGACCTCGGGCTCACTGAGAACGGTCTCCACGGTCAATCCAGCGCCGGTCTCGAACAAATCTAGGGCCCGCTCGGGGGAAGAGGGTTGGCCCTTGTCATCGGCCCGGGCATAAGGATTCTTGTTCCCATCAAAGTGCTGAGAGACCGCTGATAGTAACTGGCGGCGCCACTCCTTGTCCGCAGGAATGACTCCACGGTGTCCAGCGTGCTCTGCCCCAGCTAATCTGAGATATGAGGCGGTCTCCGCCTCCGGGTTCTTTCCCCAATGTGCCCAGGACGGGACATCGCCGCGCCTGAAAAGCCACTGCCCGGTCAGATCCATAGCATCGTTGATTCTCGTCAGGTGGAGTGGTCCCCTGAGAATGCCACCCTTGCCCTCCTTGTTGAAAACCCGCCATGCGATGAGATTGGCTTTCCCAAAGCGAATCTGGTCAGGCTCAATGACGAATGGACGTCTTATGTTGCTTGAAGGTTTTCCGAACAAAGGAGGCATCGACCCATTAGCTCCAACTTTGGCTCCGTTGAAGAACGCTTCATCGACATCGCTGATGGTATCGACAACAAGAAGAAGCCGGCTTCCCTGCCATTCACGGGGAATCTTGACGTAGGCTCGATACCACCCGAACCCACTCGCGCCCTTCCATCCTCCTTCCTGCGGAACAGGGGTTGTCGTCCACCCCTCATGCTGGGCGAGGGCTGAACCGGCAGCCAGCAGGCACAAAAAAACAGCAGGAAATGGCATGGGTTAGGAGATTAATGGGCGAGCTGGCCTCAGCTTTCAATCGCCAAAGTGGCCTCTAAGCGGCTGCTTATGGTGGAAGTAAGAGCTTTCCGGAACATGTGTGATGGGGTGGAGAAGGCAGCTTTGCAGGGTTATGAGCCAGGGCTCCTTTAATTCCCTTTCAACCTGAACGCTTGATCGATAGCCCGTTTTTAGCATTGGATGAGGCATGCACAGACGCACATTCTTGAAGGGAGTAGCAAGTTCGTCGATCATTGGATCTCAAGGGGCATGGGCTGAGAATAGCGAGACACAATCGAGATTGGCTCTTGGCTATGACAACTTTGCGGTCCGGGCGATGAAATGGAAAGCGCCGGAGCTCATCAAATATGCCGCAGAGCTCAAATGTGATACTCTATTTATCACGGATTTCGGACCATTTGAAAAGATGACCGATTCGTATCTGAAGGATGTGCGAAAGCAGGGAGAGGATGCGGGAGTGCGGATCCTTCTTGGGAGCTGGAGTATCTGTCCTAGTTCGGTAAAGTTCCGGGATACATGGGGGAGTGCCGATGAGCACCTGCAGCTTGGTATCAGGGCGGCGGCGGCGCTGGGATCTCCTGCGTTTCGTGTTGTTCTGGGAGCTGGTGATGACCGTAAGACGGAAGGAGGAATCGAGGCGCGGATCGCCGACACGGTGAAGGTTCTCAAGAGGAACCGCACGCGGTGTCTGGACTCGGGGATCAAGGTCGCGATGGAGAATCACGCAGGTGATATGCATACGTTGGAGCTCCGTGGTCTCATCGAGGAGGCGGGACCGGATTTTGTGGGGGCTAATTTCGATTCTGGCAACGCGGTGTGGACGATGGAAGATCCTGTCCAGGCACTTGAGAACATCGGGGAATATGTGATCACCACCAGCCTCCGGGACTCCGCGGTGTGGGAGAGTGAAAATGGCGTCACCGTCCAATGGACTGCGATGGGGGAGGGAAATACCGATCTGAAGACCTTTTTCGCACGCTTTGCGGAACTCTGTCCTGATGTTGCGGTCAACATCGAGACAATCTCCGGGTTTAATCGTGAGTTGCAGGTGAAGAAGGACGACTTCTGGAAGGCTTGGCCGAAGGGTAAGCCGAAGGGGTATGATAAGTTCCTGGCTCTGGCCAAGAGCGGAAAGCCAAGAAAGGCAGGGCCGGTGGACCAGAGAGAGGATATCTCAAAAAGTATCGCCTACTGCAGAAAAGAACTCGGTCTTGGCCGTCGATAGCTCGTGAAGAATAGGTTCATCAGGTGAGGCGGGACTTTGAGGTGCCGGCAGCAAGAAGTCGTAATCACATGCTGCCTCCGCAATAATCCCGGCGTTAAAAAATATTCATGTCGCAACTACTGCTTCCCCCTCATCGGCTGGTGGCCCTATTTGAAAAGGGAGGCATCACGAGGGCTCAGCTGCAGGCAGCAATGAGTGTTCATCAGCAGCGTCTTCTTGTGGAAATTGCGGAGGCGAGGAAAAGCCCGGCTCTGTCCTTTCTTGATGAAAAATTAAGTCGGTATGCCGCCAGTCGCCTTGAGCGGAGGCACGGCGAAAAAATCATCCGGATGGTTCTCAGAGCGCTGGCGGATATTGACGGGTTTCCCCCTGCAGATCTCTTGTGGAATGCGGAGCACCCTGATGTCCCCCTTTACTGCTTCTTTCGTCTGCGTCGAGAGCCGGTCTTTCGTCTCATCAGCCTTACGGTAGGCCCTCTGGGTGTTAAGGTCGTGATCGAGCATGGGCGGGCCGCAAAACGGCATACCACACGGCAGGAGATCCAGCTTGTAAGAGACAGGTTCGGAAAACTGAGTGCGGGGACTGGGAGCATGTTGAATTGAACTTCCCCTTCGCGGTTCTTGCGCCTCTGGCGCTCTTCCCTAGTCTGGAGAGATGAAAGTGAACACTTTGGCCCTTCCACTCCTCCTCGTCGCGGCATTCGGCGCGATGGTGTTTGCTCAGGGTGACCGCAAGCCCAGAGAGCAAAGAAGGGTCGCTGAAAAGGGCGTCCGGTTCGATCCAGTAGTGCGAAACATGGAGGGCTGGACAGTGCATATCGATCCGGCCTTGCTCGCCGGAGAGCATGCGGTGACCGGTAAGAAGTGTCTGCGGATGCTTGGGGATCACCTTAATCGCATCTCACTTCTGGTTCAGGGCGATGTCCTCAAAAGGCTGCAGACGTGTGAGATATGGATTGAGCACAAGCATCCTTCCCTCGGAGCGATGCAATATCACCCCGGGGAGGGATGGTTGCGAAGACATGGGCATGATCCCCGTCTGAATAAGAAGGTGCACATCCCACAGGCCGAGGCGTTGATCTCACGAGGGCAGTTGCTCAAGCACCCGGCGGTCGTTCTCCACGAGCTCGCCCACGCCTATCACGATCAGATTCTTGGTTTCGAGTACAAGCCCATCGTGGATTCCTATGATGAGGCCATGAAGAAGGGAACATATGAGAGGGTTCTTCTCTACACGGGCCGAACTGTGAGGCACTACGGTGCCACCAACCATAAGGAGTATTTTGCTGAGGGGACTGAGGCCTACTTTTATCACAACGATTTTTATCCGTTTGTCCGTGCAGAGCTCAAGAATCACGACCCCACCCTGCACGACGCGCTTAAGGAGGTCTGGGGGCCAGCTCAGTAGCCCAGTTTCTGTTCCAGAGGAGAGCTTTCCCCCAAATTTCTAGATCGGACGAAGCTTAGAGGTTCTGCCCATGCAACTGGAGCAGACGCTGGCTTTCCTTCACGAGGAAATCGCAATCCATGAAAGGATCAGAACTGATGTCCTGCCAAAGGACCTTGCCCGATGGTGAGATCACAAAAGTGCCGTGGAGTGGTGACTTCTCAAAGTCATCATAGGCGTTCCATTCCCGGAATACCTTCAAGGCCGGATCTGCAACCAGTGGAAAGGGGAAACTGTTACCGTCCTTTTCCCACTTTTCCCGTGATTTAATCAGATCGGTTTCGCTGTCCGTGCTGACGGCGAGGACGTCAAAGCCATTCTCCTCGAAAAGTTTCGCGCTCTTCGCGAACTTCTCCAGTTGCTCGGCACAGTGCAGGCATCCGTATCCCAGATAGAATACGAGGATGACTGGCCTTCCAGCGTAGTCTTTGCGGGAGATCGTGCCGCCCGTGCCATCCGGCAGAGTGAAATCGTAGGCTGGTGGTGGGGTCCAGGCCACTGGCCCAAGCGAATCGAGCGCAGGCCGGACACCAATGTCATCACGAAGCACAGGCTCTGCCTGCCAGTCACCAAGATCGAGCTCCCCGGCGATCGCCATTACCCTTGCGACCGGAGGCGCCTTCAGATCGAGGTACGCTGAAATAGGCTTCAGTAATTCAAAGGCCTTGCGGGTCTGCTCTTCCTTCCCTGCGGCATGCAGGATTTCGATACGAGCGAGAAGAGGCAGAACGCGGTTGTCGCCAGGTTTTAGTGCCTCCTCACTCATCTTAAGGGCCTTCTCCTCGTCACCGGCCCGGAGATGGAGCTTGGCGAGGTTGTATTTATCATCCTCAACAGCCCCAAGGTGCTTCTTGGCTTCGTCCAGTTTGTTTTCGAGTAAAGCGGAGAAGCAGACGATAGCTTCCCTGGCTTTCTCTACCTTCTTGATCCACTCCTCAGGCTTTTTAGTGGCCTCCTTAACAAGCTTTTCGGTGTCTTTTTCGTTCTTCTCCTCCTTGGCAGCTTTCTCCCGGGCCTCGGTCTTTGCCTTTTCGCCTTCTTCTCGAGCATTATTCAGAAGGGTGGCGAGCTCCATGTCCACGGATTGCAGTCCTTCCAGTGACTTTTTGCCAAGGTGGGCCTGCCCGAGAAGGCGGAGGCGTTTGAGTTGTTCTTCACGCTTGGGTGTCGGTGCGAGGTAGGGGGTGTCTGCAAGTTGCAGTGTTTTGTCCCAGAGTTCATAACGCCTGAGTACCTCAAAGATCCTGCTCCGCCCGTAACTGGCGCTGCGCCCACCTCGGCTGAGAGTATTGAGCTTCGGATGCCTCGGATTGGCAATGAGGCTCTGCGCCATGCCCAGTGCATCGTGCGCCCGTCCAAGTGTCATCCAGTTTCGGCACAACCATTCGTTGTTGTGAGCGTAGTTGTGAATGCGATCGGGTAGGACCCGGCGTGTGATCATGTAGTTATGGTCAGTCCTGGCGGAGGCCTCCTGAGCAAAGGCGGAGTCATCCCACCTTTTGAGCTTGGAATAAATGTGACCGGGCATGTGCCACATATGGGCGATTCCTGGAGCGGTGTGTCCGAGCTTGGCAGCGGAATCGAGAGCGACCTTGGCTTTCTTACCGTCCCAGAGGTGGATTCGGTAGTGGTGGGCCGGATGCATTGGGTTCACAGCAAAGATCTGCTGGAGGATGGCATCGACTGCCTGGTGGCTATGAATGGGCAGGCCGCTCCGTCCGAATTGCCAGAGACGAACACATAGAATAGCGCGGGCTTCGATGTCTGCCGGGTAATCCTGGATAATGCCCTCGAGATCGTCGATGAGCTCCTGCTTGCGCTTTTTTGCGTCCTTGGGTTCGCCATCGAGGTAGTTGGCCTGCGCTTGGATGTAGCGCTGGTTCTGCTCTGTGGCCTTCTCCTGAAGTTCAGAAGCCTTTTTAATGAACGCCTTGGCGCGCTTTTCATTTTCCCAGTTGGCCATGGCCATCCCCCAGTAGGCCATGGCGCAGTCGGGATCCTTCGAGGCAATCTGACGGAATGTCCGCTCAGCCTCGTAATACCAGAAGCCGTGTAGCTGTCCGATTCCCTGATTGAAAAACTGTTGTCCTTCTCCCCATGAACATTGAATCGGAAAGGAGATATTACCTGTGCCCTCAATCGGAAGGGCGGAGTGCCGTGGGCCCTGATTAAATGCTTCTCCCTGATGAGAGTGGCCTGCCTTTGGTTTGTCGTCCCCGGCTGCCTCCGGCTGGTCCTCAGCGGGGACTAGCGGGGATGTTGCGAGAGGGATGAGCAGCGCAAGAAGGCGATTAAAGATCACGGCATGGATACGAACATGAATTTCCCGTCCCTACCAAGTCAATTGTAGGTGCCGCCTCCGGGTCTGTTTTTTCTCTCCGTGTTGTCATAGCGCGGGGAATAAGGGTTTTCTTCGAATCTGGATGGGTCCGGATCACTCGGTCGCGTGAGGCAAAGGTCTCTAGGATTGCCGGGGTGTCTCTTGACCGGGAAGATGCGTCGCTCTAAGGAGGCGGTGTGCGGGTGATACCGATTATTGGAACGGGAGTGCTTTTGAGTGCTTGTGTGAGTCTTGGGGACGACCATCTGGCCGGGTGGGAGGGAAAGGGAAACGCTGGCATTACTCTGAGCAGAGGAAATGGGGAATCTCTCCGGGGAACAGCGGGACTTGAGTTTTCCCGTAGTTTAGGAGACTGGCAGATGGAGGCCGCGGCTTCCTTGCTTTATGGCAGGGATAATGGAGTGAGCTCCAGTGAGCGGGTGGAAACTTCTTTTCAGTTGAACCGCGGGCAGAAGACTCGGTTCTACACTGGGTTGAGTGGTGAGGTTCTTCATGATCAGCCGGCGAGGATTGATTGGAGAGCGGTAGTCTCGCCAGTTATTGGATGGCGAGTCCTCGATAAGGAGAACCTCGAGCTCGATCTGGAAGCGGGACCTGGTCTTACCTGGGAGCAACGTGCATCAGTCACCCGCGGGTTCAGCTCGGTTCGTCTGCATGAGCATCTAGACCTCCAGTTGACGAAGCGATTACACTTTTTTCAATCGCTCACGGCTTTTTTCGAGGCGGGAGATCTTAGCAACTATACAGTAAATGCTGACGCAGGTTTGGAATCCAAGCTAGGGGGAAGCTGGTCGTTGCGTCTCGCTGGGAAAGCCGTATTCCATGGGGAGGCGCGTCAGACAGCCGGGGAGGACCTTCTGCTGACAGCGGGGTTTGGCTATAATCTTCACCCAGAGGATCAAAGTGAGGGTGTCCTTGCATCCGGAATCAAGAAACTGAAATCGCGATCTGGTGATTGGGCAATCACTGCGCTGTTGGGTGGAAGTATTTCCGAGGGTAACAGTGATGCCCGTTCTATAAGCAGTGGAATCAGGTTAAAGAGGGACTGGAATGACAATGAATTTGTGGCCGGTATCTTTGGCGTCTATGGACAGCAGCGTGGCACTATGAGCGCAGAAAGCCTTTCTGGGGATTTGCATTATCAGCGGAATCTGGGGAAGGAGAGCTTTGGAGGAATGAGGTTGGATTGTGATTATGATGCGCTTGCGGGACTAGATTGGCGTCTGGCGTTCGCCCCATATTTTGGGTGGTTGGTGTTCGAAACAGAGAGGAGTGAAGTTACCTTGGAAGGGGGTCCCTCTGTCGTGGCAGAACAGAAAGGCGGGCGAGAGAGTGCCTTTCTGGCGACCTATGCTGCGGTAAAGGCTGAACATCAGCTGGGTAAAAGGACGCAGCTTGTTGGGGAACTCTCGTGGCTGAGCAAAGCCGCAGATTTTAAAAGCCACATCTTCACTTCTGAACTCAGGGTCGAGCACGCTCTTTCGGAAAGGCTGAGCCTTCAATTAGTGGGGCGGAGCACTTATGACACTGATCCGGCGGACAACAGCGGGCGGCATGACTTACAGGTCGTCAGTGCTCTGGCCGTCAGCTTTTGAAGGAGTACGAACGGTGTCCCCAAGAGCTGGTAAAACCGGCAAATGGTGGGGGTTGTTGGTCTCCAAGGGGCCAAATACGCTCCTTGCGGATACTTTTTTCTTTCGCGCCAGAGAGGGCTCTCGGGAAAACTTTTAAAATTATTTCAGAAGATGTGATCTGCAGCACGAGCGGAGAACATCGAGCCAGAGTCTGGGAGCCGAGTATCGTAGGACTCTCTAAAATCAGGGGGAGAGGCAGGTTCTGATCCGATTCCCAAGGGACCGCAAGCGAGGGGGGGGAATGTTCAGGTCTTGCTCTCCTGCCCTTTTTTTCAGGCTTTTAGGAGCTTTTAGGGGCTTTTTAGCCGGTTTCTGCCAAGATTGCGGGCGGCCGACTCCTTCCCTCAAACGATGTGGGGGAGAAAGGCGTATTGGAGGGAGCCCCTTGCTTCTTTTACCCCGTTTAAAGTCCCCGTATGGTCTCTCACGATGGCTGAGAGGCCTCTCAGACCGGGGGGAACACAGCCTGATAGACTGGGCGCATAAAAAATTATTCTTCCCGCAGGAGGCGAAATGCTTGACGGAAACCTCTTAAATTTATGGGTTGAAGACCGAAGTTTCATTCGAACCTAACCAATAAAGAACCAAAATTCATGGCCCAGAAAGCAGCAACTAAGACAGAGATCCTCAACAACATGGCCGAGGCAACCGGCTTCAACCGCAAGCAAGTCGCTTCAGTGCTCGATGCGCTGGGCGCTGAGATCAACAAGGGTGTGAGTCGTGGAGGCCCCGGACAGTTCACAATTCCCGGCCTCTGTAAGATCGTCGTGCAAGACAAGCCGGCTACAGAAGCGACAACTCGCGCTAATCCATTCAAGCCCGGTGAGATGATGGACGTCGCAGCCAAGCCGGCCCGGAGGGTCGTCAAGGTTCGACCTCTCAAGAATCTGAAAGACATGGTCGCGTAGTCAGCGACCTAAAGGTCAATTCTTTAGGAACCGCGCCTCGAACAGGGGCGCGGTTCTCTTTTGAAAGACATGCAGGGTAGATTCCCTGCAGCCGGCCTTCAGCTGGTAGCGCTTGAGCTTAGCTGGTGAAATGATGCCGGTGTGATTTTGCACAATCCACCGAGCTGCAGTAATAGAAGGCAAGGTCCGGAATCAGGCTCAAACATTCAAATGCACGTCGTCGCCCTCCAATATGATATCGCCTGGGAAGATCGGGAGGCTAATTTTGATACCGTCCGCCGGCTCCTGACTGGAGCGGCAGTGTCTCCAGGATCGCTTATTGTACTTCCGGAGATGTTTTCTACGGGATTCAGCATGAACGTCCCCCGGGTGGCGGAGGCGAAAGCAAGTGAGACCGAGAAATTCCTTTCTTCCCTTGCATGGCAATACGAGAGCCATGTCGTTGGTGGCCTCGTGAGTAAGGACCCCGGATCTTCTCTGGGCCGCAATGAAGTGGCGGTTTACGACCCTTCGGGTCGACCGGTTGCTCTTTACCAGAAAAATTATACGTTCTCCTACACTGACGAATCGAGTCACTATGTGGCAGGGGATGGTCTGGCGATGTTTCGCTGGCACGACTTTACGGTATGTCCAGTGATCTGTTACGACCTCCGGTTCCCGGAGCTTTTCCGGAAGGGGGTGCGGGACGGAGCTAATCTTTTTACTGTCAGCGCTAACTGGCCGGATGCCCGCTCGCGCCATTGGAAGACTCTCCTGGAGGCCCGTGCGATCGAGAATCTTTCCTGTATTGTTGGAGTGAACCGGGTGGGGTCGGATCCTCGTTTTCGCTATCCCGGAGGATCACGGATATTGAACCATCAGGGGGCGGTACAGGCAGAAGCGGGTGATTCCGAAGCCGTCCTGTGCTGTAAGCTCGATTATGCGGATCTCATCGCGTGGAGGCGGGAGTTTCCGGCTCTGGAGGATATCAAGGGTTGATTACCCGTGGTTGAGGGCTCTGAACAGAGCGGATAGCAATCCCGGGATGTTACTGGTCCCAGTCATCTTCTACTGCCTTGCGGTAGGCGGCAATATCCTGCTCTCCGTAGTAGGCGATCAGGATGGCTCCACCGGATGCTACCGTCTCAAAGAGGCTGTGCATGAGTTCCTGCTCCCCGGGCCACGGGTAAACGTAGAAGACGTCAATCTCGTCGACCTCGCAGTCCATTCCCTCGTAGGGGGGGACAAGCGGGCTGGATTCACCCCAGTGCGAAACGGGTTCCGGCGTCATTAACTCCGCGCCTCCATGGGCGGGATAGGATCCAAACCCCTCGGGGAAGTAACTCGTGCATAGGTTCTCAACTGTGATCGCGTGATCGTTCGCCAGTTCCCGGGCCAGTGATACCAGGTCCTCCTCGATCTCCAGCCCGTAGGAGCGGTAGCCCAGGAGTGATGCAAGGCAGGCTCCGAGGCCAAAGCCGCTTCCCCATTCACAAAAGGTTTGCCCCAGGGGAAGGTTTTGCTCGGTGAGCGACCTCAAAACCTGGTAAAGAAGAATTGGGTCGCTGGGAAGGAACCGGGGAACTCTGCGGTTACGATTGGATTCGAAGAGGGCATCAAGCCTCCGATCAGCATCCGTGATTAACGCTGCGACCCGTGGGGGAAGGGCTTTGTCATCGAGTTGCAGGGGAATCTCCTCCAGAGCCATCCTGGACAGTCTGCCAGCTCCTCCTCCTCTTGTCGATGCGGCCAGCCAAATTCCTCGACTCGCGATTAGATTAGGGGAACATGTGTGGCGTTGAAAGAGGTGGAAATCTTTACTGACGGTGCCTGTCGTGGGAATCCAGGGCCCGGGGGCTATGGCGTGGTCCTTACGTCCGGGGAGCACCGGAGGGAGCTGAGCGCAGGGTTTGCCCGGACCACCAATAATCGCATGGAATTACTGGCAGCTATCGCCGGACTGGAAGGACTCAAAGAGCCTTGCCGCGTGCGTCTTTGTTCAGACTCCAAGTATCTCATCAATGCGATGACGCGTGGTTGGCTGAGGAAGTGGAAAGGGCTTGGGTGGAGGCGGGGGCCGGGACAGAGACTACGAAACGAAGATTTATGGAAACGTCTCGATGCGGTATGCCGGGAGCACGAAATGCACTGGCAGTGGGTCAAGGGTCATTCGGGGCATTCTGAAAACGAATGCTGCGACGCCCTTGCTGTCGAAGCTGCCGAAGGCAGCGATCTGCCGCCTGATGAAGGTTACCTGAACGAGGAGCAGCTTGCGGGGGACCCTCCTGGCCTTTTCGACTGAGGCAGATCCTCAAGTCTGGATTGTTTTGTTTCTTTAAGCGCCGCGCGAGGATTACCTCGCTCCACAAAGCGGGCCAGTTCCGCGATGAGGGGAGTCCAGAGGATCATTCATCATGACCTGCACGATCCGCGCGCGATAGGATCGGAAGATTCCTCGGATTTACTTGGAGCTGGACGGAGCTGTTTTTTCAGAGGAGCTCCCGCCCTTACTGTCTGGTCCCGGTCTTTTTGGGGTGGGTTGCGAGGTGCCCTTTTTCTTGAGATCTTCTTTTTCCTTCTCGCGTTCGAGGAATGACTTGCCTTCGGTGATCCACTTCCTACCGGTTTCGTCCTTGAGGAAGTGCTCCATCCATTCCCTGACCCGGTAGTGGTAGTCCACCATGTTCTCCTCCTTGCGCAGGCCGTGATTCTCACCAGGGTATACGAGAAGGACGAGATCATCTTTGCCGGCCCAGCGGGCTGCATTGTACATCTCAATACCCTGATCCCAGTCGACCGCGCCATCCTTGTCTCCGAAGGCAATGAGGAGAGGCGTGTTGAGGGTGTCCAGGCCATGAATGGGGGAATTGCGGGCGTAATTTTCCGCGTCCTGCCAGAAGGGCTTGTTCATGCGTCCTTGTGATTGCGCGAAGATGCGGGCATTGGTGCCTCCAGAATTCCAGTAAACGCTTACGGACATGCTCATCATATCGGTGAGGGGGGCCCCAGCTACTGCGGCCGAGAAGAGGTCGGTCTGGGTAACGATGAAAGAGGTCTGGTAGGCGCCCCAGGAATGCCCCATCAGGCCGACTCTCCGGGAATCGACCATTCCTGTCTCGAGAACCTTTTCCACGGCAGGAACCACGCAGTCTACGGCTGAGATACCAGGTTGCTGAGGCCGATAGACAATGTCGGGTTGAAATACGAAATAGCCTTCTGCGGAAAAGACGCAGGGATTGTAGGGGTGCTTCTCGCTTGGGGTGTAGTAGCGGTGCAGGTCCTGTGAGCGCTTCTCGTAGATATAGACGATCATGGGATACTTCTTCCCTTTCCGGTATCCGGCAGGGTAAGTGAGCATGCCCTGCAGAGGAACACCTTGCGTGTTCTGAAAGTTGACGAGCTCCGAGCGTCCCCACCGGTAGTTTTTCTGGAACGTATTGGTTTCGGTGACTTTGTGCGGGTCTTCCAAGGCAGGACCCGCGAGGTAAAGGTCACGGGATTGATCGCTCCGCTCCCGGGTGAAAGTGAGAATGTCGGCATCCCGGGATCGGCTGAGGAACAGCATGAGAGCATCATCGAGAAGGTGGGTTTTCCAATCGGCTGCGGGGGTTTTCCGGGTTGCAAGAGTCAGGCTCCCGTAACCGGACTTCTTGGAGCGCTCTCCGAAGAGGCCGACGTAGATTCGGTCCCCTCGAGCAATATTGCCGTGATTCTCTTCCCGGTAACTCGCCTGAGAAATACGGTGCCGAAGTTGTTCCTTCCGGCCGTTGGTCAGTTTGCGAGTGCGCTCGCCCCGGGGATCAAGAAGCCAGATGTCGTAGCGGTCGTAGAGAAGGACGCCGGAGCTGTCGGTGAGCCAGATGCCATTGCCGAAAGGCCGCTTCTCCTGGGCGAGGGTGTCGTCCTGTTTGTCCGTAAAAGAGGTCTTTAGTGTGGAGGTGATGTTTTTCTGTTTTCCGGTCTTGAGATCATGGATCCAGATGTGGCCCTCACGCACGAACAGGAGGAAGCGTCCGTTGGGACTTGTCGAGAGGGTGAACTTAACTCCCTCAAGGATGCGGTTGCGTTTCCCATTCCGAGTGCTGATGGCGTAAACGTCGTGTAGCCGTGGGCCGAACATGGCTTCTCGTTCGTGGGGAGAGGAGTCCATTCCAATAGCCCGAAGGCCATCCCGCATGACGGTTACCCGTTCCGTGAGCTCGTTCTCGAGTTGAACCAATTTGTTTTCTTTCAACCACCACACCGCCTTGCGTGCGGGATTTCTGCGGCTTGAGGCCTCCTTTTTCTGCCGGGGCATGATGGTTACATCTTTCGAGTGCCAGACCTCTACATTTGAGGGGGTAGTCAGGGTTTCGCGGAGGGTCTTCGCGGTTAGAGCAGGACTGTCTTGGACCTTCTCTTTCTGACTGCCCTCCGTTGGGGCAGGGGATTTTTCAGGGTTGGTTTGTGCTGGGGAGGAGTCTTTCGCGCTACTGTTGTTCGTTTTACCTTTCTTGCCCTGCTTCTGTTTTGCGGGGGGCTTGGGAGGGGAGGGGAAATCCTTGGGTTTGTTCTCCCATTTTTTGAGTGAGCAATGAAGTGCTTGGCCGTTCTTATCCCAGCTCAGGCTGGCCGTGAGGTAGTGATCGAGGGGAAAGGAGAGGTTCTTGCTATGGTCGTAGATGGCCTGGTCACCGGTAGGCTTATCCGAGTCATCCAGATTTCGGAAAGCCAGGAGAGTATGAGAGATGTCCTCTTTCTCCCCAAATTTCATCTGGCGGGCGGCAGCGAGATCAAAGGAATCCTTGCGCCAGAGCAGTCCAACGTAATCCTGGTCGCTGGCCTCAAGGTTACGCAGAGTCTCACTGCCGGGGTCGAAAAGCTGCAGGGCGTTACTGATGCTGGGGGAGTCGACGACGAGAGCGAGAAGAGATTCTTTCTTGCTCCATGCGAATTTGGTGACATTCCCGAAGGTTGTATCCTTCCCAGTTTCGAGATTGCGAACGAGCAGGGCCCGCGCGGGAGGAGCAGGAGGTGTGCCCGGGCGGGCAGGAGCGGATTTTCCGGTCACCTCGATGGCCGCAAAGCGGCTGTCGTGACTGAAGGTGAGCGTGATCACATTCTTGAATTCCGTGGTCTTTCCATCGATCAGGGAGCGGAGATGGATGGTGGTGCCAGGTCCTGCAGGTTTCTTAGATTCTTTGGCTTTTTTCTTCTCCTCCGGGCTCTTTCCGATGGTCACGGATAGCCATTTACTGTCATTGGAAAAGACAGGGCGCTCCCCTTGGGAGTAGACCTGTTGCTCCTTGCTTTTGCCGTCGTTGATTCTGTGAAGGTGAAGGGAGCTCTTGCCGTCTACCCGCCTGATATCGAATGTGAGCCACTGGCCGTCATGCGACATTTTCCGGTTCCCCATGTTCATTTGCTCCCACTGGGCATAATCCTGTGGGGCGATGGGTTTTCTTTGAGGCTGCTTTTTCTTTTTGCGCTTCTTACGGCCGGATGGCTGCGATTCATTTCCGAGCTCTTCTGTCTTGGCGAGTGGAGTAGAATTACTGGAAGAATGTTTGTGGTTAGAGCCTTTCTCGGTGGGTGTTTCTCCCAATACCGAGGTGGTCAGGAAGAGGGAGAGTGGAAGGGTGATGAAGAGGAGGTAAGGGTGAAGCCTCATATTGCTGTGTGTAAGGGGGGGGAGGCCTTACTCTGAATGAGCTCTTGTTAGAAGCCTCCATTTGAGGAAATTGAACGGGATGTTCCACAGAGTCCCTTTTTGGTAGTATGCCCGGAGAGCGGAATGACACTTGATATCGAGGCCTCTTGGCTCTTAGGCCATAAAAACGAGCTATCTCGTTTACGGACAGTGAAGGATGAGGTGCATTAGTTCTGCATCATGGCATGGTATATTTCGAAAGAGAATGAGCGAGAAGGTCCGGTCAATGGGGACCGCCTTCGCAGCATGATCATCACAGGTGAAATCTCATCAACCGATCTGGTAGCTTGGGGTGAGCAAGGAGAGTGGATCGAGGCGGGAGAGGTGTCTGATTTTTCGGGTCCTGATCCCGTGCTCACGGAAACTTCGGCTACAACCGCTGCCAATGCTCCTGCAAATCCGGAAGAGGAGGGTGCCCTCGCCGAGGTGGAGGAAAGGGCTTCGGAGGAAGCTCTCCCGGTAGCGCCGCCTCCAAAAGGAGCTGATACTCTTGAATCTTCTGCAGAGGAAAAGCCTGAGGAGCCTGCTGATCTCGTGGGTCGAGAGGACAAGAGGGACTCGGAAAATGAGGATAAAGGAGAGAGAGTGCTTCCGAGGCCATCGCTAGGAGGAGCTGACGGTTTCAAACCTCCTAAGGTGGGAAAGCCTGTTGAAGAGGCTCCGGCGAGAACTGCCAAATTAACCGGGGAGGAAGAAGAGATCTCCTACGATCCTGACGCTTCGCCTCCTTTGTCAGAAGGTGATCAGGCCTCAGGGATATCCGCGCAGGATGCCACTCTCAACGACCGTATCCTGGCGACTCTGATCGATATGCTAGTTGCCATCGGTGTGGGTTGGATGATCAACGTTACTATTGGAGGCCCTGTCTGGCTATACGGTTCGCTCTGTATGTTGCTCCGGGAATCTCTTCCTTTTCTTAATGGGCAAAGCATAGGCAAGAGGGCGATGAAACTCCAAACGGTGACTCTGGATGGAAAGGTTCTGAAAGGAGGCTGGGATGAGAGTATGCTGAATGGGAATCTGCTTCGAAACGTCCCGCTCTTGGTGCCTCTGTTTCCGATGGTCGAATTGATCGTGCTGTCTACTCGGGCCAGTCAGCATCACGGGCTTGGTGGTCTTTGTCGGCAGTGCGCTTGCGAAATTGAACGGAAGCCTGAATTCAAGCCCTTGCTCCGATTGGGCGACCAGTGGGCGGGCACAAAGGTTATTAGCCTTAGTTCCCGGCCTGAAGCTGGGGGCTCGGCTGGGTGAGCTGGAAGAGGGTCTCGCTCTCAGGTCGTCTCTCCCCGATATCCCCGGAGTGCTCTCCTTTACGGGGCATCACTTGACACGAGAGGGCTTTTAAGGGACCAGAGAGGGATGAGGATTTTCTTCTGCCTGCTGATCCTGACTACCTGCTCTGTGGCGGAGGATTGGCCTCAATATCTTGGCCCTGGGCGCGATGCGGTCTGGAGGGAGAAAAATGTAGAGCTTGATTTTGCCAAGCGATCTCCGCGGCTACTCTGGGCGGTCCCAACGGGCGGCGGTTACGCCGGTCCCTCGGTGGCTGAAGGCAGGGTCTTTGTCGTGGACCGCCTTGCCGAACCCTACGTCGCTGGGAAGCTGAAGCCCGGGAGTAATGTGAATTTTGTGCGGGCCCGTATCCCTGGGAAGGAGCGGGTTCGCTGTCTGAAAGAGAGTAACGGAGAGGTTCTCTGGGAGCATGCCTACGACGCCGACTACTCCTCAGTCTACCCTTACGCGATTGGGCCCCGAACGACGCCTCTGGTGTACGAGGGAGTGGTCTATACGCTGGGAGCGGAGGGCGACCTGCGTGCCTATACAGCGAAAGAGGGCACGCTGGTGTGGCACCGGAACATCCTGAAGGAATACAAACTGGAAACTCCGCTCTGGGGTACGGCCGGCCATCCTGTTGTTGAGGGGGAGCTTCTGATCTGTCCGGTGGGTGGCAGCGGGAGCACGGTGGTTGCTTTCGATCGCAGGACGGGCAAGGAGCGCTGGAGGGCGTTGGATGTTGCCCAGTCAGGCTATGGCACTCCGGTGATTGAAACGATCAATGGCCATCGTCAGCTTCTCGTCTGGGATGCGGAAAACCTTAACGGCTTGGACCCGGAAAGCGGAAAGGTCTTCTGGAGCGTTCCCTTTAAGCCGCAGTTCGGAATGGCCATTGGCGCTCCCCGGGTCTGGAAGGATCTCGTTTTCATCATGGGCTATAACAATAAGTCGGGAGCGATCCGGGTTGCTCCTGATGGAAAGTCGGCGCGGTTAGCCTGGGGCCGTAATCTGCGCAAGGGGGTGGCCGGGGTTATGAACACGGCATGGACCAGCGGCGGATATATCTATTCGGGGGGGCAGCGGGGGCTCTTTCGCTGTGTGATGATGGAAACGGGAGAACGGATCTGGGAAACGCCTCGCCCACTCCTGCGGGCCGATGGTTCGGGTCGCGGTCCGTGGCCTCATGCCTTTACCGTGCATCACGAGCCATCTGGGCAGACTCTGATCTTCAATGACCACGGGGAAATGATCAGTGCGAGGCTCAGCCCGGAGGGATACCTGGAGGTTGCTCGGACTTCGATCATTGAGCCTAC
>DIHT01000162.1:2309-5933 GCA_002420305.1 Akkermansiaceae bacterium UBA5689 | reverse complement strand
GTCCTGAAAATATTCGTGCCGTCTGACCACGGATTGAAAAGGTAGAGGTGGGTCTTAGTTTGAAGCCCACGGATAGGATGACGATTTCCGCCAGCATTTTCGTTATAGACCTTGAAAACGGCCTCGCGGCCTTTCTGCTTCTGGCCCTTGATGACGGGTACAAACGAGGCTCCGTCGAGGCCGGCGGGACTCTCTATCCCTGCCATCTCTAGCATGGTAGGAAGCATGTCGACCGCAGAGATCATGTCGCGATTATTCACGGAGCCCGCTTTGGTCACGCCCGGCCAGCGGATGATCCATGGAGTCCAGGTGCTATGGTGGTAGAGTTGGGTCTTGGCAAATGGCAGGGGCATGCCGTGATCGCTGAGGAACATCACGATCGTGTCATCGGCATGGCCAGATTTATCGAGGGCCTGCAGGATGGCGCCGACCGCGTCGTCCGCCCGTCGAACGGAGCTGTAGTAGAGGGCGAGTTCCTTGCGGACATCGGGATGATCAAAGAGGAATCCAGGGATTGGAACCTCCTCAGGTTGGAACACACGGGAGACCTTGTGGGGGTCATTGGGTTTCCAGAAAGGCTTGTGGGGGTCTGAGATGTTAATATTCAGGCAGAATGGTTTTCCGGCAGCCTTGGCTTCTTTAATGCCGCGGTGGGTGCACTGCCCGTAGGAGGAGACATCCTTGATGTGGAGCTTGCGCCCATCGGGGCCGATGGTGAGGTCCGCGTCCCAGGGGTAGGGCTGGTAGGGCGTGGAATGGCTGACCTTGCCACGGATCGCGGTGTAGTAACCTCCACTTTTCATCAAATCGCATAGGACGGGAAATTTGATGGGCTTGATCTGGTAGAAGCCCTCAACCCCGGTGTTGTGAGGGTAGCGTCCGGAAAACATGACATTCCGGGAGGGGTAGCAGTTGCCAACTTGGACGTGGGCATGCTGAAAGCGGAGGCTCTCGCTGGCTAGTTGATCGATGTGTGGGGTCGTTCCCCTGAGCTTGCAGCCAAAGGCGCCGATCGAATCACAGGACATGTCGTCTACTGTGATAAGGAGAAGATTCGGCTTTGCTCCGTTCGATACGGCAAGGCCTGAAAGAAGGCAGAGGAGGAATAAGAGAGATGGCTTCATGAGTTAAAAGTGCGCGAGAGGTTTCAGGAGGCTGGAGAGGCGCTTTTCTGGTTCTTTTTGCCAGAACCTTTTTTTCGTGGAGCTTTCAATCCTTCCCCGGGCTCGTTGCGTTTACCAAACCTCAGAGGGCTAAGCCTGCCACTGCCTGGCTTGAGCTGACCGGGCTTGAGCCGGTCGACATCCCGGGCAATACGGAACCATTCCTTGATCATACGGGTGGCGCGTTCGGGATGATCTTGACGCAGGTCATTGAGCTCGGTGCGGTCCTCCGCGAGGTTATAGAGTTCCCATCGCCCACCCTTGGCGGCAACGACCTTCCAATCCCCTTCTCTCAGGGCACGGTCCGTGCCGAAATGCTGATAAAGGGTTTTGTGAGCTGTCCGTTGTTTGCCTTCGAGGACAGGAAGGAGTGATTTTCCCTGGAGGGGGTCAATGATGCGCGACCCGACCTTTGTGGGATAGCTGGCCTCGCCCAGGTCGAGAAAAGTAGCCATGAAGTCGATCAGGTGACCGGGTTGGTCGGTGACCATGCCAAGGGGGGTTTGGCGGAGGCTCTTGTCTGCGTTGCCAGAGCCGGTTCCTGCCTTGGCACTTAATCCTTTCGGCCAGTGAGCGATGAGAGGAGAAGAAATCCCTCCCTCGTGCTGGTTCTGCTTGTAGAGCCGGAAGGGAGTATTTCCCACGTGAGCCCAGCCCACGTCATAGCACCAGTAGCTTTCCGGGTCCCATGGTTCCAGATCCTTTCCCCGGGTGCGCTCGAAGGGGCAGGCTCCATTGTCAGAGCAGAAGAGGAACAGAGTGTTCTCCCATTCTTCTTTTTCTTTGAGGTGAGAAATGAGCCGGCCAATGTTCTGGTCCACGACGTCGACCATGGCAGCAAACACCTCCATCCGCCTTGCTTCCCAATCTTTTTCATCAGCCGGCAGCGATTCCCAGGAGGGAACGTGTCGGGGGCGGGGACTGAGTTTGTAGTCCCGTGGGAACAGCTTCGATTTAAGCTGTTTCTGATAGCGCTGTTTGCGAAGTTCATCCCAGCCAGAATCGTAGACACCCTTGTATTTCGCTATCTCCTGCTCGGGGGCCTGAAGCGGGTAATGAGGAGCATTGTATGCGACGTAGAGAAGAAATGGAGGGGCACTGGGTTCCTTGTCGGCTGGAACCATCTCATCGATAAAGTCGATCGCGAAGTCGGTGATGGCGGTGGTGGCGTAGAAAGGTTTCCCGTTCAGATCTGCGGGAACGTCCCAGGGTTTGCTGCCCAGTCGGAAGGTGTTGTCTCCGGTGAAAAAATTTGTTGCTCCCGAAAGGTGTCCCCAATAGTGATCGAATCCGAAGTCAACAGGGTTGCCCGAGAGGTGCCACTTGCCTGACATCGCGGTTGAGTAGCCTGCTGCCTTGAGAGTCTCTGCGATCGTTGTCCCGCGCGAGAGGGAGTTGCTTCCGGCCTGATCGCAGTAGAGGCCCGTCAGGAGCGATACCCGGGATGAATGGCATTTTGCGGTGTTGTAAAATTGGGAGAAACGCAGTCCGTTGCGTGCCAGCTGGTCGAGGTTCGGGGTGCGAATTTCGGCCCCATAGCAACCGAGGTCCGAGAAGCCAAGGTCGTCGGCCATGATGAGAACGATGTTGGGCCTTTCAGCCGCTTGACTTGACAGGGCCAGGGCGAGAAGGGCAGCAGGCAGGAAGGTAGCTTTCGGTGGGGTCATCGGGTTGGTGGGCGGATTTGCGCGGTGTTATTTCTGGATGAATTTGAGTCCATCGATAGTGAATTACGGCAAGGAGGGAGCCAATTATATGGGGATTCAGGGGGCATCAGGCACGTTTGGCCTGTGTCGAATCGGGACATCGAGAGTAATCAATCAGTTATCTGAATTTCTCCCCAAGTTCTTCACTCAGCCTAGGCAAGAACGGACTTAAGCAGAAGGCAAAACCTATCGGACCGAACGACTCACTTCGGCTTGTTCTTGTAGTTCTGTCTCCAATCCTCCCACATCTGTGCAAGCTCGGCGGTCTTCTCCGGTCTTTCCTTGGCCAGGTCGTGCATCTCGGTCGGGTCGGTCTTGAGGTCGTAGAGTTCCCAGTCTTTGCCGGCCCGGACGACTTTCAAGTCCCCCTGCCGGAGAGCATTGGCCCTGCTGAAGTGCCAGTAGATTTCCGCATGGGGTTCGCGTTGCTTGCCCTTGAAGACGGGCAGCAGGGACTTGCCGATTGGAGGCTTGGTCCTGTTTCCGAGTATTTGCTTGGGATATTTCGCTCCCGTGATGTCACGAAAGGTGGCAGAGACATCGATGATATGACCGACTTGGGCGGTCATACCTGGTTTGATCACGCCTGGCCAATGGGCAATGAAGGGGGTGCGGATGCCGCCCTCGTAATCCGTCGACTTGAATTTCCGGTAAGGCGTGTTGCTGGCATTGGCCCAGCCCACGGAAACGGTCCGGTAGCTTTCGACGGGGCCGGGCGGAATGTCAGGCGTGGTGTTGGGTTGCTCGGGGCAGGC
>DIHT01000162.1:0-1989 GCA_002420305.1 Akkermansiaceae bacterium UBA5689 | reverse complement strand
GTCGGTCAGGAACATGATGAGGGTGTTGTTCCATTTGCCTAGTTCCCTGAGCTTGGCAAACAGGCGCCCGAGGTTCTGGTCAACGCGGTCGATCATGGCCGCGTAGACGGCCATCTTCAGGTCTTCCTCATCTTTTTGCTGATCGGTGAGATCGTTCCAAGCCCGGGAGGTGCGTGGGCTAAGCTTGTGGTTTGGCCCAATGATGCCCATCTCGGTCATGCGCGCAAAGCGTTGCTTGCGGATCTCATCCCAGCCAATTTTGTATTTGCCGCGGTATTTCGCGATGTCCTCGGGCCAGGCATGCAGCGGGTAATGGGGGGCAGTGTAGGGGAGGTAGAGAATGAAGGGCTTATCCTCGTCCTTATACTCATCAAGGCGGTCAATCGCGTAGGTAGTAAAGGCATCGGTATGGTAGAAGTCCTTGTCCGGACTGGTGTAGCCCATAATCACCTTATCCTCGATGGCCCAGCGTCTCACCCGGGTCTTCCCTTTACGTCCCGGGGGCCCCTCCCCGGGTCGTGCCTTGAGACCAGGATTGAAAAAGTTGCTGCACCCGTCGGCGAGCCCGAAATAGCGATCAAAGCCACGGGTGGTCGGGAGTGGCTTCTGGTGCCATTTTCCGGCAATGAGGGTACGGTATCCAATGGGACGCAGGACCTCGCCGAAGGTGGCACCATGCTCCATATTGTTGTCACCAATCGAGTAGGCGTAGTTCCCGGTAAGCAGCTCCGCCCGGGTGGTGTGACACTTGGCGGTGTTGTAGAATTGTGTGAAACGCAGCCCGCCCTTGGCCAACCGGTCGAGGTGGGGAGTTTGGACTTCCCCGCCATAGCATCCGATATCCGAGTAACCCATGTCATCGACCATGATGAGGACGATGTTGGGCCGGGTCCGGTCCGGCTCTGCACTCGCGGGGAGTGGGCCGGATACGAGGCCGCTGAGGAGTGAGGCGAACAGGAAAGTGGAGAAAACCAGTCTCATGGGTCCTTGGGATCTTGGAAAGGTTAACGGTTGGTCTTGTTTTTCAGTCCCTGAGCGCGCCCTTCCTTGCTGGCGGTGGTGAGGCGGCTCTTGGCCAGTTCGGCGATCTTGGCTTCGAACTGCCCCTTGAGGGTGTGTTCGGTTTTACTGAGTTTGTTGTCTGCGAGTTGCTTGCCCTTAAAGGGGCCCTTGTAGCGGGTGAGGGCGGCGTTGGTGCCGTCCTGATTGGCGAGCAGGGAGTAATGCTTGTTGCGGACCATGACCTGTTTCCGGTACCAGATGTAGACCCAATCCTTCGTGCGGGCGTCCGCCTTGTTCTGAAGAACGGGGACGATGCTGGCGCCGTCGGCGGGATGGTCCTTTGGCAGTTTGGCGCCGGTGACTTCGCACAGAGTCGGAAACATATCGGTGAATTCAACAAGATCACTCACGACGCGCCCCGGCTTCTGGATGCCGGCAGGCCAACTGGCGATTAGCGGCACGCGTGTGCCCGTGTCGCTCATGGTGCCTTTGCCTCCCACAACCTTAGTTCCGTTCCACGGAGTGACGATCGGCTTGTCCGTGCCGTTGTCGCCCGTGAAGATCACAAGGGTGTTGTCGCGTACGCCGGATTGTTCCAACTGCACCACGATCTGCCCGATGGCCTTATCGGCATAGGTGACCATGTCACGGAAATGGCGTTGCGGATCCTTGCGGTCGCCCTTGTAGGTGGTGGAGCCGAGTCGCTGAGGATCCCAGTCGGTGGAGTCGGGTGTGGGATCAAATGGGCAGTGGGTAAGGATCATCGGATAGTAGACAAGAAAGGGCTTCTTTTTGTTTTGGTCGATGAAGTCGCAGATGAAATCGGTGCACACTTGCGGGCCGTACTCGCCATTGGCGTGATCCTTTTCCTCTCCGTTGATTTCCAACAGCGGATTTACAAAGCGGCGATCGATGTTTTTGCCGCCTTCATTAGAGCGGCCACTACGGGTGTGTTGCCAGAGACAGGATTGCTCGAAGCCAAAATGC
>DIHT01000168.1:7229-7775 GCA_002420305.1 Akkermansiaceae bacterium UBA5689 | reverse complement strand
ACGTTTGAAGCTTTTCTGCTTCTTCTCGTGATCGGAGTGGCCGGCTTGTCATACTCGCACGGGAGCAAAAAGGGCAAGGTGTATAATGAGGCGAAAGAAAGTTATGAGCGCCTTGGTGTGGCCGTCACCAACCTGAATGCCAAGAAGCCTGCCCCGACACCGGATAATGCAGATGACTTTGAAAAGCAGGTTGATGACTACGAGCAAACTGTTTCCGACCTTCAGGCAAAGATGCTAACCTACCGCCCCGACAAGCTCGAGGCGATATCGCCGCCAAAATTTATTGAGAACCTGAACGCGGTGCGGGGAGAGGTCACCAATGCGTTCGATGCGCAGGGAGTGGAATATCCAGGGGACCAGTTCTACCTTGGTTTCAAGAACTACACCGGAGGGCTGCCCAAGGAGGGGGCGACTGCGCATTTGAACTATCAGCTTTCTGCCATGAAGGCTCTCTTCGATGTGGTGTCGGCGGCGAAGCCCAGTGCTCTGCTTAATGTGCACAGGGCGGTGTTGGCGGTCGAAAAGGACAAGGCTCCGGAGCCGGCA
>DIHT01000168.1:0-7141 GCA_002420305.1 Akkermansiaceae bacterium UBA5689 | reverse complement strand
GAGGTCACCAATGCGTTCGATGCGCAGGGAGTGGAATATCCAGGGGACCAGTTCTACCTTGGTTTCAAGAACTACACCGGAGGGCTACCTAAGGAGGGGGCGACTGCTCATTTGAACTATCAGCTGTCTGCTATGAAGGCTCTCTTCGATGTGGTTTCGGCGGCGAAGCCCAGTGCTCTGCTTAATGTTCACAGGGCGGTGTTGGCGGTCGAAAAGGACAAGGCTCCGGAGCCGGCAACACGGGGAAGAGGGGGACGAAAAGTTACGAGAGGCACCAGCCAGAAGGAACCTCCATTTGAGAGCCTTCCAGTTGAGATTTCCTTTGTTTCGAGCGAGCCGGTAATGCGGAAGATCATGTCGGACCTGACAAGTCATCCAGACTATTACTTCGTGGTGCGCAGTATGCGGATCCAGAACGAGAAAAGAGACCAGAGCCCGGCCAAGGATGATGTTGAATTTGATGTGCCCGAGGAGGAAGGGGCTGAAGACGATCCTTTTCCCGGTTTTGAAGACGAACTGCCAGCTGACGATGCCGATGGCTCCGCTGGGTCAGAAGATCCCGGCGTGGTAGAGGAGCCTGTGGCTCCTTCTCTGGCGGAGGGAGACAAAGGCAGTCGGGTGCTTGGGCAGATTCTGGGCGCAGAGCAGATCAATGTTCTTCTTGAAATAGATATTCTTCTCTTCAAGGCCGCGGAAGCGGATGCAGAGGAAGAAAAGAATCCTTCCTGACAACTCAGAGGCCTGACGAAGTCTCTCCTAGAGGCTCATCGGTCGGGCCCACATGATCGAGATCGAAAAACTACCAAATTCATTCAATGGCAAATCTTTCCGAAAGTTACGACAAAATTTCGTTGGTTGTCTCCATCGTCATCGCCGCTGCGTTAGGGGCTATGATCTGGATGGCAAAAGGAAATGTAGAGGAGGACTTCCGGCAGCCCTCAGTGCTGCCAGATACTGACGCTCCCGAGAATCCCAAGCAGAAGTTCTACGCTGACACCACGTCAGAGATCGCGGGTGCGGTTGCCCTCGGGGGGCCAGTTACTGAGAAGGGACGGTCGATCGATCTGACGGTAGGAACGCCTCTCTTTCTGAATCCAACTGGCGAAGAAATTGACTTGGGGGATGCCAGCTATCCAATGGTTCATGATCCAATTCCGAATCAGTGGTGGCTCGATAATCGTATCGATCCGGGTTGGAGTAACTCCCCGGGTCTTGATCAGGACGGGGATGGGTTCTCCAACGGTGAGGAGTTCGCCGGTAATACTGATCCGAATGACCCTGAAAGTTTTCCGGCGCTGATTGCAAAACTGCAGTGTGTAGAATTGGAAAAGCGGGCATTCAGGTTGAGCTACTCGTCTGACAGCACGATTGGTCCGGTCAAGCCTACGGATACCTTCAAGTTCAATCACGAAGAGATCGTCGGAGGCAGGAGTGTCAGGACTGGGTCTGAAAATATCCCATACGGAAAGGGCAACGACTCTAATCTTTTCAGCAAAGGCGGCGCCCAGATGCGCTACGAGCTCAAGAATGTGGAGCAGCGGGAGTTCGAGAACCCCAACACCGGAATCGTGCAGAAGGCTAATTTTGCGGAAATCGAGGACGTTGCCGGGGCCAAAAAAGGGGATATTCTGGACATCAAAAAAGGCTCACGTAATGGGGTTATCATCAGGGATTATACCGCCGTTCTCGCGCTCGCGGCCATCGGTCAGCAGGCGGTGACCCTCAAGGTAGAGGAGCGGAGCAGTTTTTCCCTTCCTTTGGATCCCAATGCTGCTGAAAAACCCTTCAAATTCACGGGTGTCAGCGACGCAGGAGCTGTCATTATTGAGTGGGAGGAGAACGGCGAGACCAAAACCATGGAGGTTCAGCCTCTCTCCGCGGCAGAATAAGCCCTCACAGTCAATCCTATGTTCTCACCCTTTCTGCACTATCTCAGAGAAAAAGCTTCACAAAGGAGCTCTAAACGACCAAAAACCCCGCCCTATCACACCATGCAATCAGCGAAGCATTTACTCAACCGCACGGCTCGTGTCCTAACCTTGTCCCTAGGGCTCGCCACCCTTGTGCCTACTGTCGCCTTTTCTCAAAGTGACCTGGCTAAGAGGGAGATGATGCGCCGTTCCGAGAAGGTCCGTCAGGCCGAAGAGCTCCTTGGATCTGGCCGCGAGGCCTATCAGGGTGGCGACTACCAGTCAGCGGTAACAAGCTACAACGAAGCTCTAGGAGTTCTGCCAGGGGGCTTTGCCACCGCGGAACGGAGACGAGTTCTGGAAGCGCACCTTGCTGACGCTACAGTGGCGTTGTCACAGCAGTTTCGTCGGACAGGAAAGTATGCGGAGGCAAGAGAGAAACTGAATCAGGTTCTTTCTATCGACCCAAACAATCAGCGTGCGCGTCAAGAAATCGAATATCTTGACGATCCGGTGCGCACGAATCCTGCTCTGAGTTATGACCACACCACCAATGTGGATAAGGTCAGGCGGTTTCTATACACGGCTGAAGGCTACAAGAATCTCGGTCTCTTCGATGACGCGATCCGCGAATACCAGAAGGCCCTGCAGGTAGATGCATACAACTCCGCTGCGCGGCGTGGGATGGAAGTGATTCACCAGCTGAAGTCGGATCATTACCGCACCGCCTTTGATGAGGCTCGTTCAAGAATGCTTGCAGAGGTAGATGCCGCTTGGGAAATGGCAGTGCCTCCTCCAATCGAACTCGACGGCAGCATGGTAGGTGGATTACGTCCATCCGCGGTAGGTGTGAACATCGAGTTCAAGTTGAAGAACATGATTATTCCTGTTGTGGATTTCGACGACACTACTGTTGAAGAGGCGATTGATTTCCTGAGGCAGCGGGCGACAGAGCTCGATAAGTGGGAGCTCGACCCTGTGAAGAAGGGAATCAACTTTGTGATCCGGAAGCCCCGCATCGGGGGTGGAGGGGCACCTGACGCTGAGCTCGACGTTGAGGGTGGTCTGGGAGCCATTGACCCCGGCTCGGCCCGGGTGAAAGAGCTGAAGCTCCGGAATGTCCCACTCTCGAGCGTTCTCCAGTATATCTGTGAGCAGGCGCGGCTGAGGTTCAAGGTAGACGATTTCGCGGTTACTCTCCTTCCCATTGGCTCTGCTGAAGGCGAAGATGTTCTCACTCGGAAGTGGAAGGTGCCTCCTACCTTCCTCAATGATATTGGCACTGGGGGTGACGGAGACGGCGCCGCAGATGCGGATCCCTTCGCTGGCGATGACGAGGGCCTTGGTAACCGTTCGCTGGCGCCGCGACGCCCGTTGAAAGAAATTCTCCAAGACGCTGGGATCGAGTTCCCTCCAGGGTCTTCGGCACAATACATTCCCAGCACATCGACTTTGATCGTCAGCAACACTCCACAGAATCTGGATCTAGTTGACCAACTCGTTGAAGATATTCTTGGGGGGAGCCCCAAGATGATCCGCATCGTGACCAAGTTCGTCGAGGTCGCTCAGGAAAATTCTGATGAACTCAGTTTTGACTGGGTCGTTACCCCCTTCGGATTGGGTGGAGTAGTTTCGGAAGAGCTCTTCTTAGGTGGAGGAACACCGGGGAATGGTCAGGTCCGAACCGGTGCTGACTTCATCAGCCCAGTAGCCTTCACCAATATCCCCGGAATTCCTGCTGGGAGTAACACAGCAGTACAGAACATCGTCACCGCCTCGAACCGGAGCGGTGATACTGCGGTGACCCGGAACAGCATTGACGCTGTTCTGAACAATCCGAACCGTAGTGCTCAGGTAAATCGTCCTGCGCCCGGGATACTCAGTCTCACAGGACTCTTCAATAGTGGACAGCTCCAGATGATCATGAGAGGCCTCGCTCAGAAGAAGGGCACCGACATCATGACCGCGCCCAGCGTGACTGCCCGTCCGGGACAGAAAGCGACTATCGAAATTATCCGGGAATTCATTTACCCTACCGAGTATGAGCCACCAGAATTGCCCAACCAGGTTGGTGGTGGCTTCGGCAACCAGGGCGGTGGTGGCCTCATTGGAGGTGGTGGTGGAGCCGGAGGCTTCCCTGTCACACCAGCGACTCCTACAGCATTCGAAACCCGTAATACGGGGGTGACTCTTGAGATTGAGCCAAACCTTGGTCCGAATGAATATGTCATCGATCTGCGCTTTGCGCCCGAGATCGTGGAGTTCGAAGGTTTCATCAACTATGGGAGCCCAATTACCTCACCGGCTACCGACGCCTTCGGTAACCCTGTGACCGTCACGATTACCGAGAACCGGATCGAAATGCCCATCTTCTCCAGCCGTCGTGTGAGCACCGGAATCACCATCTACGATGGACACACCGTCGCGGTTGGTGGCCTGATGCGCGAAGATGTGCAGGATGTTGAGGATGGAGTTCCGATTCTGAGCGACATACCGCTCATCGGCCGCTTATTCAAGAGTGACGCCCAGAGCAACATTAAGAGCAATTTGATCATCTTTGTGACCGCTAAGATTATCGACGCCTCTGGTAAGGATTACCGGAAGCCTAATGAAGTAGACCCGAGTGGAACTCCCGTTGAACCCGTCAGCACTGACCTCGGGGGAGGGCCTGAGGGGATTCTGCCTCCTCTCTAGGTGGTTACGACGAACTGAATTTATCAAAGCCCGGCAGTCTAACTGCCGGGCTTTTTCTTTCTCGACTGGAGAAAGAATCAAGGTCAGGCACCGATTTGAGTGTTCACCACCGGAGGAACTGCAACATTCACTAGCACTTCAAACAATGATCCCCTCATGTATTCGTTCGCATTGACCGGTGGCATCGCCACGGGAAAAACAACCTTTGGAAGATTCCTACTGGAGAGGTGTCCCAGCGCCGTTGTTTTCGATTGCGATAAGGCCGTATCGCGACTGCTCAATGATCAGCTGATCCAGGATAAGATCGTTTCGGCCCTTGGGGAGAGCGTGGTTGACAGGGTTTCTGGAAATTTGAGCCGGACTGCTTTGCGCGAGGAGGTTTTCAGTAATGCATGCTCCAGGACTACGCTGGAGGAAATCCTACATCCGTTGACACGGGAGGAATGTCTTGAGTCGCTGGCCGAAACTGCTACCAGTGGCAGGTCGTCCATGTTCATTGCGGACGTTCCACTTCTTTTTGAGAGTGGATTCGACTTTGGATACGAGAGCTCCCTGCTGGTTGCCACCACTCGTGAAACCCAGTTAGAGCGTCTCAAGTCCCGCGATGGTCACGACGATGCCCTCTCAGAGGCCATGCTCGACGCCCAGCTCCCCATTTCAGAAAAGGTGGACCGTGCCGACGTGGTTTTCTGGAACGAAGGGCCGGAGCAGGTCTTGCGCTGCCAGATTTTTCGCTTCTTAGAGACCCTAGACATTCTCAACTAACTGTTCAGATGGCTGCCAAAAAGAAAAGTTCCCGGAAAAAAACCGCAGCCAAGAAGGTTGTGAGCAAGAAGAAGGCAAGCCCCAGAAAGAAGAGCGCGTCAAAAAAGACTGCCAAAAAGGCTGCCCGGAAAAAAGCGCCTGCAACGAAAAAGAGCGAGGAGAGCAAGGAGGAAGAAAAGGCTAAGACTGCAGAGCTTGAGGTGGTCGTTGAAAGCGCTGCGGAAGCCGCAGGTGGAGCTAGGGTAGAGGCGGAAGTTCAGGTGGAGCCGGTTAAAAAAGAGCCCGAGCCCTCCTATGATGTGCCGGAGAAGATTGATGTGAATGAATTTCGGGAGCGCTCTCTTTCCAGCCTGTTAGATGCTGCCGCGGAGTTCCCCCTCAAGGTGAACAGTGCGGCAGGAAAGGGTGCGTTGATCTTTGAATTACTGGCCTTCTACTCCAAGCACGGAACCGAGTTGGAAGCAGAGGGGATTCTCGAGCAGGCTAAGGAGAACTATGCGATGCTTCGTGATCCCGTTAGGAGCTTCCGAAATGCTCCTGATGATTTCTATGTTGGAGGGAATATACTCAAGCAACACGGGCTACGAGCGGGGCAGAGAGTCAGGGTGAGGCTTAGAGCTCCACGGGAGCGCGACAAATATCTTTCTGCTCTCGAAGTTCTTACTATTGAAGGCCGCGAGGCTAGTAGTTTCGATGCCCCCAAGGGGTTCGACCAGTTGACCTCGCTGTTCCCAGAAGATCGATTTGTTCTTGAGCGCCCATCGGCAATGGCGGCGAGGCTGATTGATATAGTGGCCCCTCTTGGGAAGGGTCAGCGTGGGTTAATTGTGGCGCCGCCACGAGGTGGGAAGACCATTCTCCTTAAGGAGATGGCAAAGTCGATTTCAGCTAATCATCCTGAGACGAAGTTGATTGTCCTCCTTCTTGATGAACGTCCAGAGGAAGTGACGGATTTTGAAGAGACGGTTGATGCCGAGGTGTTTAGCTCGACCTTTGACGAGCCCTCAAAGCGACATGCGCAGGTGTCAGATTTGGTGCTCGAGAGAGCGAAAAGATTGGTCGAGCTTGGGCAAGACGTTGTTATTCTTCTCGATAGCCTGACTCGTCTGGCCCGTGGTTATAACAACTCTCAGCGGGGAGGTGGGCCAGTTGGATCCGGTGGATTGAGTCCGCAGGCTCTTCAGAGGTCCCGAAAATTTTTTGGAGCTGCCCGAAATGTTGAAGAGGGAGGAAGCCTTACGATCGTTGCGACCTGTCTAGTGGAAACAGAAAGTCGGATGGATGACATCATTTTCGAGGAGTTAAAAGGGACGGGCAATATGGAGATTCGTCTCGATCGAGAACTCGCTGAGAGTCGGATTTATCCCGCCATTCATATTCCTCAGAGTGGAACTCGTAATGATGACCGGCTCTATCACCCAGAGGAAATGAATCGTGTGATTGAGATCAGACGAGCACTTACCACTCTGCCCATTGGTGAGGCTCTGGAAACCCTTTTGAGGCAGCTGGCGAAAAATTCCACCAACGCAGAACTCCTCATGCGGGGTATGATTTAGCCGCAAGTAGACGAGGTGCTCGCTCCAGGCTTCTATTTTAGGAGATGTGAGCACAATGCGACTACATTCTCTCTAATAATCTTCTTGCAGACAGGGGCTTCTGGGTAGAGAAAACGGGGTGCCAATGCGTAAATCCATAGCGAAATTCCTCCTTATTGCGACGCTGGTCGTGGCCCCGGTTGTTTCATCGGCCCAGTTGTTGAATTTTGTGAACAC
>DIHT01000039.1 GCA_002420305.1 Akkermansiaceae bacterium UBA5689 | reverse complement strand
CTCTTTGGGCCCCTGCTGCCCTGCACGGCTAAAGTGACGTTCAACGAGCACATTGCGCCGCTGATTCACCAGAATTGTACCGGTTGCCATCGTCCCGGGCAGAACGGCCCCTTCCATCTCATCAGCTACCGGGATGTCAAAAAACGCGCATTGACGATCAACGACGTGATCCTGGACCGCTACATGCCTCCATGGAAGCCCACCAACAAGGAGATGCACTACGCCAACGACCGGCGTCTCAGTGACGAACAGATTGATCTTTTTGGCTCATGGGTGAAAGAAGGGATGCCGGAGGGAGACTCGTCGAAAAGACCGAAACTTCCGGAGTATCCCAGTGGTTGGTATCTCGGAAAGCCCGACCTTGTTATCAAGATGAAGGGAAAATTCGAGGTCCCAGCGGAAGGCAGGGATATCTACCGGTCCTTTGTTTTTCCTCTTCAGCTCTCGGAAGACAAATGGGTCAAGGCGGTAGAGCTCCGTCCTAAGGCGAAGTCAGCAGTCCATCATGCTCTTTTCTTTATCGATTCAAACGGAGCAGCACGGAAAATGGACGGTCGGGACGGCAAAGCTGGGATCAGTGGAATGGGATTTCTCCGGCAGGGTGGAGGCATCACAGACCCTGCTGCAGCCTTTGGAGGTGGTAACGGAGGGCTGGGTGGTCACGTTCCTGGCGCCACGCCGGCAAAACTCCCGGGCGACCTCGCCATGTTCCTGCCCCGCGGTTCGGATGTCGTAATGCAGACGCACTTTCATCCTTCCGGAAAGAAAGAGGTCGAAGAAGCAGAGCTCGCGCTCTACTTCGCCGAGGAATCTCCTGAGGTGAATCTTGTCCCTATTCAAATTCCTCCATTCTTTGGAGCGACCAAGGGAATCAATATCCCCGCCGGCGAAGAAAGTTACATCGTTGAGGACAGCATTACCCTGCCAGTCCCTGTGAAAGCAGTCTCGGTTGGCGGCCATGCCCATTACATCTGCAAGTCGATGATCATGACCGCAACCCTGCCAGACGGTAAGATGATCACTCTGATGAGTATCGATGACTGGGATCTTGATTGGCAGGACCGCTATCAGTTCGAGAAACCTCTCGATCTACCTGCGGGGACCGTCCTGAAGACACGCCTCGTCTATGACAACTCAGCTAGTAACCCTGAAAATCCCAACAGTCCTCCCCGGCGTATCACGTGGGGGCAGGAGTCTGACGACGAAATGGGCAGTGTAACCCTGATCGTCGTGCCCGAGAACAATGAGAAGATTCAGGCAATCAAGGACGCGCAGAGGGCTCAGCTCATCACCAGCGCTGCAGATGCGATCCAGAAGGCCTCAAGATCGTTTCTCAATGTGAAAAACTATGATGAGAACGGAGATGGACTGATTCAGTATAACGAGGTCCCAGGCCGGATGCGCTCCCGAATCTTCGACCGCTTTGACAAGGATGGCGACAAAACGCTGGATAAGATCGAACAGCCCGAGGTTCAGAAGTATCTCGACTCCATGCTCAGAGGCTTCCGCAGGCGCTAGAATCTTTTCCCATGCGAAATCAACGAGGAGTTTTCCTGGTCGTTCTATTCTCCTTCCTTCTCTCAGTTCATCTAACCCGGGCTCAACCTGGACAGGATGCTGGTATCGGGAAGGTCATGGACATTCATGGAATTGTCCACGAGCCCACGAAGTCACAGAAGACGGTTGCTGTCGTATTTATCTACGTCGATATCACGTGCCCAATCGCTAACTTTTATCAACCCTTGCTAAGGCGTCTGGCCAAGACCTACGAACCCAAGGGAATCCGGTTCTACCAGATCCATCCGGATCCAGATGGAGAACCAAGTGCCCTCGTGACCCACGCGAAAGAATATGAGGTCGTGAGCCCTGTGATCCTCGATTCAAAGCAGGCTCTTGCAGAAAAGCACACTGCCAAAGTGACTCCTGAGGCTCACGTCTACCTTCCCGATGGAAGCCGAATCTACCGGGGACGTATCGACAACACCTACGCGACCTACGGAAAACGCAGACCCAAGGCGACCAGCCATGAACTGAGAGACGCCTTACAGGCTGCCTTGGCAGGACGCAGGCCCGCCACGGCGGTGACCGAAGCTGTGGGTTGCCAGATCCTGATAGAACGCTAGCAACCGACAGCAGAAAAATCTACCTGCTCACAGAGTTCTAGTCCTTGGCAAGGACCCAGATGTTCCGGTAGAATACAGGGTTGCCGTGGTTCTGCAGGAAGATTGGCCCCCCAAGTTCCGGCTTGAGCGGGCCACTTACTGGAGCCGCCGTGGTGTGGGTTTTACCCATCTCCTGGTCATCGTGAACGGTTACCCCGTTCAGCTTGACTGTCATACGTGGCCACGCTGTGCGCTTGCCGTCCTTATCGAACTTGGCGTGAGTATATTCGACGTCATAGGTCTGCCACGCCAGAGGCGGCAGGCACATGTTAAGCTTGGAAGCGGCTATCGAATAGATTCCACCACACTCATTCATCAGTCCCTCGAGCCCAAAGGAATCGAGCACCTGAGTCTCCCAGCGCCCCTGATAGTAAACTCCGCTGTTTCCCCGCCCCTGTGATCGTGAATGCGGCCGATAAGGCGTCCGGAACTCAACGTGGATCGTGCAGTCCCTGAACAGTTTTGTACTGATCGCATTCGTCGCCCCCAGAAGGCCGTCGGTGATCTTGCCATTCTTCCAGTGGTCAACATTACTCCCATCAAAGAGCACTACTGCCCCTTTGGGAGCCTTTACTCCGAGGGTGGGGCTTTTACGTTCCACCTTTTTCAGCGCCATCTTTTCACCGCTCTTGGCGGTGAGATGGAAAGTACCGTCAGCAATCGATCCGTCATATTCCTTGTGTCCCTCCGGCGGAAATTTGCGCGTGGCACTGAACTCCGTTCCCCCACCGGCCATGTAGCGCTTCTTACCGGAGGCTGCGGCGAAGACCGCTTTTCCTCCATCAATTTTACCATCCAGCAGACTCTTTCCCTTGCCGTCCCAACCTGCACCGGGGAGTCCACCCGGATAAAGAACGGCCTGAAAGTGACCATTCCCCAAAGCGATGACCTGAGCACCAGCACCCTCGGCAGCATACTCTCCCTGAATACTGAAATCAGGGTCCTCATCTGCAGCCTTCGCAGGGTCGGTCCAAACTTTATTATTGTCCGCTGCTTGCGAGGCGACCGGAAGCAGCAGGGCAATCGAGGTAACAATGGTGGGCAGGAATGAGACGTTCTTTTTCATGTGTGTCTGTTTGCTGGATGAGATCAAGCCGTATCTGACCATCCTCGGAAAGCCCTTATTTCACACTTCCCCCATGAGATCACCCCTCCATGCTACCTGCTAAAGGACGCCGGAGCGAGCAGACCGGACTCTGTTCCCCCAACCGGATACAAAAACGGGGAAGGACTCGAAACCCGGATTGAACCGGCAGAGCCTTCCCCGCAAAGAATATCTTTACTCGAAAGAAATCAATTAAAGGCCTTAAGCGCAGCCTCGGCCTCCGAAATGCGCTTGTTGAAACCTTCAAATAACTTCGTATTCTCGTCCGTTCTCTTCGGTTTTGTCTCAATCCAGTCCATGAGTTCCTTATTGGCAGTCTGGAACTCCGCAATAGCCGCTTTGTAAGCGTCCGCTTTGTCAGGATTAGCCTTCGCGTAGGCCTCGATCGCCCCAGCACTCATACGGACAACTCCCTTGAATTCCTCAATGAACGAGGAAGGAGTCTTATCCCGGCCCGCCCCAAGCTGACCGAGCTTAGTGTTACCGTCATTATCAAGGACAACATAGGTAGGGTAGCCCCTTACGCCAAACTGCTCCTGCAGCTTCTTATTCCGGGCCACGTATTTTTCAGGGACAACTGACTTATCCTGCGGGAAATCAAGGGTAACAAGGAGCGCATTCTCCTTGGCGTAGGTTTTCCACGCCTCCTCCGCGAAAACATTCTTATCCATCAACTTGCACCATCCGCACCAATCGGAACCGGTAAAATTCAAGATAAGGGGCAGCTTCTTTTCTCCTGCCAGCTTTACCGCAGCATCAAAATCCATGGTCCAGACCCCCACGGAGGCTCCTTCGAGTTCAACCTTGTCGGCTGCTTGCGCGCTCATCATCAGGGCGCCCGCGGCCAACCCCATCATCATTCTTCTTAGTGGCTTCATGTTCTCTGTGTCCTAGTTACTATCAGATATGACGGGCTGAACGGATCATTTGTTCTCTAAAATTCCGCCAAGTGCGTCTCTGGCGGTATGCTGGGAGTCAGGTCATGACAAGCGTGAACTCGAAATCCACTCATTATTAGGGCTTTAAGAGCTCCAAGCGCCCTTGCCGCGCCAAAGGCTTTCATCTGGGAAACCCCGAATTATTTCTTCCATCTCCCTCCCCCTACGATCCCTGTTAGCTACTCCTCTCCACCCAGCGAGAAGAGATAGGCAAAAAGATCCGCCAACTCTTCTTCCTTCAAGCCTGCAGCAGTAGGGGGCATGAGACTCCCAACCTGCTCCTCTCTCAGGATGCTTTCCCGCGGAATCTCAAACAATGCACTGGTCGCAAAATCACGGAGTAACAACAGATTTTCATCACGATTTGCCTGAATATACCCCTGCTGAACGTTTCCATCCCGGGTAATGACCCGGCTCAGGGCATAGCCCTCCTTGACCTGTCGGCGCGGCCAGAGAACCTCAGTGACAATACGATCCGGCAAGAGACCGCTTCCCACTGCACTAAGGTTCGGCCCGATCAATGAGTCTCCACCTCGGTCCGCCTTGTGGCAAGCAGAGCAACTTGCCTGCGAGGAGTGAAAGATCTTTCTTCCCTGCTCAACGCTTCCTTTCTTCGCTGCGGCAACCATGCGCTTGATGATACTCTCATCATATTCCTGTTCTGATCCCGCTCCCGCCAGATCATCAAGAACGGACTCTAAATCTCTCGCAACCAGCCCAGTGGAGACCCAGGCTTCACGGAGCTTCTTTGCCTGTTGACTCTTGATGTCAGCTGACTCCAATTCCCTGGCGAGTAACGCAGGAGCGCCCTCTCGACTGGTAAAGTCCTTGAAAATAGTCGTGATCGTTTCGCTGTCTTCTAGTTCGCTAAGGAGCCTTACCGCGATCCGCGTTCCCTCCTCCGGAGCAAGCTGCAAAATCGAGAACAACGCAGAAGGATGCACTTCACCGGCGGAGCCCACCTGAGATTTGAGAAACTCTACCGTGCTTCTTTCACCCAAGGCGCCCAAAGACCTCAATGCGACGTCCTGTAAGCCAGAATCAACACCTATACCTTCAGCGAATTTTCGGACTGGTTTATACAATTCCTTCACTTTCCAGTGGGCCGCGAGCTCCACGGCCGCAATCCGCCTCTCAGGATCGGCATGATACAAGGCTCGCCCAAGAGGAGGCATGACATCAAATCCCGGGCGTTCCCGCTCCCTCATGGCCTGCAGAATGGTCAGGCTGATCTGATCTGAGTTCAAGATTACCCGCAGGTCATCCTCCTCTCCGAGAGCAGCCAAAGTCAGGGCAAGACCATCCCAAGCCTCTTTCTCAATCCTGTCTCCGTTAAGAATCTTGCGAATTTCCTCGAGAACACCTCGTGAGTCAGAGGCCCCAAGAACTGCTGCCAAGCCTCCACGGACGCCGGCAAAATTGAGTCGCCCAGCTCGCAGAGCTGGCAACCAGAACCGCTTGCTGTGGTGAACCGCCTGCGAAAAGGCATACTCGATCCACCGATCGCGTTTTGACTCTGCTGCGGCTGCAGAAACAAGAACCGACTCGGCACTGGAGGATTGTCCTGCGGCAAGCACGGCCTCCATTCGCACCAAGGGATGAGAGTCCCTCGCCGTCTTCACGAGAAGCTCATGAAGATTTCCAAGCTTCTGACTCCACCTGCCAAGAATCCTGACTCCATAAGCCCGCGCACGGTGGTCCGGGGAGGCTAGAAGAAGGCCAAGGACGGCCGCATCCGGTCGCCCAACCCACTCCAGCACACTCACCGCCTCAAGCAAATCCCGACCCTCAAGGTCCGGCGAACGACTCCATTCCCGGACCGCTTCCTGAACTTCCTCCGGTTTACGGGTTGCAAGCACCTGCTTGGCTTTCAGTCGTGTCCAGCGCTCTGGAGCCTTCAGAGCCTCAAGCAAATGAGCGAGACTTGAATCCAGAAGAGCCGGCGGCTTCACTGGCCCCTTGCTGGGTGTCACTCGCCAGATTCGCCCATGAGTCTTATCCCGCTCGGGATGACGATAAAAATCATCCTGATGACAGGTGATCGGATTATACCAGTCCACAATATAAATCGCTCCATCAGGACCCATTTTTACATCGATAGGACGGAAGTTTCGATGCTTCGATCGTAACAACGGACTCTTCCATTCCAGTTTGAACCCGGCTCCATCCTCCTTGGTCTCAAAACGACTAACCTGATTCTTCTTATAGTCCCCGATAACAAACTGCCCCTGCATCTCGCTGGGCAGGTTCCCAGCCCCAAGACAATCGATGCCGCAGTAGCCTCCGGGATTACCAATTCTCGGAAGTCGCAGGCGGCGCTTCGCAGGGATAGATGCTGGCGTGAGGAACGACACCCCGCCTGCTCCATCGATAATGAAGGATTGTCCAAAGTCGTCGAAAGCGATTCCCCATGGATTCCCCGGCCCCATGAAATCATCAAGCAGTGGATCGAGCCGCAACTCCCGCGGCCGCATCCGGTAAGCTCCAGCCTGGAACAGGGAGGACACTCCAAAGGGGGTCTCTACCCGGGACTCGATCCCATCTCCCTGACACCACCATAGTTCTCCCCCGGGACTCCAGACAAAGGAATTGCTGGTCTGATGAGAGTCCCCATTTCCAAACCCAGTCAGAAGCGTCACCCTTTCGTCCGCAATACCATCTCCATCTGTATCTCTCAGGGTAAGCAAATCGGGCCCCTGCCCGATATACAGACGGTCCGGACCGACCTCCATTCCAGTCGGAATCAACAAATCTTCTGCAAATACCACCGACTCATCTGCCTTTCCATCGTGATCAGTGTCCCGCAGAGCAATCACGCGATCATATCCCTTCACTCCAGCTTCAATCTGGGGATAGACATCTGAGCAGGCCACATACATTCGGCCACCAGCGTCCCACCGCACCGAAAGGGGATTCCTTACGCCTAGGGACTCGTCGGCAAAGAGGTTGACTTCGAAACCCTCAAGAACTTCAAAACTATCCAATTCTTTTTTAATCCCAGCCTCCCCGGAACCCGTCAACTCTGGCGCTGCCGGTGCGGTCCATGGCTTTCCGGAAAAGATGGCTTTCTCGACTTCTGCGATCAGCGTGGGATAGCTGGCCCATTCCTCCTGAATCGATGGCAGACCATGCGCGGCCTTAGCGAAAATTCTCCTGCTGTCATCACCAAAAATGCACTTCCAGTTGGCAGGGCGCCAGTATTCACACCAGAGCCGATGCTTTTCCGCAACCGTAGCGCACATTAACTCATAGGCCTTGCCACCGGGCTCAGGATTCCCACAAAGCTGCTCAATGAACGACGCTACCATATCCTTTCCACTTCCAGAGACGAAAGGAATCTTCCGCTCCTTCGCGAGCTTCTCAATGGCAGCAACATAGGCTGGCAACGCGGCACGTGCGGCAGCGCCCTTCCACTGCATGGGAGCAGGTTCGAGCAGAACAAGTCTTCTTCCTTTCCCCACCCGGTCAAGAAAGTTGCCATAGGCCTCGATAAAGTCATCGACACGTTCCTCCCCATCAAAGGACTCCATCTTCCCGAACTGAGCAATCACTACCGTCGTCCCGGCACGCTTCAGCTGATCATCCCAGTTACCGAAGGCTTCCTCCCTCCACCTCTCCCGCTCCGCACTCTGATGATAGACGGTGTCCCCGTCCCAAGCAAAATCACGGAAGAGCGGGGCATTCTCTTTCCACTTCATCGTGAGGGCAGACTCCAGTCGGCCCTCCCTCTGAATATCAATGAGGTCCGTTCCACCCACGAAGGCAACAACATCGCCCTTCCTGAGTTCGAGCACCTCGGCTGCTCCCGCTGGAAGCAAAACGGACATCCAGGCCATGATGGCCCCTACGTGACTCACAACTTTCACAGTTGGAATGCTAAGCACCTCGATCCTGACCGACAAGGAATTGCCTGTGGATTGGATCTACCACCCCAAAAAACTGCATTATCCTGCACCCTGAGCCCCTCCTTTTACTTCCTTCGTAGGACTTTCAAAAGAATTCCGAACGCTGGCGCAGCCATCCCTCCGTGATCAAATCCTCCCAGCTCATGGAGTTGGGTTCGCTTGTGTCCCGCCACCTGCATCATTCGCCAGAAATACGCATTTTCTTCGTAACGCCCTAGTAGCTCAAGCTCCCGGTCTCCGGTGATCAGCACCAGCGGCGGTGAATCCTCCCGAACATGAAACAAAGGCGCGAACTTGTCGACGATCGCACGCTTGTCACTGATACCCCTCTCCTCCCGGGGAGTGAAGTGGGTAATAGTGTGCCCACTGAAGGGTACGAGAGACGCGATTCGGTCTGCATCAATTCCGTGGTCCGCCAGGTAGCTCTTGTCCAGTCCTACCATGCTCGTTAGGTAGCCCCCGGCTGAGTGGCCGGAAACATGAATGGCTCCGGGGTCTCCTCCATAACGCTGAATATTCTTGAAGGTCCACGCAACTGCGGCAGCCGCATCCTCGATATAGGCTGGGCACTCTACCTTCGGAAATAGCCGGTAATTCACCGCCACCACCGCAATACCCTTCTTCTGCAACTGCCACGGCACCGCCTTGTTTCCCCCACGCAACCCTCCACCGTGAAACCATACTACCGTGGAATACCCTTGTTTCCCCGCCGGCCGGTACAGATCCAGCACACAGCGTTCCTTCATATACTCATCCCACCCGGGAGAATTCGTGTCGCGATAGGCAATATTGTTCTCACGAATGTATCCGTCCTTCGCGACCTCGGCTCCTATGAGCCACGGACTCGCTGACAAGCCCATCAAAAGAATCAGTAAGCACCGTAGCATTCGCATCTCCTACCTTACCTGCCCTGCGCCCGCAACGTGGGATCAAGGGAAGATTCTCTACTCCCTTCTTGTCCTCCCACGTAACACCGTTGAAGGATGCCTCCGTGATCGGATCCCCCCGCTACCACCACCTCGATGCCCTGCGGGCTACCGCGATGCTGCTCGGGATCGTGATGCACGGTCTCCTCTCCTTTTTCGCCAATCCTTACTGGCCTGCCCAGGACCTGCAACAGCATGAAGCGTATGAATTTGCCAATCAGGCCATTCATGGGTTCCGGATGCCCCTCTTTTTCCTGATCAGTGGATACTTTACCACCATGCTGTGGAGGCGGAAAGGTCTTGGCGCCCTGCTTCTCCATAGGGTCAAACGCATTCTCCTCCCACTCGTTGCGGGCGGAATCATTATCATCCCTTTGGTGTGGGTCGCGGACTCTCTGGGCAAAAACTTTCAAGTCGGACCTCAAAGGACTACCGGAGAGAGCACCTTCTGGACCGCTTTGCACGAGGGAAATATTGCACAACTGACTCAAGAGCTGGAACAGGGTGCAGACCCTGATCAGACCGATCGGGCAGACCAGAGCGCCCTGATGGTCGCTGTCTGGTATAACCAGAGTGAGTGCGCCAAGACCCTCCTTGAATTTGGCGCCACCCCGGATCAAATCGACGAGGGAGGCCATACCGCGCTGCATGGCGCTGCCTTTCTTGGTCGAATCGAGATTGCCAAACTCCTCCTCGACGAGGGAGTACAGGTGAATGCCCGCTCCTGGGAGGGGAAGACCCCCCTCGACAGCTTGCGGGAGAGCTGGGATACAGTCGAAATCATCTCCGGAATGCTCAATGTCACCGTCGACCGAAGGGAAGTGCTGGCCGGAAGAGAGCAGCTTGAACCAATCCTGATCGCAAACGGCGCCACGAGCAAAGAGTCCATCGCCGCGCTAACTGAACTCAAGGACCTCTACATGCTTCTCTGCATGTTCCCCCTCACTGCCCACCTTTGGTTTCTCTACTATCTGCTCATGCTGGTTGCGGGGTTCGCCTTGACCACTCTGTTGCTCAGGGCCCTCGGAACTCCCTCACTTCCAGCTTGGCTCCTTCGGCCTCCAGTCGCGCTGCTTGCTCTGGTCCCTTTGACGGCTTGCGCGCAATACTTCATGACTCAGTCCTTTGGACCGGATACCGCCATGGGAATTCTCCCGTGGCCTCCAAAGTTGTTCTATTATGCCATCTTCTTTGGCTATGGTGCAGTCTGCTTCGGCCGACCCGAATTCGAGGATCAGGCGGGACGCTGGTGGCCGTTCCTGCTGGCGGCTGCTGTTCCACTGGGGGTCTATGGGATTCATCTTTTTCAGGAGGTTCCCGTGGGAGAGCAGCGCATCGTCTACAGCCTCTGCGCGGCCCTCTTCGCATGGGTCATGATCCTCGCCTTCATCGGCCTGTTTCGAGCCTTCTTCTCGCGCGAAAACAAGGGAGTGCGTTTCGTCTCGGACGCCTCCTACTGGATGTATCTCGCCCACCTCCCCTTTGTCATGATGCTCCAGGCCCTGATCTCACGCTGGAACCTTCCCAGCTCTCTCAAGCTCACCCTGCTCTGTCTGGTCACGTTTTCCTTCCTGCTCCTTACCTACAGATACCTCGTGCGCCATACCCTCATCGGAACGATGCTGAATGGCAGGAAGCTACACCCCTCCAAATTGCCTCCTCCGGTTCCCCCAGCCTCTCCCGGGGCCTGACTCATCGAGAGCTCCAAGTACAGGCATCCCGATCGGATTAACTGCCCCTTCGGACTTCAAGACGCTGGCTCACTCCCTCGGCCGAGGCATGCGAGCACCACTTTTCTCTCTCCAGCGGCTCAGGCGCTTTCGCATCTCCTGCACGCGCCCTACCTCAACCCCCGCGAGGTTCTTTTTTTCCCCGAGATCTACCCTAAGATTATAGAGTTCCACCTCATTCCCTTCAAAGAACTCAATGAGCTTGTAGTCTCCCATCCGAACGGCACTTCCTAGGCGATTGTCCCGGTGAAAGGCAAAATTAGGATAGTGCCAGAAGAGAGCATCTCGCTCCAGATCTCCCTTGTCCGTAAGGAGTGGTAGGAGGCTTTCGCCATCTCCGGGATAGTGCTTCATCGTCTTCAGACCAGCCACCTCAAGCAGGGTCGGATAAAAATCTGTGAGAATGACGGGATCCTCACGGACCTTCCCCGCTGCCACCTTGCCCGGCCACCGCACGATCAGTGGCACCCGGATTCCTCCCTCGTAAAGATGCCCCTTATCCCCCCGGAGCGGACGCGCATCACCCACCCCCCCAAACGGTCCATTGTCCGAGGTAAAAACCACAAAGGTCTCCTCCTCGATCTTCAATCGTTCGAGCTCTCCGAGGACACGCGCGATGGCAAGGTCCATTGTTTCCAGCATTGCCGGGTAAACCTTGTGATTGTAGCCAAGTTTGGGCTTATCAGCCCATTTCGCGACAAACTCCGCAGGAGCCTCCATCGGCCAGTGCACGGTATAATTCCATAGCGCAACATAGAATGGTTTCTTGGCCTCCACCTGCTTTCGCATGAAGCTAATGGTCTCATCCGCCAGCCGGTCAGGAAGGTATTCCCCCTGCTTTCGATCGGAGAGAAAGGGAATACGGTAGGGGTCAAAGAAAGTGGGTGGCCCCCCGTAGGAGCAACCCCCGATATTAATGTCAAAGCCCTGAAACTGGGCTGCGAACTTCTCCTCCCGGCCCTTGTAGAGATGCCATTTCCCAATAAAGGCGGTAGCATACCCGGCCTCATCCCGAAGACGCTCTGCGATAGTCGTATACTCAAGAGGAAGATGATCCCTCATCTCCGCCGGTAAAAGCTTCGACTCCGGCGGGGTAAACCGATCCTGATGGGGAAGATGGTTGGTGAGATGCAGGCGCGCCGGGGAATGCCCGGTCATGAGGGCCGCCCTTGTCGGGGAGCAGACGGGCGCCGGCGCGTAAGCATCTGTGAAGCGGACTCCCTCCGTCGCAAACCGGTCAATATTCGGGGTCTTCAGGTGAGGGTTTCCCTGACAACCGAGATCCATCCATCCCATATCGTCGATAAGGATAAACAGAATATTCGGCTTAGCCGCAGCAGCGCATTCCAGAGCTAGCAGGGCGAGCAATGCTGCTGCCAGCATTCCTGTAGTCCTCGGCGACCTCTGTTCTTTGCGAGCCATTGTCTCAGGTGACGGATACGCAGCAACGGGTCAAAATTGATTCACCCGAGACACTATCGAGATGATAGCGCGCTTATCGAAAACGAATTCTTCCCTATTTTTTTGGAAGAAGCCACACATTGCGAAACTGCAGGGGGTTCCCGTGGCCCTGTAGCTTGATCACGCCGGGAGTGCCCTCGGGCTCTCCACGGGCACCACCCGTTTTACCGTTAATCTGAAGCTTTTCATGAATCGTTACTCCATTGAGCCGGGCGGTAAGAACGGCATTACTTACTTTCTTCGCATCCTTCATGACCGCCGAATTAAAATCGACATCGTAGACCTGCCATTGAAGAGGAGGAAGGCACATATTCACCTTTGAATCAGCCTTTTGATAAATCCCTCCACACTCGTTGTTCAAACCCATGAGGCCGAAGGAGTCGAGGATTTGCATCTCATACATATCCACCTGGTAGAACCCGCTGTTTCCGCGCCCCTGGCTCCGAGCATCGGGCTTGAAGGGAAGCATGAATTCCACATGCATGATATAATTGAGAAACTTTTGCTTGGTTCGGATGTCATTCCCATCCGTGTTGAGTAAGCCCGTCTTTTCATCAAAGCGACCTCCCTGCCAGTTCTTCATACTCTCTTTGGTCCCGTCAAAGAGAACGACGGCATCACGAGGAGGCTTTGCTCCAAGGGAGGGAGACTTCCGGACTATCCGCTTAAGAGAGAATTGAGCTCCCGTAGAGGAAGCCCCCGAAAACACGCCCTTCGAAATCGATCCACTGTATGGTTTATGACCCTTCGGAGGAAAGTCGCGGGTAGCACTGAACTTATCTGCCTCACGAGCCATGTAACTTCTTGATCCTGCTGCAGCGGTGAATAACGCCTTATCCCCTTCCATCTTCCCATCCAACAGAGACTTGTTCTGCCCATCCCAACCGGCACCTGGCAATCCCCCGGGATACATCACCGCATGAAACCTTCCTTCTCCCAGGGCGATGACCTGAGCACCCATTTTCTTGCCTGCATACTCTCCCTGAATCTGGAAGTCCGAGGGAAGCGTGTTATCCGCCGCATCGGTCCAGAGTTGCCCGAAGGAGTTTCCTGCCAAACAGGCAGCGACCAAAGTTATTCTGAGGGTAGAGGTAGGAAGCATGGCGATCTGTTGACGTCATACGAGTCCAACAGAAGACATGTTTCAATCAGAACTTTGCCACCGGTCTTCAATTTTCAGCCCCCACTGTCCGCCACTCCCCGCACGCTTTTCCCAGGCAGCGACTGATTTACCCGAAACTTTACACTTGGAACCTTTCCTGCCTGATACGATCGTTCGCGAGGATGAACAGTCTCTTCAAGATCTACTGGTGTCTTGGAATTCTCCTGTTCCTAAGCGCCCCCGCCTCGGCTCGACAAGTCCCCGTCTCTTTTCGGAACGACATCATGCCCATCCTTTCCCGGGGCAGCTGCAATACCGGCGGCTGCCATGGCCATCGTGATGGAAAAGGCGACCTCAAACTGTCTCTCTGGGGCGAAAAGCCGGGAAACGATCACGCGGCCCTTCTTGAAGGAGCAAGAAGAGTGAAACCAAGTAGCCCCGCGGCCAGCTGGATTCTTCGTAAGCCAACTCTCCAAATGGAGCACAAGGGCAAGAAACGCTTCGGCCCCGAGTCCCCGGAATACTCCCTGTTACTCCGCTGGATTGAACAGGGCGCAGTAGATGATTACGGTGAAGCCGCCCGATTAAGATCCCTGCAGGTTACTCCGAATTCAGCCATTTTCAGCGAACCGCAGCGTAGTCTTCAGCTCAAGGTTTGGGCAACCTTCGAGGATGGAGAGCGACGCGACGTGACTTACTGGGCGACCTATAGTCTCTCTAACCTGATAGCCAATGTAGACCCGAACGGGAAAGTTACCTTTCTCAAACCTGGAGAGACCACCGTTCTCATCCGCTACCTAGACAAGCACGTTTCAACCTGCCTCACTCTCCTCCCTGAGCGCCCCGGGTTCGCCTGGAATGATCCTGTTCCTGTCAATTACATCGACGAACACATCTTCACCAAGTTGCGCCGTCTCCGCATGAACCCATCAGGTCTGTGCGACGATGCCACCTTTGTCAGGCGCGCCTTCCTCGATATCATCGGAACCCTGCCCACGGCTGCAGAAGCTCGTTCCTTCGTTGCCGACCCCGCGAAACACAAGAGGGAAACACTCATTAAGCAACTTCTCCAGAGACCGGAGTATTCTCAGTTCTGGGCTCTCAAGTGGTCCGATCTCCTGCGCAACGAGGAAAAGGCCCTCGACAGCACGGGGGTTGAGGCCTTCCACGGCTGGATGCGCGACAGCTTTGATCAGGGCAAGGGAATTGACCAGTTCGTCCGCGAACTTCTTACCGCTCGGGGAAGCACCTATAAGAACCCTCCAGCTAACTACTACCGGGCACTCCGCAATCCAACCGATCGCTCCGAAGCTACCGCCCAACTCTTTCTCGGTGCCCGCCTGCGTTGTGCCAAGTGCCACAACCACCCCTTCGACCGATGGACCCAGGACGAATACTACAAGTTCGCAGCTCTCTTTGATGGCATTGATTACAAGGTTATCGAGAACAAGCGCCGCGACAAGTTCGACAAGAATACCTTCGTTGGAGAACAAGAAGTCCAACTGGTCCCAGAGCGGAAGTTCAAGGATCCAAGAAGTAAAAAACCACCTGAGCCGGGACTTCTGGGATCTGAAACAGTTGCCTTGAATGTGGAGCAAGACCGTTTCGAGCAACTAGCCGATTGGATTACTGGCCCCAGCAATACCCTCTTTGCCATGGTTCAGGCAAATCGGATCTGGTACAACTTGATGGGGCGTGGTCTGGTAAACCCGGTTGATGACTTCCGCCCCACCAATCCGGCCAGCCACCCCGGGTTACTGGAAGCGCTCGCAAAGGATTTCGCTGACCACGGCTACGACCTGCGACATCTTATTCTGCGAATCACAACCTCTCGCACCTATCAACTCTCTACCGAAGCTGATAGCACCAATAATGAAGATTCCGAAAACTATGCCCGGGCGTCCATGGCAAGGCTACCTGCCGAAGTCCTCCTCGATGCCGCTCACTCTGCACTCGGCCAACCTGGAAAATTCAAACAATACAAGAACATCAAGCGGGCGCTTGCCCTTCCGGGAATCAAGGGCGCATTCCTTGAGAACAACCCTCATCATGATGACCGTTTTCTGCATCTGTTTGGCAAACCCCCACGACTGCTGAACTCCGACGCCGAACGCCTGAATGAAATCTCACTCGCTCAAGCCTTTGAAATGACAAGCGGAGAGACCCTCTCCATTCTTCTCAAGGCGAAGGGCAACCGCCTTGACCAGCTCCTGTCCGGTAAATTGAGCGATGAGGAGATTCTGGCCGAGCTCTACTGGACGGCAATAAATAGGCCTCCGACCACTGAGGAACAGGAAGGACTGCTGCAACACATCGCGGATCGTCCCGGCAAGGAAAGACGGGGGGCCCTCGAGGATATCGCATGGGCTCTTCTCAACTCAAAAGAGTTCCTCTTCAGACACTGATCGGTTTTCTCCCTACGACAAGTAACCCTAAAAACTCTCTCGACCTATTAATCCCTCCTGCTCCAGCTTCCGCGCTCTCTCCCCCGAGCCTTCCCGCCGCACCATGATCAAGGCCGGCGGCATGGGACTTCTCGGACTCACCATGCCAAGAATTCTGCAAGGCGCTGAGAAACGGCTGCCTGCGATCCCTATCGCGCCAAAGGCAAAGTCGGTCATCTTCCTTTTCCAGTGGGGTGGACCAAGCCAGATCGACATCCTCGATATGAAACCGGACGCGCCGAAGGAATATCGTAGTCCGCACAAGCAGATACGCACCAGTAACCCCGACATCGAAATCTGCGAGCATCTCCCCAGACTCTCAAAATGGATGGATCGTTGTACGGTGATCCGCACGCTTCATCACACCATGAAAAATCACAATTCGGCCGGTTATTATGCCCTGACCGGGCAGCGGCCGCCGAGTGACGACCAGCGCCTGCGGGACCTGCCCGACCTCTACCCCGCCTACGGCTCGGTAGTGGACCGCCTTGCCCCTGGGACGGTAGCCGAACTTCCTACCTTCGTCAGCTACCCTCATGTGGTGGCGGACGGGTCCCGGACCCCGGGTCAACACGCCAGCTTTCTCGGAAAAAAACATGACCCTCTGTTTATTCCAAGGGATCCGAACGCCAAGGACTTTCGCCTCCCGGAACTCAGCCTGCCGCATGGTCTCGATATTGATCGCCTCCATCATCGGCGTGGACTCCAGAAACTCATCGACCGGCAATCTCGCCTGCTGGATCGCTCCGCTGAAGCACGTGGAATGGATCAGTATTACGACCGGGCCCTCCGCATGCTCAACTCCGAGCGCGCCCGCAATGCGTTCGACCTGAGCAAGGAGCCAGAGTGGCTGCGCGACCGCTACGGCCGCACCACCTACGGTCAGGGTTGCCTCCTCGCCAGGCGTCTTGCGGAAAGCGGGGTGAAATTTACCACCGTCTATTTCGCAAGTAGTATTGGAGGGCGCAGGATCAACGATGGGGGATGGGATACTCATGGCTTCGACAACACCCGGATGTATCCCATCGTTGAAGGATACCACCTTCCGATTACTGATCAGACTCTCCCTACCCTCCTGGAGGACCTTGATCAACGGGGAATGCTCGAGGAGACTCTTGTGGTTTGGATGGGCGAGTTCGGACGCACGCCTAAAATCAATAAAAACGTGAGCCGTGATCACTGGCCTCAATGTTACTCCGTTCTCCTTGCCGGCGGGGGAGTAAAAAAAGGATTCGTCTACGGAAAATCCGACAAAACCGCCAGCGCCCCGGAAGAGAATCCTGTGACTCCGGAAGACCTGACCGCAACCATCTACCAGTTGCTCGGCATTGACCCTGAAACCATGATCCACGACCTTCAGAATCGCCCCGTTCCGATCTCAAGTGGCAGACCGGTCTGGGATGTGATTTCCTGAGTTATCGCCACGCCGGATGAAGCCAGCGCCCCCGCTCTACTTTGACGGGAAACCTTTCCCCGCTGACCAGATCCACCACAATCGGCCAAGTTCGGCCCTCTGCATCTCGTCCAATCATCACGGCGTGGGTGCCCTCGGGATTGACCGCCGGATCAGCAAGGTCCTTCAGACCGTTCCCAACTTTGGATACACTCTTGCCCTTTGGGCTGCAGGTATACCAGAGCTGGTCGCGGCCCCGGAAAAGGATGCGCTGAGAATCTTTTCCTGCCACCGTCGCAAAAGACCCGGTATCGCTCCGAATCCCGGATACACCACCGTCCAGACCCAGCCGTACAATGCGCATTCCGGGCCTTTCATCTGTCTTCTGAACCCCTTCACCCACAAGAAGCACAAAGCCGGTTCCATCACCCAACCAGGAGAGGCTCCGGATATCCAATGGATCTCCAAGGGGCTGAGGCTCAGCTTCGTTCGAGGACAGAAGATAGACCTGATCTCTCCCTGTCTCAGTTGAAAAGACTACTGCCAGCGTCTGGCCATCAGGAGACAGCGCCGGGCTTCGACATATCCCTCCTGTCAGGGTATCACCCCCCAGTTTCATCTGTGTTCCCTGCAACAAATCCACCAGGAACAGGTCTACTCCTGTCCCATCCTTTGCAGCCGCGCTCACCACAACCTTGCTCCGTTGGTCCGTAAAGCACCCGGGAACACAGGATCCTCCGGCGAAGGGAATGCGGAGAATCTTTCCCGTATCAAGATTCAGGAGCTGCCCCCCGGGTTCGAGTTCTGGATAGCCGGGACGCCAGGAACCGGACCGGCCAATCATCACGATGCCATCCCGGTCCGTGGGTAGAGGCGCACTGTAATCGGGGTATTCCTTAATGAGAGGGATCTCCGGCCGTTCCTCGAGCCACTCTACCCGGCTATACTCAAGGTCAAGCGGTCCAGCTGCAACTCGCTCCATGAAACCTGTCACCTCGTCCACTCTCAACTGATTCCCTTCTGAAAGACGACGGCGTATTTCTGCAAGGTTCTGCGCAAGCTCACTCCCTGGTTTCGCCTGAGCTCCCCTCAATTTAAGGAGAAACGACTCTGCCTTCATTTTCTGCGAAGGCGAAAGGGGCGCCCTCACCACAATCGTCTCTCCCACCCGCCGGCTCAGGGTATGCTCGGCACCCCGCGCATAAGACGGCGGCCACGCCTCACTGAGAAGTCGGGCAACAACCTCGTACGAGAAAGGAGCCTCCCACGGCTGATAGATTCCCTTAAGTCCGCCAATCTCTTCCACCGCCCACTTTCCCGCCTGCGCTACAACTCTCGCAAAGGGCTCCGGCTTGTCCGCATCTGGCTTCACGACGATACGAATTTCAAAATCGGGCGGAGCACTGACAACCCTCATGCCGAATCTTGCACCAGTTTGAAGAGTGGCTCTGACCGCCCACCGCGCTGGCCCCGTCTCAAGACGAACCTTGGATTGTCTTGCTCTATCTTCCAGAGTGTCGAGACCTGTCTGGGCGGACGAGCTCCCGACAGCCATCATTGTCAGAAGCGAAAAGATACCCAGTCGTCCGGGCCACTCTAGTTTCGCCATGGTTGATTCTTATGGGAAAGGCTCTACCAGTCAAACGGCATCCTTGGCGTTCATATTAATTGGGGCGAAAGTGCGGCGCGTTTGTTTCCGGGAGCCATTTCCTCAGGCCTTTCTTAACTGCCCCGTATTTTGAATCCCCTGCAAGATTACGCCACTGGTTTGGGTCTTTAGACACGTCGTATAGTTCCTCTCCGCCCCTCCCATAATGAATATAATGAAACGACTCAGAACGCACCGCGTGATTGGGGCCATGCCAGTGGGGCGAATGAGTGATTACTGCTGGGTAAGGCCACTCCCTTTTTGGGTCACGTACGAGAGGGGCTATCGTTCGCCCCTCGACCTTGCCATTGGGGGGCAGGCCACAAAGATCAATGAGCGTTGGATAAAGATCGAGAAGACTTACTGGGCGCCTGCAGGAGCTGGCCTCTCGGTTCCCTCCTAGTGCCTCGGGAAGATGTATAATCAAAGGCGTGCGGGTATTCTGCTCCCAGAGCGCAGACTTAGCGAATTTCTTCTCCCCAACATCATACCCATGATCTCCCCAAAGGACCACGATGGTGTTGTCGGCATAACCGCTTTTCTCCAGAGCTCGGAGAACATGGCCCACGCAGGCATCGGCAAAGGAGCCGGCCGCGAGACACCCCTGCACGGCCTCTTTCCATTTGCCACTGCCCCGAATGATTGCCCCGTCTTTCGCCGCCATGCGCCGCCCCGCTTCCGGGATATCCTCAAAATCATCGGGCCGATGGGAAGGCAACTGGATCGCATCGAGCGGGTGCATCTCGAAATATTCCCGAGGCAGATACCACGGCAGGTGCGGCAGGTAGATACCGCATCCGAGGAAAAATGGCTTCTCGTGATCTTCCTTCAGAAAACGAGCCGCACCCTCAGCGGTCTTCCAGTCTGCTGTTTGCTGAAGAGGTTGCTCTATTGGAGCCCAGTCAATCAGACGGGCGAGAATGACGTTGGAGAATTCCTTTTTCAAACCGTGCCGATAACGCAGAGCCGCAGGCGGATGCGGAGTCCCCATTCTGGTGCTGTATTGGTGGTCCCAGGACGCCGGATCAGAAAATTTTCCGTGTGGCTGATGGTATAATTTCCCTCCGCCCCACGCCACGTAACCATGCGCACGAAAATACTGGGGAAGCGTCACCCAATCCCGATAAGGCGGCATGTCGCGAAACCAGTTCAGGTTCCCATAAATACCTGTCGTGGACGGCCTCAGGCCCATCATGACTGAGGTCCTCGATGGACTACACAATGGGGCAGCACAGTGGGCCTGCTCAAATAGAGTTCCCCGCTTCGCGAGAGCGTCAATGTGTGGGGTCTTGGCCTGCGGATGCCCTCCAAGACACCCAACCCAGTCATTCAGGTCATCAACCGCAATGAAAAGGACATTCGGCCTCCCTCCCGCACCGGAAACGGCAGAAAGCAGCCCAATCGCCATTACGACATGAATAAAGCGCACTGCAAAAGAGGCTGAATGCCATTTCGTGGCTTGGCGAGAAAATCAATCCTTCACCCGTCACCAACGCCCTGCCATTCTCTGCCCCGGAGGAACAAAAAATGGAGGTCCATCAAGTTCACCAAAAACTCATTTCGAACCCGCTAACCGATCTGGAGTCGCGGGTTCACAAAGAACTGGATTCCCTCGGATCACCCCCTCCCAGGGGTGAAGTAGCCATTACGGCAGGAAGTCGCGGCATCAACAATATCGTTGCCATCACCCGGGCCGCGGGAGATTGGCTACGCAAGAACGGCGCAGTCCCATTTCTCGCACCATGCATGGGCTCGCATAATGGAGCTACCGCGGAAGGACAACTCGCCATGGTTCGCTCGCTCGGACTAACCGAGGAAGCCACCGGAATGGAAATCAGATCGAGCATGGAGGTGGTCCAGATCGGGGAAGTGGAAACAGGAAAGGTCTGGATGGATCGACATTGCTTCGAGGCCTCCGGTGTTCTCGTTCTCAACCGCATCAAACTCCACACCTGCTTCTCAGGACCGGTTCAGAGTGGCCTTACCAAGATGATGGTCGTGGGCATGGGGAAGATACAATCGGCGGAAACTTTTCACTCCGCACCCACTCCCACGATGAAGGACATGCTGCTCGAAATGGGAGAATGTGTGGTTAGTTCTGGCAAAATCTACGGGGGACTAGCGCTGCTTGAGGATGGATTCGATAGGACCGCCGAGGTGCATGCGATGCGCCCTGAGGAGATTCTGGATCGCGAGCCTGCCCTTCTCGAAAAACATCGCTCTTATTTTCCTTCCCTACCCGTCGATGAACTCAATGTTCTGATTGTGAATGAAATTGGAAAAACCTTCAGTGGAACCGGAATGGATACCAACGTTATCGGATATCGAGGCGTCAATGGATACGAGGATCTGATTCGCCCAAGGATTCAGGCGATTGCCGCTCTCGCCCTCTCCGAGGCAAGCCAGGGCAATGCCATCGGGGTGGGTCTGTCGGACTTTATTACCCGCCGTTTAAGAGACTCCATCGACGAGAAAAAGACCTTTACCAACGTCTTCACAACCGGAGATATGCGCCGAATGGCGATTCCATGCACCTTGAAGGACGAAGAGGAGGTTGTCCGGCGTATGAGTGAGCGCTACGGGGAACAGAGATGGATGTTCATTCCCAACACCCTTCATCTGGAGACCCTGTTCGTCAGTTCAGACCTCGCCAGGGAGCTCGCTGATACTGAAAACTGTGAGGTCAGCGCCAATACTATCACCCTCGAATTCGACTCTGAGGGCCGCCATAGACTGAATTTCAATGACTAGAACTCTTCAGGGCCATGCCGTGCCACTGCTTCAATCTGGAGGAATCAGCGCTTCACTGACGACTTCGAGCGACCTTGCCGCCGACGACCATACCTCCCCTGTGACCGACGATTCCCACGTCCGGCCTTCTTCTTTGCTCCACGATTTCCACCTCCAGTGAGCTTCTTCGCATAACGCTCGGCAAGATCCGCATGATGCCATTCGTGGTCAGCACAGACTGGAATGGTTTGCTGAATCAATTTTTCAATCGCTTGAAGAAACTCTAATTCCTCGTCAGAGCAGAATGAAACCGCGGAACCCGTTTCTCCCGCCCGACCAGTCCGTCCGATTCGGTGTATGTAGGCCTCCGGCTCGTTGGGCAAATCAAAGTTTACAACGAGGGTGACATCCTTGACGTCTACACCCCGCGCAGCGACATCGGTCGCGACCAGAACCGGAAGAGCACCATCGCGGAACCTTTTCAGGGTGCGGTCTCGCTGAGCTTGGGAGCGGTTTCCATGGATTGCCTCGGCCTTAACGCCCCTCTGATTCAAGAAACGAGCCAGCTTGTCGGACCCATATTTGGTCCGAGCAAAGACGATTGAAAGCTCACCCTCGCCCTGCTGCTTCAAACGCTGCACGAGAAGGGAACGCTTCTCCGACCTTTCAAGGAAGCACAGTTCCTGGCGCACATCCTCAGCCGTGGTTTTTTCAGGCTCAATCGAGATGGTTACCGGGTCACGCAAGATGGTCTGAGCAAGGCTCGTTATTTGCTTGGACATTGTCGCCGAAAAGAACAGTGACTGTCGTTCCCGGGGGAGCATATCCACAATTCTGGTGACATCCTTCTGAAAGCCCATATCCAGCATTCTATCAACCTCATCGAGCACAAAAAATTCAACTTCAGAGAGATCAATATGCCCTTGCTCCACAAGGTCCAGCAAGCGTCCCGGGCAGGCTACCAGAATATCGACCCCCCGCCTCATAGCACTGACTTGAGGTCCCTGCCCCACTCCCCCGTAGACAAGGGCATGGTAAATATCCATGTATTTGCCGTAGGTCCGCAGGCTCTCACCTACCTGATTTGCAAGCTCCCGGGTCGGAGTTAGCACAAGAGCCCGTGCAGTTCGCGGCTGGATATTCTGTGGGTCATCATAGAGGACATCCAGAATTGGGAGCGAAAACGCAGCCGTCTTTCCCGTGCCTGTCTGGGCACAGCCCAGAAGGTCCCGCCCCTCAAGAAGAGGAGGCAGAGCTTGGGCCTGAATCGGCGTGAGCGAGGTATAATTACGCTCACTGAGGGCACGTTGGATCGGAGCTGGAAATTGCAGCGCCTCGAACGAAGTTGGGTTCATTATAATCTAATTCCGGGCTCCGGGACAGGGATAGCTGGCAAAGTCGCGTTACAAGCAACGCCGGGTTGGTAAATGTCCCACTCACGCAGGCCGGACAGAGAAAGCCTTTTCAATGACCTCTACTTCGATTCAGGGGATAGAAAATCCGGTAGGGCCAGCCTACGTAGCCCCGTTGCATAAGCAAGACCATTGTTCTTTTGGAACTGACAACCGCCTTATTAAAGGATCGTATCCGGACCTACCCAATCTAAGAAACGATGCGAAATAAACCTCTCCTGAAATGCGCACTAGCACTCCTCGCGTGTAGCAGCCTTAAGGCTGAACAACCAGCTCCCGGCAAAGTCAGCGAGCAGTCATTCAAGGTCTCCGCTACGCAAACGATTCCATACCTTTTCTCCCTCCCTCAAGAATACGATCCTTCCTCCAAAACAAAATGGCCTGTCATACTCTTTCTTCACGGGCGCGGTGAAAGCCGGGGCCCCCTGAGCATCGTTGCCAAGTGGGGACCTCCACGAATGGCCCAGCGCGGCGACAACCTTCCCTACATCCTCATTGCCCCTCAATGCCCTGCCGAGAGCAGGTGGACCGATGACGATCAGCAAGCCGGCGTTCTCAAGCTTTTGGATCATATTACCACCACGTTTCCGGCCGACACTACCCGGATCTACCTGACCGGGCTCAGCATGGGAGGATATGGAACATGGAAAATGGCGGCGGAAAATCCAGATCGCTTTGCTGCGGTTTCACCCATCTGCGGGCGTGGCAACCCGACAGATGCAGCCAAACTAGTCGACGTGCCTATCTGGGTGTTTCATGGCACTGAAGACACAGCGGTCCTCTATCGTCACTCTGATGAGATGGTCAAAGCCATCCGCAAGGCTGGAGGCAAAAAGGTGCGATTCACGACCCTCCAACATGTCGGGCACAACAGCTGGTCTGCCGCCTACGCCACGCCGGAGCTCTATCAGTGGTTCAACAAGCACAAGACTGAAAACGAGAGGTAATACGAGTATTTCTAAAGGCTGATTTCATTGGGTCACCCGATCCAATGCAGATTTTCCCTTCCACAGCTGGAGCTCGACGGTAGCATCACGCCATGTCTTCTCTCCGGACGCGCTTCCTACGGAATATCGCATCCGCCTGCCTGATCCTGTCGGCAACTCCTGCTGCTGGCGACTTCAGCCGGGACATCCAGCCCCTCCTGGCCGAGCACTGCTACGCCTGCCACGGCCCGGATGCCCAGACTCGAAAAAGCGGACTACGCTTCGACCTGCGCGAAGGAGCAATACGCGAATTGAAATCAGGCTCGCGCGCGATTGTTCCGGGGGACCTCGACGAGAGTGAGATGATTCATCGGATCTTTTCTGAAGATCCCGATGAAATGATGCCGCCACCCGAGTTCAGGAAGAGCCTCAGTAACGGAGATAGAATAAAGCTCAGAAACTGGGTCAGAGATGGGGCACAATACGAACAACACTGGTCTTTCCGCACCGTGAAAAAACCCAAAGTGCCCGCCGTGAATAGAGAGGACTGGGCACGAAATCCTATAGATCATTTTATCCTTTCACGGCTCGAGAGTCAGAAAATGGAACCCTCTCCCGAGGCTAGCGCCGAGACTCTCATAAGACGCATCTCTCTCGACCTTCGCGGTCTGCCACCAAGCCTCAATGAACTGCGACGGTTTGCGAACTCTCTCAACGTGCCCGTGGCAGAAAGAGAAGCCACGGGTGCCGCCTTCTCACCGGAACAGTATTCCGATCTCGTCGATACGATGATCGACTCTTCCCATTACGGAGAGCGCATGGCTCAGGACTGGCTCGATCTCGCACGCTACGGAGACACTAACGGCTATCACAATGACTCCGTGCGCGCCATGTGGCTCTACCGGGACTACGTCATCGACTCCTTTAACAGCAACAAACCCTATGACCGGTTTATTGTGGAAAACATGGCAGGCGACCTCCTCCCCGAGGCTAGCGATACCACACGGGTGGCATCCGGATTCAATCGTTGCGTTACTTTCAATGAAGAGGGAGGAGCTGACCCCGATGAATTTTATGTTACCTACGCGGTGGACCGCGCAAATACGACGGGACAGGTGTTTCTCGGCCTCACTGTTGGTTGCGCACAGTGCCACGATCACAAATACGATCCGATTTCCCAGAAGGAGTATTATCAGCTCTACGCGTTCTTCAACAGCGTAGAGGGAGAAATCGGAGCCGGAGGGCGGAGCGGCTACCACAACAAGCCACTTCCGCCGCTTCTCAAGGTTCGCACGGGCCAACACCAGCAGAAGCGGGCCGAACTTCAATCTCGACTGGACTCCAAAACGGCGAAGCTGAAGGCCGCTCGAGAACGGCCGGAGTTTACAAACCCCGCGGGTGACCTGGCCCCGACCCTCAGCGAATGGGTCACTTCCCTCGCCTTGCCCAAGACCGGGGTTCTACCCGTGAAGAACGGCTTGCAGCTTCACCTTGATGCGGGCTCCTTCGACGCACCGGGCGGATTTGTAAGGGAATGGCCGGACCTTTCTGGAAACAAGCGCACTGCCGTGGCTACCGGTGAGCCCAAGCAGTTTGGCAGGGCTCTGAACGGACATCCCGCCATCCGGCTCGATGGCAAGAAGGACTTTCTTCGCACCACATCGGGGGCCGAGCATCTCGACGGGGACTTTACCATGGTGCTTGTCCTTCAATTCAACGACCTCGCCCGGCACCAGATGGCCCTCATGTGGGGCGACGAGTCCCAGGGCAAACGCCGCGCGTTCTGGAAAACCGGGGGCAATACCCAGAATGACAAGAGCAAGCTGAGCTTCAACGGCTATGGGGCCGACATGATCGGCAATGCGGATCTCAAGCGAGCGGTTCCCGCAGTAGCCATTATCACCCAGCAAGGGGCCAATAACGACACTCGTTTTCGCCTCAATGGCAAGGACGGAGGGGGCGGAGCAGTAAGTCTTTCCAGTTTCCAGAACAAGGCCATCACCATCGGTGCCAATAACGCGGGCGCAGAGAAGGCTGCCGCAGACTTCGCCGAGATTCTCGTCTACGACCGTGCTCTCGATCCCAACGAGCAGGCCGCAGTGGGATTCTATCTCGGCACCAAATACAAGATCGAGGGAGAATGGAACCCAGCTCCTGCCGATATCATGGCCCTCGCTGCCAAGCCCGGGAGGGAGCGCACTGACAGCGAACAGAAGAAGCTCTTCACCTACTTCATCAACTACGTGCACGGTGAATCACGTGACCTCTTTCGTATGCTGGAGTCTGAAGTAGCAAGCACTCGGAAAGACCTCGAGCAGACCGATAAATCTCTTCCTACTACCATGGTAATGGTCGAGATGAAGGCCCGTAAACCTGCCCATGTCCTCATGCGCGGCGACTTCCGCCAACCGGGCGAGGAAGTTGAACCGGACGTGCCCGCGATCTTTCCCCGCCTGCCCACCACCCAACCCCGCAACCGCCTGGGGCTGGCCTACTGGCTTACCGACCCCAGCCACCCTCTTGTCTCCCGTGTGATCGTTAATCGCCTTTGGAAACAGCTTTTTGGCACTGGTCTGGTCAAAACTCTCGGCGACTTCGGCACCCAGGGAGAGCGCCCCAGCCATCCGGAGCTTCTTGACTGGCTAGCCGCTGATTTCGTTGAGCATGGGTGGAACATCAAGAGGCTGCAGAAACTCATTATCAGCTCTTCTACCTACAGGCAGTCATCGGCAAACAGGAGACGATACGAGGATCAGGATCCCGATAACCGCTTTCTCTGTCGCGCTCCCCGTTTCCGACTTTCCGCTGAGGAAATCCGGGACTCCGCCCTATCGATCAGCGGACTACTTAATCCCAGTATTGGCGGCCCCTCCGTCTTTCCTTACCAACCCGCAAACTATCTCAGCAGCATCGGAAAGGGGTGGAAAGAGAGCGAGGGTCGATCCCTCTATCGAAGGGGACTCTACACCTTCTGGCGTCGGACCATGCTCTATCCCAGCTTCCAGATCTTTGACGCTCCCAGCCGTGAGTTCTGCTCCGTCAACCGGCCTCGTACCAACACCCCGCTTCAGGCCCTCGTCACTCTCAATGACCCAGCATTCGTGGAAGCTGCCCGCGTCTTTGCCCAGCGCGTTCTATCAGGGAAGGAGGACAGCGACCAGCAGCGCCTCCGTCTTGCTTTCATCATGGCGACTTCCCGCGCCCCCAATGACAGCGAAATACGTATTCTCACCGATACCCTGTCCGAACAGAGGAAAGAGTTTAGCGCTCATCCCGAACGCGCCAGCGAGTTCATCGCAAACGGGAAATCTCTTCCATCCTCTGATTACGACCCTGTCGAACTGGCCGCATGGACCTCTCTTGGAAGTATCCTTCTCAATCTTGATGAAACCATCTCTCGTGAGTAGCCTATGAGCGAAATCCAGAACTATCTCACGCGACGCACGTTCCTTGGCCGTACCTCATGCGGGCTCGGCGCTGCCGCCCTCTCTGATCTTTTCGCCTCTTCTCCGGCAGCTCTGGCCGCCAAATGCGCGGTCAAGACCAGTCACCCGGCGAAAGCCAAACGGGTGATCTATCTCCACATGTCGGGAGGCCCCTCTCAGCTGGAAACCTTTGATCCCAAACCCGGACTCTCACGTTGGGATGGAAAGCCTCTCCCTTCTGAGGTCATTGGAAACCAACGACTCACAACCATGACCAGCGGACAGGGAGCCCTCAATGTGATGGCCTCAAAGCATGAGTTCGCCAAGTGCGGACAGGCGGGGATGGATATGAACGTCCTCTTCAAACACATGCCCGAGATTGCGGATGACATCTGCCTGATCAGAAGTGCCACTACTGATCCGATAAATCACGATCCAGCCGTCACCTTCCTGCAGACCGGAAGCCCCTTGTCTGGGCGGCCCAGTATGGGCTCCTGGCTCAGTTACGGATTGGGCAGTGCCAACGAAAACCTACCCGCTTTTATCGTCCTCCTCTCGGGTGGAGGTCAACCCGTTCCTTCCCGCTACTGGCACAATGGATTCCTTCCCAGCAGACATCAGGGCGTAAAATTTCAGTCGTCTGGAGATCCGGTCCTCTTTCTCTCCAATCCCAAGGGGATGTCGAATCTAAATCGCAAACAAACGATCGATCGAATCAATGCTTTCAACCAACTCAAACATGAGCAGTCTGGCGACTCCGAAATCGAAGCCCGCATTGACGCCTTCCAACTGGCATACCGCATGCAAAGCTCAGTGCCGGGGCTTATGGATCTCTCGCAGGAGCCGAAAGAAGTTCTTGAAAGCTACGGAGCACAACCAGGTAAGGCCTCCTTTGCCTCAAACTGCCTTCTGGCTCGTCGCCTCGCCGAGGCGGGTGTTCGCTTTATTCAGCTCTATGACCGGGGGTGGGATCACCACGATGGGATAACCAACGCTATCAAGGGAAAGATCGCCTCCGTAGATCGACCTACCACGGCTCTTCTGAAAGATCTCAAGGAACGTGGCATGCTCGAGGAGACCCTCGTCATCTGGGGTGGAGAATTCGGTCGCACTACCTACGCTCAGACTCGCAACAAGAACTTTGGCAGGGATCATCATCCTGCCTGTTTCTCGATGTGGATGGCGGGGGGAGGAATACAACCGGGAATAGTCCATGGCCAGACCGACGAATTCAGTTACAATGTGACAGACAAAGCCGTTCACGTCCACGACCTGCAAGCTACGATTCTGCATCTTCTCGGTATCGACCATGAAGCTCTAACCTTCCGATTCAAGGGCCGCGATTTCCGCCTCACAGACGTTCATGGCAAGATCGTCACGGAAATCCTGTCCTAATTCATTACCGGATCGATGACCCGTCCCTCGCGTGGAGTTTCTTGCGGGTGACCTCACCATTTTGGGCAATGACCCCTGACCGCTGGAAAGTCGACTTCTTCGCAAGCGAATCATACCCGCTTATGGTAGGCCATTTTACTTTGCCAAGCAGATCATACGTCTATAAATCTCGCCAGGAACCACCACCTGGAACTCACCGCATGAATCCACTTGGAATCCCTCTCGCACAAATGTGCCTGATGGTATTTTTCATCCTGTTAATGCCGGAGTTAGTGCCCGCCGCCACCTACGAGCAGGATTTTAATTCCTATCCAAATGGCACCACTGATCTTCGCGATGGCACAGTGATCGTAGGATCGAGCGCCAGTGTCCAAAATGGGCGGCTGCAACTTACGCGGGACCGGGGAATCAGTGGATTTGCCAGCTTTTCAATTCCCGCTCTCGAAGGCTCTTCTCTTGGCTTCAGGGCTTCCTTTGACATCGAGCTCAATGACAGTATCAATTTCAATCCTCCAGCTGATGGATTCTCCTTTAACTATGGAAATGCTCCAATCGGCGACCGTGGTGCTGCAGAGGAAGGAATGAGAACTCGTCCGGCAGTCACTGAAAACCTCTCCTTCGAGGTGGATACGTGGATGAATGGAGATCCCGAACAGGGGGTGAATATATCCGGATTAAGCAATGGTTTGGATGTGGGCCAACTCGCTTTCACTAATGGCATCATCCTTAACGACGGCCAACGGGTGAGTGGAGCCATAGAAGTCGAATGGGACCCGGCAAGTGGCGCCTCGTTCAGGACGACCGGCTTGCAAACCAATGCGGAATTCTCCGCTATCGATACTGCAGAATTCATGGGTGATGATTCCTACACTTTTATAATTTCGGCCCGGGTGGGAGGAGCCAACCAGGACCTCTTCATAGACAATCTGATAATAGATACTGGCGCTCCCGGTGACCGGGACAACGACGGACTATCTGATTCCTATGAAATAGCGAACGGCCTTGATCCCAACGATGACGGAACCATCGGGGAAACCTCTCCAGGAGCCAAGGACGGTCCCCACGGTTCTCTCGGAGATCCCGATGGGGATGGCTTGAGTAACTCTCGGGAACGCGACCTCCGGACAAATCCGCAGGATGAAGATACCGACGGGGACGGCCTAATCGATAGCGCTGAGGATAATACTGGAATCTTTCTCAGCCCTTCGCGCACCGGCACAAACCCTCTGAACCCCGATAGTGACGGTGATGGGCTGCCTGATGCCGTCGAGAACCCAACCGTGCCATTCATTAACCACCAGCAACCAGGAACAGATCCGAACAACCCTGATACGGACGGCGATAGCATGGGAGATCGTGTAGAAATTGCAGGGGGCCGAAACCCTACCGTCTACACTGCTCCTCCCACTAGTTACTATCAGGATTTTGACAGCTATCCCAATGGCACGACTGACCTCGGGGACGGCACCGTCATAGCTGGAGCCGCCGCCAGCGTGGAGAACGGTCAACTCCGCCTCACAGTTGACGGTCAGAGGCTGGGGCGGTCGAGTTTCTCGATTCCCGCTCTCGGAGGATCATCCGAGGGATGGACCGCAAACTTCGATGTCACAATCGCCGATGGCCCGCTCCAGGATGGCCCGGCAGACGGATTCTCTCTAAACTACGGCAATGCACCGCTCGGAATACTCGGATCCGGCGAGGAGGGCATGCAAAACGAGGATAGAGTCACTGAAAACCTATCTTTTGAGGTCGATACCTGGCGGAACTTTGACACCGAACAGGGTTTGAGTATCTCGGGTAAGACGAGGGGGGCAGACGTTGGGAATCTATCCTTTCTGAACGGACCTATTCTCAGGGATGGCGCTACTGTCTCGGGAACTATTTCCGTCGTCTGGGACCCTGTCAATGGGGCCACTTTTATTACCACCGGTTTCGATACCAATGCTGAACTCATCGATATCAGCTCGGGCTCATTCGCTCCTGACGACTCTTACTCTTTTGTTATTTCAGCGCGAGTGGGCGATGCTACTCAAACCCTCCTCATTGATAACATTGAAATTTCAAGTGCCATGTCAGCGGAGAGGCAATTTGGTATTCGGAGCTTGGGTCGGAATCTTGAGCTCTCCTTTGAGAGCCAAGAGGGCAAGATCTATGACATTCTTGCAAGCTCCGACCCAGTCAACGAGGGAAACCCCGCTAGCTGGCGCGTCTGGCAGGAGAACATTGCTGCCACTGCCCCCCTCAACGTCGAGACCTTTCCTCGACCCACCGAAGAGAACCTCTTTATGGTTATCGTGGAAAGGGATGCTCCCCCGTTCTTCCTGGAGGACTTTGAGTCAGAACCGAATGGATGGACCGTAGGCTCCAATAACGTCAATCAGGACACCGTGTGGCAGCTTGGGCTACCGGCTGCCGGCACCGGCCCCTCCACTGGAGCTGACAGATCGACCCGCGCATTCACTACCAACCTTGGCAACTATGGAGACAATGCCGATATCTTTCTCCGATCTCCGGCGATTGACTTGACTCGCAAAAACTTTACCCGAGCCACTTTCATGATGGATCACTATCGTGATGCAGACGGCCTCGGCGACCTCTTCGGAATACGAGTTCTGCGAGCCCGGGATGACAGCATTCTCGCCAATATCGACCCGGACCCCTCAGTGTTTGATGCTGATTGGGTGCCCCTGAGTGAAGACCTCTCCCGCGTGGCCCTGGGAGAAGAAATCATTCTCGAATTCTGGTTCACCAGTGACGCTAGTGGCGACTCTTTCAGCGGATGGTCGATCGACAATGTGGCCATCGACGCCCGCTAAAATCATTCGTCTATCGATCGGATATCGACGACCTCCTTGGCCTGTAGCCCCGAAGAAGGTCAATAGCGACTGGCAACGCCAGATTATTTGGAGGGCCTGATTCTGATTTTACGGAACCGAACCTCGAAGCCCCCGGGGGAGTGGTATTGCAATCCAATGACTCCGCTAGAAGCGCTCTTCTTCGGATCCTTGTCATCAAACTCGATGGTAACAACCCCATTAAGCTCCTGCGTCAACTTTGACCCTTTCGCTGTGATCAGATACTTATTCCAGCCGTTGTCCTTCTTTATCGTGGGTTTATTCTTATAGGTGCCCGCAAGCACGCCACGGCCCCTCTCCTCGTAAAGCTTTCCATACCAACCGTTTCCGATATCCGCCTGATATCCACTGACCACCCATTTATTGGCCCCGCTCTCAGACTGTTTGGAACGAACTTGGATACCGCTATTCCCCTTTCCGTCCACAAGGACCCATTCTGCCTCCAATTCGAAATCAGCGAATGGATGCTGATAGATAAGAAACGTATTTCCTCCCTTAAGCTTATCAATCTGCCCCGAGATATATCCTTCTTTTACTCGCCATACGTCAGGGCTCCCGCTCCACCCGTTGAGGTCCTTTCCATTGAAAAGAGTGATCCATCCGTCCTTATCGGGCTTCGGTAATGCGTGGTGCTCGGCAAAAAGAGAGCTGAAAGGAAGAGTGAGAGAAATTGTGAGGGCGACTATGTGTTTCATTTTTCGATGTGTCTGGCGATTTTCCAGATGCAGTAGCCAGACGCGAGCATTTTCATACTCCACTCATGAGGTGCCAAATCGCCTCCTTTGAAAGAGAACACTTCACTTACAGGCGGAAGGGAGCTTCAATTCCCTGTCCATGACCTCCTCGAACACCACCCGGGATGAACTGCGAGTTCAAGGCTTCGACCTGATCGACGAGACCCTGTCCTACCTGATTTCCTGTCTTTCCGATGCATTGAAGTCTCTCGGTGAAAATGAGCTTATACCCTATATTCCATGGAGTGGACAGGTCCCCGAGGGCGAATTACCCAAGGGCACACAGCAGTTGTATTCGGTGGGTTTCCAGCTTCTCAACATGGTCGAGGAGCGAGCGGCCTCCGCCATCAGGCGAGAGCGAGAAAAAGAATTGGGGGCCGATTCCATTCGCGGTCTCTGGCCCCACGCCCTGAAGGATATGACCGCGGCTGGACTCTCCCCCGATGATATTATCAAGGTCCTGGGAGATGTGAGCGTCCAACCTGTCCTGACCGCCCACCCGACTGAGGCCAAGCGAAGTTCCATCCGCGAGCGCCTCCGCGCTCTCTACAACCAGCTGGTGCGAAGCGAGTATCCAAAATACACGGAACGGGAGCGCCGACGAATCCGGGAGCGAATGGTTACCGCGCTGGAGAGCTTGTGGCGCACGGGAGAAATCCATCTTGTTCGCCCTGATATTTACCATGAACTCAATGAGGCTATTCACTACCTGCGCGATCTATTCCCCGCATCCCTGAACCGCCTTGACCTTCACTTTACGGAAGCGTGGCGCGATGCGGGATTTCCACTGGAGAAACTTCGCGAGGCAGGAAATATCCCGAGTCTCTCTTTCGGAACCTGGATTGGCGGGGATCGCGACGGCCATCCTCTCGTTACGCCCGAGGTAACAGAACGCTCTCTTGAGCTTCTCCGCGATGCCGCACTCGAACTGCTTCACCGGGAGATCACCAATCTTGCCTCAATCCTGACACTCTCTATTCATCACAATGAAGTCCCTGAGGAATTACAGAACCGTATTCTAGAACTCGGCCTCTCTCTTCATGACGAGGACGTCGTCAACAAGCTCCAGCATCAGGTCGGCCAGGAGCCATGGCGTCATCTGGCGTGCCTCATGGCTGCCCAACTGAAAGCCCAGATCGATGGCGCACCTGGCTACTCAAATCCCGAGGCCCTTGCCCATGATCTCGAATTAATTTCTGAAAGTATCATTGCGAATGGGTGTGCGCTTATTGAGGAGCAGCACATCCGCCCGCTCCGGCACAAACTTGAAATTTTCGGCTTCCACCTTGCCGCCCTTGAAATCAGGCAAAACTCCGATTTCCATGATCGCGCGATTTCGCAATTACTCGCAGCTGCAGGGGTAGAGGATGGCGCACACTATGCGGAATGGCCTGAAGACAAACGGGTAGCGTTTCTCAACGAAGAACTACAATCTACCCGACCGTTTCTGCACGACAGCCTCGATGCAGGCAAGGAGGCAACTCTCGTACTCGACTCCTACCGCGTCATCGCAGCGCACCTTGAAGAAAATGGTCCAGCAGGAATTGGAGGCCTGATTGTTTCAATGACTCGCCAGGTATCCGACCTTCTTGGTGTCTTTCTTCTGGCCCGGGAAGCTGGACTGATGACTCCTGCGGCAGAGGGGCTCAGCTGCCCTCTTGAAGTCGTTCCGTTATTCGAAACCATCGACGATCTCCATCGGGCACCCGGAATTCTCGACCAATTTCTCAGCCATCCGATCGTGAAGAGACGGCGCTCGGGAGAACAGCAGGTCATGCTCGGCTACTCGGACTCCAATAAGGACTGTGGCATCCTAGCCGCTGCCTGGGCCCTCAACCAGGGACAGAAAAACCTCTCAGAAGTAGCGCGCCGGCATAACATAAAACTACGATACTTTCACGGACGCGGTGGCACGATCTCTCGTGGCGCTGGACCAACGCACTGGTTCATGGCCTCTCTCCCTCATGGCTCATTGAGTGGCGGGTTTCGAATGACCGAGCAAGGCGAAACAATTGCACAGAAATACGCTAACCTTGCCAACGCCACCTATCATCTGGAACTCCTTCTCGCCGGCACCGCTATTACAACTGCAATTCACAGCAGCCCAGAGAGCCGCAGGGATCCGGCGGAAGATTTCCTTCCTGACCTGTCCAAGGCGAGTCAGGAGGCCTACCAGACACTGCTCCGCTCCGATGGTTTTATCGATTTCTATCGACAGGTCACCCCCATCGATGCGCTGGAGAACTCCTGCATTGGTTCCCGCCCAACCCGGAGAACAGGCAAAAAGGGTCACTCCATCGATGATCTCAGAGCGATCCCATGGGTCTTCTCATGGACACAGGCCCGTTTCTATCTACCCGGATGGTTCGGAGTTGGCACAGCCCTTGAGTCTCTAAAAACGCAGCGACCGGAACGTTTCCTTCGACTCAAGGAGGAATTTCGCGAGTCCTCCTTCCTCGGCTATACCTTAACCAACGTCGAAACCAATCTGGCTTCCGCAAACCTGGAGGTGATGACCCAGTATTCTTCGCTGGTAGAAGACGAGTCCCTGAGAGACCGCTTCATGAAAATCATTGTCGCCGAATTCAATCGCACCCGTGAACTCCTGACTGAACTCTACGATGGGGACATCCTTAAGCGAAGGCCCCGGATGGCAAAAACACTCGAGATCCGTGAAGCTCCACTAAAGGTTCTTCATCAGCAACAGGTCTCGCTTCTCAGGGAATGGCGCCAACAAATCCAGTCTGGTGGGGAGGCAGAGGCAGAAGCCCTACTGCCGCGCATGCTCCTTTCCATCAACGCCATTGCAGCTGGGTTGCGGACGACCGGCTAACAGGCCATCGCGACGAGGAGAAGGCTCCCTCAGTTGGGATCATCATCTGGATCCCTTGTCCACACCACACTGCTTCCTTCCTCCAGAGTTTTCACCTGCCCACTTCCGGTCAGGATGTCCCTCGGAGACTTTACCTCAACGTGTCCATCCGCGAACAGAAGAAGACCTTTCTGGTTATGCCTCCCGGCGAACGCCTTCGGTCCCGCTTTTGGAGAGGCTGAGAAGTTGGCCTGTGACCGTATTACCTTTTCGTCTTTCGGCATTCCCCGCTCCAGAAAAATGACAGTACTCGCTGGAGCCTGAATCGAGGCCAATGTCCCCTGAGGCTTTTCCCCCGTGTCGTTGTCCCTGCGCTGCAGACGACTATTCATCCCAATTGCAAACATCGGATTCTCCAGCTTCTTTTCGCTCTTCGGGTAGGGTGCGCCAGGAACAAAAAGCGGATAGCCGTCCTCGTAAAAGAGTTGAGGCTTCCCCGCCTCCCCAATCTCACCCACAGACTTTCGCGCCATATTCAAGATGAGGGCATTGTACCACACCTCACTCGCGGCCTCCTCCGACGCAGCCTGCCACGTATCGCCTGATCCAGAGTGGTTTTCCCGAGGCAGCAACCCTCCATTTTCGCCCGTGTAGGCGACGAAGGCAGCACCCAAGTCCTTGATCTTCTGAGTAGCTCTCACCTGCTGAGCCTTCTCACGCCCATTTCTCATCACCTGCATGGTGAGCCCGGCAAGAACCATCACAACCGAGATCGCCACCAACAATTCCATCGCCGTAAACCCGGAAAGGTGGGTAGCGCGAGTCGTCAATCGGCTCGTTGTTTTCATGGATTTCGATCAATGCGCACTTCTACCGGAGTGCGTCATGGGGGGGAAGGTGGCAGACCGGGAGTTTGTCTGAATTCACCCTATTAGGCAAGCCGGCTTTGACTGCATGCTTTTCCCCTTAGGCCTGCAAATCATGGTGTTCCCGGTAACAGTCCTACCCGAAAAAGGTAATTACCCGCAAATTCCCTGATTTTGGGTCAATTGAATCCGCCTAACTGCAAGGAATTAGGCTTGTTGGCAAACCAGATACAAAACAAAGTGCCTTACCTTTTCAGAGGCTGCGCCTGTCTTCGATGAACTCACACACAGAATCCCCCAGTAGACTCACCCTGTCCCGTTTTTTTACCTGGTCCTTGGGATTCCTCCTCGCTTCATCCATGTCCTTCGCTGGTGTTGCCTCGCCTCCAGTTGTTGAAATGGCACTCTCTCCCGATACTGTGGGTATTGGGAGTAGTAGTGAACTTACCATCACGGTAGACAACACGGTCAATCCCGGCCCGATCAGCCAACTAGCCTTCACTCTGCCAATGCCGGCAGGCGTCACTGTCAGGGCTCTTTCCTCGGAATGCGGCGGCACCTTAACGACCGAGAATAATGGAAGCCTGCTCAGGTTTTCCGGCGGGGTGGTCGAAACCAGCTCAACATGTGAAATTAAAGCATTGGTTACTCAGAATATCAGGGGCCCCCATAATCTCACGATTGATGACTTCACCTCTGAAGTCGGACCCAGCGCTCCTTCATTCACCACCTTATTCACCTCGTCAGAATTGGTTCTGGGATTTAGCAAGCGCTTCGTTCCGGACCTTGTCCCACTTGGTGGCAGATCGACTTTGATCTATACCATAGAAAATCAGGGCACGGCAGACGCTTACAACTTATCCTTCAGCGACTTTTTTCCTCCAGGCATTGCTATTGCAACGCCTCCATCGGTCTCAACCAACTGTCCGGGTATCAGCATCACAGCAATCAATGGCACTCAGGCGATCGAGGTCTCCCCCGAGGATCCCATCCCTCTTCCGGCAGGAGAAACATGCACTCTCACTCTGGAGGTGGTTGGCGTCGCTCCAGGAATTCATCTTAGCGTTTCCAGTAATCTGACTGCCGTAGGAGCCATTGGAGGCGACCAGGTTTCCGGAGGATCGGCGGTAGCTGAACTCGAGGTCATCGATCCTTCCTCTATTCTCAACGTATCCTTTGAAAAAGAGTTCCTGGATAATCCTATCGCCCCGGGGGAATCTGGCACCCTGCTGTTTTCGATCACGAACAACAGTGCCACTGACACAATCACCAACCTCCAGTTTACGGATGATCTGGAAGCTACGCTTTCCGGACTGGTGGCCACTGAAATCCCCACAAGTGGGGGAGCCATTGTGCAAACAGGGTTCGACGGAGATGCAGGGGGCGGAGGCCCCTTGATTACAGAAGCCTGGGATTACCTTGACCGTATTGAGAACGAAAATGGCAATAGCGATGGTTACCCTGTTGATCAGAACGGAAATGCATGGAATTCGGTAGGATTTGACGTTGCCACATCCAACATCGGCCCCTGGGAGTCAGAGGATGTTCCCATTCAGGTCGGAGGTATTGATGGGTTTCCCGGAGCGCCAGACCTCCTGTTTGGCATCGGAGCCGCGGCCAATGGCCAGAACTTGATCACCACTTATCTTTTTCGAAATACCTTTGAGATTTCAGCAGATCAGCTGACGGAAACGGAGTGGCTTGCCAATTATCTCCTGGACGACGGCGGGGTGATCTACATCAACGGCACTGAAGTCTTTCGAACACCGAGCATGCCGGCCGGAGCGATTGAAACCACCACCCTCTCGGGTCTTGGAGACGAGAGTGGATTCTCAACGGGCAATCTGAATCTTAGCGGGGTTCTGGTTGAGGGAACGAATTCTATTGCAGTTGAAGTCCACCAAAACACTCTCGAGAGCAGCGATGTAGGCTTTCAAGTTCAACTCCTGCCCGGGTCTCAGGCCGTCGCGGGTGGATTTACATATGTAGATGACCCTTTTCAGGGCACTCCCGATCCAGACTTCTCATCGGGAGAGGTGGACCCGACCGGCGGCTTTCAGGGCGGGGCCTTGCGGGTTCAGACAGGCGGCCAGAATTTCTTTGCTAATTTCTTCTCTCCTGAGAGCTCCGGCGGGTGGAGCCGGGAGTTCACGCTCGAGGAAACTGCTCTTACCACTATTAACTTTCGATACCGTCTGAACGTTGCCGGAGACTTTGATAACAATGAGTATGGGGAGGCTGTTCTCACTGTCGACGGCATCCGTTATGGAGATGGCCCCGATAACTCCCTCCTTCGTTTCAATGGCAGTAACGACAACCAAGTTGCATCCGATTCTGGATGGCGGGAGGCCTCTATCGAAATTCCCCTGAACGCGGGAACGCACACTCTTGTTATCGGCGCCTATGCAAATCGCACCACCTCTGAGACTGAGGTTGCTCAGGCGTGGTTTGACAACTTCTCTATCGAGGTTCCAGAAATCAATATCGAGCCGTGTGGCCCTGGCTCCAGCATATCGGGCACAAACCTGCTATTGATAGAGGGCGGGAGCTTGGCACCTGGTCAAACCTGCTCCTTTCCGGTAGAAGTCACGGTCCCTATCGATGCCGCATTTGGCCCTCACTTTAACGTGACGAGCCGTCTGAGCGCTGATGTCAATGGGGAGCCCAAGATTGGACTTCCTGCAACTGATACCCTCGTGGTGGAGCCAGTCGCTCCCACGATCAGCAAGGCTTTCACTCCCAACGCGATTTCCGCAGGAGGGCAGAGCAGGGTGACCTACACAATTGATAATACTGCCAGCGCAATTGACGCTCGAGACCTCGCTTTCTCCGACGTATTGCCCGAGGGCCTCAGCATGGCAGGAGGGGACGTAGCCCCCGGGGTAGCACTGCCCGTCGAAACCTTCAATTGTGGAGAAGGAGGTATTTTTTCTCTCTCATCCAGCACGAACACGTTTACTGTCAGTGGAAGCGCAGTCGTTCCCGCCGGTGCCATCTGCACCATCAGTTTCGAGGTAGCTACCAGCAACGTATCGGCCGGAATCTATGGCAGCACTACCAGCGAGCTGACGTCATCGCTGGGAGTCAGCCCCGGAGCCAGTGCCGATCTGACCCTCGTGGCTCCCCCCTTATTTACTCAGGAGTTTTCGCCTGACTTTAACGCTGGTCAGGTCGGAATCCTTACCTTCACTATCGATAACAGTACTTCACCGCTCGACGCCACAAATCTGTCATTCACCAACACCTTACCGGACGGCCTTATTCTCTCGAACCCGGTAAATTTTTCCAGCACCTGCGTAGGAGGCACTGCAAGTGCCGGTCCGGGAGGCTCCCTGCTCTCCTACTCCAATGGCACTGTTCCAGCCGGTGGGCGGTGTACTCTTCAGGTCGAAGTCACCAGTCTTGAGGGTGGAACCTTCGTCAACACTACCGGCGAACTTACCAGCTCACTTGGCAGCAGTGGACCCTCAGTAGACACTCTGATTGTAAGTCCGATCGTCAACGTCAGCCTCAGTCAGAGCGAATCAGCTGACCCCATCATTGCGGGAACAGGAGGGCTTACCTACACGGTGTTGGTGACCAATCAGGGACCTTCGACTGCAACCGAACTCACCATCAGCGAGGATCTCGATATTCTAACCAGTGGAGTATCGATCGCCGGCATCACCCCGGATCAGGGAGTCTACAATAAGGGCGTCTGGACACTCCCCTCCCTTCCTGCGGGAACTACCGCCAGCTTGACGGTAAGCCTCTCTGTGGATCCGGCAGCCAACGAGGGCGTAGAAGTAATCACCAGCACCGCGACTCTGACAGGAGTCACTCAGACAAACATCGCAACGGCAACATCAGTCTCAGATGCCACATCCATCATCACGAGATCCGACCTTCAGGTAACGAACATGGGACTGAACAATCCAGTGACCGCTGGATCAGGCCCCCTGAATCTTGAATACATGGTGACCGTAACCAATCTTGGTCCCTCCTTTGCAAGCAATGTATCCCTTGAGAACAGCCTGAACTTGCCCCCCGGCGTCACTCTGGAGGAGACCGAGCCATTAGCTGGAACGAATACCGAAAGCACAGGTGAATCTGTCATCTGGTCGGTAGGAGATCTTTCGGTAGGTAGCACCTCATTAGTGCGCCTGCGGTTTACCGTAGGACCCTCGACAGAGGCCGGAGCTGACGTAATCACGAATGTTGCCTCGGTAGTTTCTGTCGAACAGACGGATGTCAATCCACAGAATAATACAGTTTCATCCAGTACGTCTGTTCGAAGAGAGGCCGATATTACTATTGAGGTAGCTGAGTCACGGGACCCGGTTCTCGCCGGATATTCAGAGAGTGGCAGCCCGGGCAATCTCTCTCATGTCATCTCTGTAAGCAATAGTGGTCCAAGTGATGCCAGCAACCTTGCGATTCGCCTCGAATCAATCTCTCCTCCCGGCACCACGATTGTCAGTTTTGGCCCCGGGGAAGCGACCCTGCCACCTGTCCTGTCCATTGCCGACCTTGCAAGAGGGGAGACCATAACTTACGGAATCCTCTACGACGTATCCTCCATCGCTCCAGCTGGAATAGACACGATTGTGAGCTCTGCAGAGCTCGTATCCTTCGAAGGAGAGATCATCAACCCGGAAGATGACTCTGACTCCGTGGCAACAAGCGTAATCAGTCCCGAAAGCATGGAAATCGGCGTGGGCAGTATCACTCTTGACCTTCAGACCGCTCTGCTGAAGCAGACCATTACTGTAACCAACAATAATCCTCTCGATATTCCAGCATTTCGTGTCTTGGTCAATGGACTACCCGGAGACGTTACGGTGCACAATGCTCAGGGGGCATCCGGGGGCGCTCCCTTCCTTCTCTACAACCAGCCTCTTGCGGCAGGCGAAAGCATCGACCTCGTCGTTGAATACTTTCAAATCACTGCGAGCGGTGGATTCCAACCAGAATTCCAGATTGAGCTCGTCGACTCTGCCGGAGAGGCCTTCTCCATTGCCGGAATCGAGTTAAATCGGGTAGCCTCCCTCCCCAATGAAGACAAGTTGTTGGAGTTTGTCTCTACCGTAGGAGAGGTCTACACCATTCAATACAGCCGGGACGGCGAAAACTGGCTCAATGTTGTTCCCGACATCATTGCTGGAGCAAACGTTACCCAGTGGGTAGACAATGGCCCCCCTAAAACCTCGAGTCACCCAAGCACAACAGCAAACCGTTTCTACAGGGTCATCCGCAAGGCGCCGTAATCCAGAACCTTGAACTGTCTTTTACCTCTTCACCATGAATACAAGAATCGGACTCGCATTCCTCACTTCCCTTCTGGCTCCTCTCTCGATCATCACGGCAGGAGATGGAGTTTCGACGGCTAAGGATGCTCTCTCGCCATCAGCCAAGGAGGCGATCCCGTCTGCTAAGGGCGCGATCCCGTCTGCTAAGGGCGCGATCCCGCCTGCTAAGGGCGCGATCCCGTCTGCCAAGGGCGCGATCCCGTCTGCCAAGGAAGTTATTCAGCCCTCATCTAAATCAGGCAAAGGCATCATCCCTGTTTCACCGCAATCCCATCAAGGTCGGTGGACCCTTGGTGCGGGGATGTCGTGGCGTAATATCGGAGAAGTCGGTTTCCGTACGGGAATCAGCGACTTTACCGTCCCCAGCCTTTTCCAGCCGAGCAGCAGTCCCGTGCCTGGCATCGGACCTGCGGAGGGACCCGCCGCGCGCATCTACGACAATGGCTTTGTCCGTCCCGACGCCCGGTCAACACGGACCACCGACTACGGTTATAATGAGCTCGCACAGATTCAAGGCAACACCCTCTCTTTCACTGCATCGGGAGGAGAGCGCCAGGAGGTGGGCCAATCATCCACTGCTGCAGCAACAGGGTGGAATGAGGAAGCAGATCACGTATCGGCGCCCTACCTGAAATTACGCTACCAGAGCGATCTCGGAAACGGATGGAGTGCGGGACCATCCATTCATGTCTCCTTTGCTGAAATCAACGGCTCCCGCCGGGGCCTCAATACGATCTCTGCCAGTGAGCAGATGGACACCTTCGATATTACAGCCACGGATGTGTACGATATCAGCGGACTCGATCTTCCTCGGGAGGTCCCCTACACGGGAGCTCCGAACATCGTCGCCCCACTGGTCCCCAACCAACCTATCGCTGGCAGTCGACTCTTCACACCCACCCTGCGAACCTCAGACATCGCGCTGTGGAACGATACCATCGACGAATCACTCGATCTTGATACATGGAGTCTGGCGTTCGGCGCAGAGGCCTCCTACCGGTTCGACAACCGATTTCATGCCTCATTGGGAGCTGGCATTGCACTCAATGTTGCATCGTGGAAAGCAATGCGCAGCAATCAACTCCTCCAGCAGATCAACAATGGTGCCCCTGTGGTTATCGACAGCTCTTCCGCTGACAATATCGGCAGTTCAATTCTCTGGGGCTTTTACCTTCAAGCCTCTGCCGGATATCAGCTCAACGAAAGTTGGTCTCTTGAAGTCAACCTGCGTCACGACCACACGGAGGACCTGAATGGTAGTGTTGGAGGCAGCTTGTTCGATGTGGACCTCAGTGGGTTCAGCGCGGGACTGGGCCTCGGATACAGCTTCTAGCAATTGATTATAACACGGGACGGAGCGGCTTTCCCACCGCTCAAATACTGCCGCTAGGCCCGAAGGCACGCAGGAGATTCAGACTCGCTCCATGTAGACCTTTGATCACACCAGATCCTTCCAGACGTGACCGTGGACGTCTGTGAGCCTGAGATCCCGTCCACTCCACCGGAAGGTCAGCTTTTCATGGTCTATTCCAAGCTGGTGCAGGACTGTGGCCCACAAATCGTAGACGGTCGCAATATCTACCGCGGCCTTGTAGCCGAATTCGTCGGTTGCTCCATGGGCCTGGCCTCCCTTCATTCCTCCACCGGCCATCCAGGCACTGAACCCAAAGGGATCATGATCACGACCGTGCCCTCCTTGTGAGAAGGGAGCACGCCCAAACTCACCAGTAAACACTACGAGAGTCTCTTCCAGCATTCCACGTTCCTTGAGGTCCTTGAGGAGGGCTGCGATAGGTCCGTCGACCTGACCAGCCATTGCTCCATGGCCCCGCTTGAGGTCCCCGTGCTGGTCCCAAGGGTTTCCCCCACCACCCGCTCCGATTCCATAGCTGGCACATGATAGCTCCACAAAGCGCACGCCCCGCTCCACCAGGCGTCGAGCCATGAGACACTGCCGCGCATACTGAGCCTTGTTATCGTCCTTGCTATCGATCCCATACATTTCACGAGTAGCCTCAGTTTCCTTGCTGATATCCGTTAATTCAGGAACTGCCTGCTGCATCAGAAAAGCGGTCTCCGCATTCTTGATTGATGAGATAACCGCATCCTTCGCCGCGGTCCGCTCGGAAAAGCGGCGATCCAGTGTCCCGATCAGATCCAGAGCCCGGCGCTGCTCAGCCTTCAGCATGGATGGATTGATGTTGGGAACCGCCTGCTTGTCCGTGATGTTGAAGATGGAACCCTGGGTGGTGGCGGGCAGAAAGGCATTACCGAAGATACTCACTCCACCATGAGGAATGGCGGCTTTGTTCGAGCGAAGAACAACATATCCAGGCAGGTTCGGATTCTCCGTTCCACATCCATAGGTCACCCACGACCCAGCGCTGGGATAGCCTAGGAAGGGAAAGCCGGTGTGCATGAAGAAATTGCCCTGGGAGTGCTCGCTGAACTTGGCTGTCATTGAGCGTACGATCGCGAGGTCATCCGCACATTCCGCGATCTTGGGAAACATGTCCGTCATTTGCAGACCCGATTGCCCCCACTTTTTTGCCTCCCATGGCGAAGCCATGATGTTACCTACTGCATCAAACTGTGTCCTCTCAATTGCCATGGGCAGCGGCTTGCCATGCATCTCCTTGAGAATCGGCTTGGGATCGAACGAATCCACATGGGAAAACCCTCCGGACATGTAGCACAAAATGACGGACTTTGCTTTTTGCTGATGGTGGAGTCTGGGACCACTCAATTCCGCAGCTTGTCCCTTGTTGATCAGACTCGAGAGCGCAAGGGCACTCACTCCTCCCGAAGTCAGCCTGAGAAACTCCCGCCTGTCAGCCGCGAGGGCTGGACGAGCTGGGTCATGAGAAGAGAAGTTGGGGTCAGTAGACATATATCAGTTCCTTCGAATTAAGAATTGCATGCGCAATCTTGAAATAGGGATCTCCACCCGCATTGAGAGCCTCGCGGGTGCTCTCAATTTCTTGGTCAACCTTTGCGAGTTGCTGTTCGAGCAGGGAAATCTCTCCATCGAGACGCTCAACAGCCTCTTTCCGAGCAGAGGACATGGCCTCCGCCAGCAAACCCTCTGTGACCACTTCCAGAAGGGTTCCCGAAGAAGCCGCTGCGGCCTCCTGCGGAGTGAGCGCCCGGTCATACAGCCTCGCCTCGAAGATGCGACCTGTCAGCGATCTTCCCGGACCACCTGGGGAAAGGCCATGCCGGGTCCCAAAGACAACCTGCGCCTTGCCCTTCTGGTATTCCACCCTGCCCTTGCTGATCGGTTGCCCATACACCTTTCCATCCCGGTAGGCGATCGTTGTCCCATCTGCCTTGTAGACCATGATCATCCGGACTGGCCGCTTGTCGGCCTCGATATCCTCGCTCCCCCCAAAGGGTGCGGTACGAGCATGTTTGTCGCTTCCAGTGAGCCAGGTCCTTGAAGATACCTCCGCATAGACGATGCCATCAAATACCTTACCGTCGGATCTCTGTATGCTCATCGCTCCCCCGCCAGACTGGTTCCCATTGTCTAACTGAACCTGGACCTCGAGGGTGAATTCGCGCAGATCCTTCGAGATCGGTCTCGTCCAGATACCTCCCCCCCTCAGGAACACGGATCCGTCGATCACTTTGGCTGCTCCCTTGGCATCTCCATCCATTCCTCCCACCGAATCCTTCATATCCCCTTCGAAGTCCCAGCGCGCTAACGGCATAAGATCAATCTGGACTTCTCCCTGCTCTTTCTGGGCTTCATTTCTCGCATCAACTTCCGCCTGCAAGCGAGACCGAACAGGAGCAATCTGCTCCTCCCGACCACGCCGTAGGGCTGCAAGCTTCTCTCTGAGCTTTTCCCGATCATTTACGAGCTTCGGCAGTTTATCGCTCACTTTACCCGAAAGATAATCAAGGCAGGCCGTGACTTCTTCTTCACTTGCCGGACGTGCGTAGGCCTGCATGAATAATTTCTGGATCCTTTCCCGATCCGACTTCAGGTCTGGATCCCTCTTCACCCGGTCACTCCATTGCTGGGCGGCTCTCTTAGTCGTCTCCCCATTCATCAGCATGAGGGCCTGAGCGGGAACATTGGTTACATTGCGAACTCCCACCGTACTTGTCGGAATCGGGTAGTTGAAAGTGGTGAGGAAGCGGTTCAGACCGTTACGCTTTTGCCCCGTATAGATGGCGCGCTGGCTGGCCTCGTTATTCGCCACAAAGCGAATCGTGTCCAATACCGCCTCCGCGTCCAGCCGACGTGGCGTGTAGTAGGCGAGATGGAGGTTGCCGTCATCTTTCCCAAGATTCACCACAGGCTCGGTGCTGGCCGAGCGAAAGGCTCGGCTCATGACCAGCTGACGTACTGTTCGCTTCATGGACCAGCCATTTTCACGGAAATCGAGGGCGAGATGGTCAAGAAGGCTCTGATGACTTGGTTCACTTCCCAACCGCCCAAAATTATCGGCCGATGCAACTAGTCCCCGTCCAAAAACATGGTGCCAGAGCCTGTTTACAATGACACGGGCAGTTAACGGATTCTCATCTCTCACCAAATCCTCTGCCAACTCCCGACGCCCGCTTCCCTTCTTAGTGTAGATCCTGCCCCCGAACACTTCGAGGAAGCCCCGCTCCACCGGGCTTTTTTCACTCTTATAGTCACCACGATCAAGAAGCGGTTGGTCCCAAGGCTGACCATCCATTACCCCAGGCACCCTGACAGGACTTCGGATCTCGCTTTCCAGTTTGCGGTAGCGCTCCACCAGCTCCCTCACCTCGTCAGGAAGCTCAGCAAGTTCCCCCGGAAGAATTCCCCGTGCCACCATGGAGTGGAGCAGGAGCGCCTGCGGATCTTTCATGGTTTTGCTTACCCAGCCCTTGAGGGCATCCAACAGCGAACGGCGATAAAACTCCTCAAGGGATGCCTGGTCCTTCACCTCGCTAAGGTCACCGGGCAGAGCCATCATAGGGGCTCCTAGCTCACGCATGGCTTCGTCACCTGCATAGACCTCGAACACCCCAAACCAGGACCTTGGGCTCCCCCCATTCCGGAAGGTGGAATCGGATGAGGTGTTGATATGGTAATAACCCTTCTCCCCGTTCCAATATTTGTATTTATTCAGATTGACCCAGCTGACCTCAGAGCGCAGTCCGGGAGTAGGATGAAGTCCCCCGTGAGAAAGGGGATAGCTCCGCAGGGTAAAGCGGGCAATCGACCCTTCTCCCATTGCCCGGATGGAATTCCGCCCGCCTTTGGCCAGATGGAAGACCGAGCTCAGGGTCGCACTGTGCTTATCGGAAATCATGTGGGAGTAGATTCCAGAGGGATAGATTGCCTTGAGTATTCTTCCGCCTTCCGGGGCAACAACAAATGATCCGGCTGGGCTCACCGCATCACTGAGTCCATTCCCACTCTTAAACCAGCGGTCATAACCAGACTGCTCCCGGAGATCCGCGTAGAAGGTTGCATTCCCCTTGACCTTTCGGTTGTGCTCTAGCCCTTCATCATATGCTTTTCGCATCCGAGCCAGCTCTGCTACTAGTGGATCCGGATCCTGATCCTTGAGCTTGGCCCAACCAGCCAAAGGATCCGTATCCGGGACCTTCTCCAGCTTGGCCTCCTTCAATTTCTCCATTGCTACACCGACTTTCTCCTTCCAATGCCGCCCGAGAGCACCCCGAATCTGCTCCTTGAGCTTCTCCAGCTCTGCCCTGTGAAGATCATTCAGCCTTGGTGAATCCACATTCACGATCGCAGGGCGGCTGCTTACCATCATTCCGTAGAACTTGTAGTAGTCCTTCTGACTGATCGGGTCGAATTTGTGATTATGGCACCGTGCGCAGGAGACCGTTAGGCCCAAGGTCGCCTTTGTCAGAACATCTACCGCATTATCAGTGAAGGTTATCTGCTCATCGTAGGCATCGGTAACTCCGAAACCGTGAGGAACCATCCGGAAATGAGCAGGTCCAATGGCACTCTCGTTGAGCCCCTCGTCCTCATTAACCCTCGGATTTTCCAGCAAGTCTCCTGCCACTGCTTCCCGCAGGAGCTGGTCATAGGGAACATCCTCATTCAGCGCGCGGATCACATAGTCACGGTAGCGCTGTGCGTAGGGAACATTAGGGTCTCCTTCGCTACCATAAGACTCCGCATAGCGGAACCAATCCAGCCAGTAACGCCCCCACCGCTCCCCATACGCCTTGGATGACATGAGCTCTCCCACCATTCTCCCATAAGCCTCCTCGCTGGGGTCCTTGACGAATTCCTCCACGTCCTCAGGCTTTGGTGGTAGTCCTGTTAGGATTAGATGCAGGCGCCTCGCCAGGGTTCCCGGCTCCGCGACAACCTGGGGGCTCAGGCCCTTTTTCTCTAAGCCTTCATAAACATACCGGTCGATCGCGCTTTTGTTCCACTCCACATTCTTCGACTCCGGAGGCGTCGTTTTAACGGGAGGGCGAAACGACCACCACTCTGCTCTTTTGTCGCGCACTGCGTCCCAGTCAACCTGACTGGCAAGCTCCTCCTTAGTCGGTTTGGTGGCCCGGGGGTCCGGAGCTCCCATTCGAACCCAATCCTCAAAGTTTTTAATGATCAGCTTGGCCAGTTTCGGACTCTTCATCGGCATGGGCTCATAATCTCCCTCGTGCCGAATCGCCTGTATGAGCGGGCTCTCCTCCGGTTTACCCGGGACGATCACTCCGGACTCGACCAGAGGTTCTCTCCAATCGAGGGCCAGATCCCCCTTCTTCTTGTCAATGCTGTTATGGCATTCGTAGCAGCTCTCCGCGAGCACGGGACGAATCTTCTTCTCGAAAAACTCCGTCTGCTCGGAAGTCAGGGAGTCCCCTCTGACTGCTAACAGACCAGCCGCAAAAAACACGAACGCTGGGACAGTGATGGGTAGTCTCATGGTCGACTCCTTATTGGAGACCCCACAGGAGCATTTTTCAAGTGCCAAGCTTACCGAGACACTCACACGATCCTTTGACAGGCGACCCTGCGCTCACCAGCCCTCCAGGACAGACTATCTTCACCCAGCCCAATCCTCCTCTAAATCCAGCCTATCCCCGTCGGACAAATAGCACCGATCCACGATAACCATCAAAAAACGGTACATCGCAAGATTCGCCACCCTGTCTCCGAGGCAGCTCCCGAAGGGCTTCGGGCAAATGCATACTCCAACCCGGTAGGTTTCCCTCCGACAAGGCTCAAGCTGATCACCCCCCCATCTCATTCCCAGCACGACGCACATCTCTAAAATCGCCCGGAAAGACGGTGATTCTATCCCACCGCTAGAGCCGCTTAGAGATTCTCCAGAGCTCCTCTATTTTTCTCTCTCCCCAAATTTGATTTTCAGAGGGTGACTCGTACTTTGATAGGATCTGGGCCGTGGTGTTTTTGCAGATCCTCCTGATCACGCGTGGCCCGAAACTCCTACATTACAATGAAATACCCAAACAGTCTCCGCCTCAGGTCTCTCCTAGGCGGGGCATTCGTCTCAGTCCTGGCACTGGCCGCGAATGCTGAAAATATCGTTGAAAAGCTGGCCGAGAGGCCAGAGTTCTCCACCTTGGTTACCGCGGTAACTGAAGCAGGTCTAATCGACACCCTCGCATCAGCCGAGGACATCACCATCCTAGCACCGACCAACGAGGCCTTTGCCATGATTCCAGAGGATGACCTGGCTGCCTTGCTTGCGGACAGGGATGCCCTCACAAACGTGCTAACCTATCATGTCATTCCGGAAAGGATCTCATTCCGAGATTTTGAGACAGGGACCACCGATACCCTCCTCCCTGACAACGGAGTTGATGTTAGCGTCCAGAGTTTCTTCTGGGGCTTCTATCGAACTGTTAGAATAGATGATGCCGTCATCACCCGTGCAAATCTGCGTGCTGATAACGGGATCATTCACACGATTAACGAAGTTCTGGATCCCGGCTATCAGCAGGTCCGAACCATTCTGGAAATTGCAGCTGAAAACCCAGACTTTTCGATTCTTGCCTCCCTCGTGGAGGAGGCAGGTATCGCCCGTGCGCTCGACAGCGAGCATTACAACCTCACCGTGTTTGCTCCGACCAACGCCGCCTTCGAAGCCCTCGGGGAAGAGACTCTTGAGGCTGTGCAGGCTGACTCCCGGCTTCTTCGTAAGATCCTCAAGAATCATATCGTTCGGGGAGCTCGAGATAGCAGCTCACTGGTCGAGGACGGCTCAGCCCAAACTGTCCTTGGATTAAGGCTTCCACTGGCGGGGGACCCGGACGCTCCAACAGGATTCAGCATCGCAGGTGAGCCTCTCGAGGCAGTTGATATTCTCGCGAGCAACGGCATTATTCACGTGGTTGGAGGCGTCCTCGTTCCTCCCACACCCCAGTCCCTTGTCGACATTGCAAGCTCCCGCGAGGAACTTTCAACCCTGGTAACCGCCCTGAATGCCGCGGAACTCGCGTCAACCTTTGACACCACCCAGAGATGGCCAGCCTTCACCATCTTTGCCCCTGACAATGCCGCCTTCGCCGCACTTCCGGAGGGTACCCTTGACGCCCTTCTCTCAGATCCGACCGGCGCCCTAGCCGACATCCTGAGTCTGCACGTAGTAGCTGGTCGCCTTGAAGCCGATCGGCTCAGCGACGGACAGGTGCTCGAAAGCCTCTCGGGTGACCGGCTCACGGTTCGTATCGCAGATGGCGAGGTGACAATTAACGGAGCCCCAGTGGCGGAAACAGATCTCAAGGCCCGGAACGGCGTTCTCCATATCGTTGGAAACGTCATATCCCGGGAGTCCTTCACGGTCGCAGATTTGGTGGCCAGCAAGCCTTACCTGAGCACTCTTCTCGTGGCTGCTGATGCAGCCGGCCTTGCCACGGCCCTCGCTGATACGAGCTCAGACCTGACTGTCCTCGCTCCTGTCAACCGGGCCTTCAACTCCCTCCCGGAGGGAACTCTCGAAGCACTACTTGAGACCCCGGAAGGAACACTGCGAGACATCCTCCTGAACCATGTCATTTCCGGAAGTCAAACCGCAGGCGACCTTGTCGAGGATGGTAGCGCAACAACTCTGCTTGGGACCGATCTCGAGATCACCTCCCAGCGGATCCGCTTCTGGTGGTGGCGGACCCCTTACCGGGTTATCAGGGTGAACGGCACCCGGGTTCTCGCCACAAACCTCGAAGCGGACAATGGGCTCGTTCACCTCATCCATGGGGTTCTCCTGCCAGAAGAAGGAGACAACGAGGCTGAGGGCGACAACCCCGGGGATGCCGATACTGGAGAGGACAACGAAGCTCCGTCTGACAACGAAACAACCAAGGGCGAAGAAGGCGGCGTCTCGGAAGAGGAGACCGCCGAGGAAGGCCCCGCCGAGGGCCCAGCCACAAAAAATTGAAGCCTTCCGGCATTTCATCTGCCCCGTGGGCAACCCGGGGCAGCCCATGACACCATGAACCGGCGCTGGTCACTTTACGTCCTTTCCGCACTTCTGCTCTCAGCGTGTGGAAAGGACGAACCAGCCCCTGAGGGATCTGAGATCCAGCAAAAGTCTGGCCGCAAACAGATATCTTTTCCCACCCCCGACCGTCGCGATACCCCTACCTCGCCGCGGAAGGAAGCTCCGCCGGAAAAACATGTCGAGGAACTTCACCTCCTCCCTGACGAAACACTCGCGCTCGCAGTTCAGGATCTTCTGGAACAAGACGACCAGGAGCATGGCGACATTCTCCTGACATCCATATACGATGCCATTGAAATTCGCCCTCCCTTCATCCGGTTCCCCATTCTCCTCGAGTTGGCACGCAGAGACAACGGAGCAACCGGGCTCCGCACCACGGCCCTTGCGGAACTTCGGGAATTTCTTGAAGAAGATCATGGAGAATCGTGGACCGACTGGGCTCTCGCCCTATCCGAGCAGCTGGCCACCAGAGAAGGCTTCCTTCCGACAGACGCTTCATTTGACCAATGAGAAGCCTTCCCAGCACTGGCCCTCGTCACTTCTAACAGAAGTTCTTCAGGGCTTCTCTCACTCCACAACCAGCACACCCTTCATTACCCTCCAGTGTCCCGGAAAGGTGCATAGGAATGGGTAGCGCCCAGGTTGCTCCGGAGCGGTGAACTCTTGTTCTACCTGCCCCTTTCCGTCCACCAGAGGAGTCGCCCAGATCACCTTATCGGAGTCCGGAACAAACGCTCTTTCCATCGCGTCTGGATCTTGAGCCATCTGGTCCGCAAGCAGACCAACTTCCTCTTCCGCTCCGGGCCTGACGACTACCATGTTGTGAATCTGAAGATCCGGGTTCTGGAAAGAAATTCGAACAGCAGCCCCCGCTTTAAGACGGAACTCTCTTGGAAAAAAGGCCAGCTGATTCGGTACTGCGCTGACGGTAATCACAGAATCCTTCAGCCCATGAAGCTGGTCATGCTCGGCAAACATCGCTCGCAGTTCCTCTTCCGTCTCCGCCATGACCAACCCGTCTACCCGGGACCCGAGCGGATCATAGAGATACACGGGGGCATATCCCCGGGCGCCTCGCCCCTTCACATACTTTACCTCTATCTGGTTGATTCCCTCCTGCAGTTCAACCTGCACATTCCAATCAGAACTCCACCAGTTAGCCGAGGAGATAACCGGGGCCCCATTCAGGAAGACCTTCACGTAACTATGCCTGATCGACAGAACTGCCTTCCTGCTTTCCGCGGAGCGAACAAAGGTCCGCATCGTCCCGAAAGATCCGGCCTTGGTTCCGAAGGAAAAGAAGCGTTCCTTCTGCCCATCCTCCTCGAGTAGCCAGAGACCCAGTTTACTCTCTTCAGGTGTCTGCAGGACGGGAATCTCGGGGCCCATACCCGAACTGACACCATGACTGGCATCCTCCAGAATGATCTGAAGCTCCTTGCTTTCGGAGACATCCACTTCCCCGAGGAGGGCTGCATAGGACTGGTCTTTCTGTTGAAGGTGAGAAACCACGTGGATCACCTCAGCACGAACTCTGGGGTGAGCGTCCCGGGACATTCGCAGTAACAGGCCGTAAGCCTTTTCCAGCTGTCCTTCCTGAAAGCGTATCAGATGAGTTGCCGCTGCCCGGATCCGGTAATCGGGAGAGCTCATCAGCCTCTCCAGGAGGGCTTTCCGCACCTCCCCATGATCGTGCAGGATCCAAAGCCCCTCGAGGATAATCTCATCGCTCTCCTGCTCCTGCAGCCACGAATCAACGATCTTCACCACTCCCGGGGTATGCCGCAGCTTCCGCCTGGCATGATCCCGGATCACATCCTGGGGATGTTCAAGCAGGGACAGAAGCTGCCGGGAGGACGCCCCCTCAAGACGTGGCCAGTTCCTGACCAATGGTTTTCCGGTGTGGGTAATTCGCCAGATCCGCCCGGTATGAGGGTCCCAGCGGGGATCCCGCATCGAGTTCTGGGCATGACCAATAATCCGAGTGCAGAAGTCCGAGACATACATCGCTCCATCAAAGCCGAATGCAATATCAACCGGCCGGAAGAGGTCACTGGGCGAAGACAGCAGATCGAGCCGGTCGCTCGCCTTATAATAGGCTCCATCCGCCCTGTGCTTTGAAATTGAAACGAAGCACTTCCTCAATAGAACCGCAGAGGCCATCCCCTGCTGATACTCATCAGGAAAATGAGGACTCGAAATGACACAGGCAGCCGAACCCTTCCCATAGGCAATGGAAATCGCCCGACGGAACGGATGGTAGACCCCGAACGGACTCCACGGGACAGCATGGCTATCCTGAACAAACCCATCTCCATACATCTGAAAAAGATTTCCCCACCGATCCCACGTCACCTTCCATGGATTGGGCGTAAGGGTCTGGTATTCGCGCTCTACGGTACCTCTGCGCAGGTCTAGCCGGTAGGTGGTGGCATCGACACCCCGGGTTACCCCATGGGGCGTTTCCAGCTGCGAGCGGTGAAACACTCCATCACAAAAAATGACATGCCCCATCGGTCCCATTGCGATCATCCCCCCGTGGTGCGCATCGGTCACATCGATACCCCGCAGGATCTCCCTCTGCTCGTCAGCCTTTCCATCCCCATCCCGGTCCCTCATGAAGACGAGTCGCGGCTGATGAGAGATAATCACCCCATCGTCATAAAAGGCCAACCCGTCTGGAACAGTGAGACGGTCCGCGAAGATCGTCGACTTGTCCGCTCTCCCATCACGATTCGTATCCTCCAGGATAAGAATCTTATCATGGGGAACATCACCTGGAATAGTGCCGGGGAAAGACGGCATCGTCACAACCCAGAGGCGCCCTCTGGAGTCAAAGGCGATCTGCTCCGGATTCCGTAGCTCAGGAAATTCCTTCTCAGAGGCAAAAAGGTTCACCTCGTAACCGTCTGCAACACGGAACGATTTGAGCATCTCATCCGGTGATGGCAGCTTAGCCGGGGTCCTCTCAACGAGAGGAGGAAGAGTCAGCGGAGCTGGATTAAACTCCATCGAGCGATCCCCGAGCATGGCGTGGATCAACGCATCGGATCGAGAGATCAGCTCATGGAAGCGGGGGATCTCAGCATCATACTCATGGGCCCTCCCCCTAACCCCGAAGTAAAGAACGGTGTTTACTGGCCGCACAACTGAGGCCACATATTGCGCCTTTCTCCGGACCTCTTGGGCCACGACCTCCGCCCGCGCAAAATCCAGTTTCGCATACGTCTCTTCTCCAAGAAGCTCGCGACTCAGAGCCTTCGCGATCATGGCGTATCCTTGATCGTTCAGATGAATCCCGTTGCTGGTAAGTGGGGCCTCCTGTTGCGCGTAGGCTGCCAGACTCGGCGTAAAAAGGTCCACAAAGCGAGCCCCGCTCTCCGAACTGACTTTACTCATGATCCGCACGTAAGACCGAATCTCCGAATTTCTTCGGCCTATTTCAGGATAATATGGATGCTTGAGATCCTCAGTCGCAATGGGCGAGAGAACGACCAGAGAAGCTCCGGGGTGGCGGCGCTTCATTTCCCGCAGATAACTCTGAAGGTCCTGCTGGAAAGTGTCGGCCCCGGCCTCCCCCGCAAAGGACTCATTGAGTCCAAAACCGAGAATCACCACATTGGCAGGCCAATGGTCGAGGAGTTTTCTGAGGTGATTACTGTAACGCTCGGGCCGCAGACGGTAGCCCACCTCATCCCCCGTCCATGCCAGGCTGCGAAACTCAAGCTGCTTCTCCGGATGAGCCATCTGAACCGCAGCTTCAAACAAACCATGCTCCTGCAAACGCCCAACAAAGGAGTTTCCGTAGAGCAATACTCTTCCATTCTTCTCAACAGGGAGTTCGGAGCGGGCCCCCAGACTGGCAAGCGCCAGCACAACAAAACAGATAATCTTCGGCATGGAATCTTCTCAGGTGAGGATTTTCTTTACGACCTGACCATGGACATCAGTGAGACGATAATCGCGCCCTTGGAATTTATAGGTGAGTCGCTTGTGGTCCACTCCGAGGAGATGCATCAGAGTGGCATTCAGGTCGTGGACATGCACGGGGTCCTGAGTCACATTGTAGCAGTATTCATCGGTCGCACCATGGACATAACCGCCCCTCACACCCGCCCCTGCCAGCATCTGAGTGAAACAGCCGGGATGATGGTCACGGCCAGCAGCGTTACCGGGTTTCTGCGCGTAGGTGGTCCGCCCAAACTCTCCACCCCATACAACAAGAGTATCCTTCAGAAGGCCTCTCTGTTTAAGATCCTTGATCAATCCGGCCACTGGCTGCTCAGTATCCCGACACTGGCGGGAGAGGGTCTCTTTTAACTTATCATGCTGGTCCCATCCCATGTGGAAGAGCTGGATGAAGCGAACGTCTCGCTCGGCCAGACGGCGGGCTACCAGGCAATTCCTCGCAAAACTCCCCTGTTTTCCCACGTTGGGTCCATAGAGTTTCAGCACGTGTTCCGGCTCTTTCGAGATGTCCGCTAATTCTGGAACACTTGCCTGCATGCGAAAGGCCATCTCATATTGAGCGATCCGTGATTCAATCGCAGGATCTCCAATGACCGCATGACGCTTCTGATTGAGTCTCTGGAGATCATCAAGGGTATCCCTTCGGATTCCACGATCTATACCCGGAGGGTTCTCGAGGAAATATACCGGATCCCCGGTATTGCGCAGCTTCACCCCGGAATGCTCAGCGGGCAGAAACCCGGAATTCCACAAGCGGCTATAAAGGGGTTGAGCTCCTCCAGAGGTCGACCGGGAGGTGAGAACAACATATGCGGGGAGATCCCTGTTCAAGGCGCCGAGCCCATAAGAAACCCAGGACCCGATACTCGGTCGACCGGCTAGCTGGAACCCGGTCTGGAAAAAGGTGATGGCCGGATCATGGTTGATAGCCTCGGTTTTCATGGAGCGAATGACACACAGGTCATCCGCTACATCGCCCCAATGCGGGAGCAACTCGCTCAATTCCAGACCCGATTGTCCATGAGCGGAGAACTTGAAGGGACTGGGCAGGACAGGCAGTTCCTTCTGACCCGAGGTCATGGTGGTGATTCTCTGTTCTCCCCGCACCGATGGGGGCAATTCCTTACCTCTCTGTTTTTCCAGTCCTGGCTTGGGATCAAGCAGGTCCATCTGGGACGGCCCTCCTGACATGAAAAGAGAGATCACCCGCCGCACCTTGGCATTTTCCGGCATCACCGTGGCAGCCCTTCCCTCCTTGTCAAAAAGGAGGGACCCCAGAGCCAGCGTCCCTAATCCATGCCCTGAGTTCTGGAGGAAGGAGCGTCGTCCCAGAAGCCTCGAACTCCCACCTCGCTCGCCTCCCTCTGCCCCGCAGGGATCCCTATCTTCAGCTCTCGCCTTCATCTGTTAATCACTTCATCGAGGTTCAGGATCACATTAGCCACCGTTGTCAGAGCCGCCATCTCCGGCTTGGGAAGGTAATCCGCGACCTTGGATTCTCCCTGCCCCAGTAAATCCTCGGCAGCCTTGCCATCCTTGCGATACCGCTCCACCCGCCGCTCATATCCCTTCACCAGAATCTCCAGCTCCCCTTTCTCAGCCACCCGAGAAGTGGCACAGCGAAACCCCCATGCGATTCTCTCCCCCGGCGTGCCTCCCTTCGTCATCATACGCTCCGCAAATTTCTTCGCGGCCTCAACATAGGTCACCTCGTTCAAGAGAGCGAGGGCCTGCAAGGGAGTATTAGTCAAGGTTCTCTTCACGGAACACATCTCCCGACTGGGCATGTCAAAGAGAAGCATACTGGGCGGGGCCACTGTCCTCCGAATACGAGAGTAAAGGCTACGACGATAGAGCTTCTCCCCATGATCCTGCACAAAAGTTCCTCGTTTCTCTACTTCCAGCCAGAGTCCAGCCGGCTGATACACCCACCAACTCGGACCTCCGACCCGCTCTACTAGCAGACCTGAAAGAAAGAGAGCCTGATCGCGCAACATCTCAGCCTGCAACCTTGTTCTCGGCCCCCGACTCAGCAAGCGGTTCTCCGGATCACGCTGAAGCCTCTCTTCATCAATGATAGAACTTTGGCGATAGGAGCGACTCATGACTATTGCTCTGATGAGCCCCTTGACGTCCCAGCCGGACTCCATAAAGTCCACTGCAATCCAGTCAAGGAGTTGAGGGTGACTCGGCCAGTCACTTTGTCGTCCCAGATTTTCGGAACTTTTCACGATACCGGTCCCAAAGAACTGCTCCCAGATCCGGTTCACAAAGACCCGTGATGTCAAGGGGTGCTCTCCATCAACCAGCCACCTCGCCAGATCGAGACGGGTCAGGCTCTCCCCCTCCGGGACCGGAGAGAACGCCTCCGGCAACCCAGGGTCCACTTCCTCCCCCTTGTCATCATACTGCCCCCTCTTGAGAATAAACGCCTTCCGATCCACTTCATCGCGCATCACCATGACGTGCGGATGCGCTGCTTCCAGCTCCTTCATCCTGCCACTCCGGCCCTTCGCGTCCGGGATGTCCGTTTCAAGCTTCTTCACCGCTGCTTCAAAATCGCTCTTCCGGTAACGATGACGAGGTTCGGCACTGCCCCTTAGATTATTGATAAATCCTTTTTCATTCAGCCCATCGAACATCGCAAAAAGCTGATAGAACTCCTTCTGGCTGATGGGGTCGTATTTGTGGTCATGGCAGCGAGCGCAACTCAGCGTCAACCCAAGGAACACCGACCCCATGGTTTCCACCCGATCCATGACGTATTCCGTGCGCCACTCCTCTTCGATCGCTCCCCCCTCGGTCTGAATCCGATGGTTCCGGTTGAATCCAGTGGCCACGATCTGGCCATCGCTGGCATCTGGCATAAGATCTCCCGCCAGCTGCCACGTTACAAACTGGTCGTAGGGCTGGTTAGCGTTGAAGGATTCGATAATCCAGTTCCGCCACGGCCACTGAGCATTCTCCAGATCATTGTCATAGCCGTGGCTGTCCCCATACCGCGCCCCATCCAACCACCAGGCCGCCATGCGCTCCCCGTAGCGCGGAGAGGCCAGCAGCCGATTCACAACCCTGCCGTATGCTTCCGGCGACTGGTCACCGATAAAGGCGTCCACCTCCTCAATACTGGGCGGAAGTCCTGTGAGATCGATCGATACGCGCCGGATAAGTTCCTCCCTCGTGGCTTCCTCCTGCAGTTGGAATCCAGCCCGGGAAAGCGTCTCCTGCACGAAGGCATCGATCACCTGCTCATTGCCGCCCTTCAAATCCGGGAGCCTGCTCTTAACCGGTGACCGGAAGGCCCAGTGACGCTCATACTGAGCCCCCTCACTGATCCACTTCTGAAGAATCTCCTTCTCGTCATCAGTCAATGCCGTTCCCTCTCC